>JAJACQ010000021.1 GCA_022601435.1 Chlamydiia bacterium
TAAAAGAAAAACTCACACAAATCATCAACCAACATGAAAAGCTTCGCCCTTATTTAAGAGAGTTTCCATTTACTCCATCCAGAGCTCAAGTTTATCTTAGTTTTTGTGATAAAAAAGGACAAAAGAATAAAGATGGAAGTGTAGCGTATGTTCTTGCAGGCAATGAAAAAGATATTTGTTATTGCGAAGCAAGACCAAAGAAACCCTTGACTGATTTATTAGTAGAACCCTATGAAGAAGCTGTTAAAATTGTGCGCTCTAAACAACAGGCAAAAGCTTCCTTAGTAAAAACTAAAAAGGGAGGTTCTCATGTGGGCAATAGTAGGTAGTTTTGTGTTAGCGATGAGTTGCTTATTTGGAGGTGAACCTATAGTAGAGAGCCCTAAAGAAAGAATTTCTGCTTTCTGGGATTTTTAAGTTATAATGTGAGGAGGACGGAGGCGTGGAGAGCGGCGGTCTCTGCGCGGAGCACACCATCTGAGAGGAGAATGCCTTGGGCGTTTAGGGAGTCTTTGAAAAATTTAATCTCTTCGGGGGTGAATCCACTTTCTGGGCCAATGATAAATGTTTGGGAGGAGGAAGTCTTCGTAAATGTTGTTCCGTGGAAATCTGCAAGGAGATAGTTTTCTTCTTTAGGAAGATTTTCCTTCGATGTGAGGTAATGAATTTTAGGGAGGAATAGACGTTTTGATTGCTTTAGGGCGGAGATAAGAATTTTGTTTAGACGCTCTTGTTTGGAGGGAAAGAGCTCTTTTAGTTTACTTTTTTGAGAGGGGAAGATATAGAAAGTCTGGATGCCGAGCTCTGTTGCTTTTTCTATGACAAGCTCAAGGTTTTTGGGTTCGGTAAGTGCAAGTGCTAGGCTTTTGTGTCTGGATGGTCTTTGTCCTTGGGACACGTTTTCCACAGTCACTTCATCATCATAAATGCAAGTAGCAAGATCGCCTTTTCCATTTATGACTTCAATCTTTTCGCCTGCTTTTGTGCGCATTACTTTTTTGATATGTTTGAGTTCTTCTTTGGGAAGGTTTATAATCTCATTTAGATTGAGTGGATGTGGATAGAAATATCTATGAGGCATTTGAAATAGTGGTTTCTTCTAGTTGTGTTGTAGTGGTGGGCGTGCTTCGTCTAATATCTAAGGAGTCATGCACGACAAACCATATAATGATTGCGACAAAGAGAGATATGATCTTTCTGAACCAGTTCTCAAAAAATATATTCTTTAGAGTTGCTATCATACTTTCATCCCAAAGTTAAATGATTTCTTAGGTTCTTCAGGGACATCTTCATCTGATGTAAAGAGGCTTCTGATAATCACCTTAAATCGCTCAATCTTAATTCCACGTGTTATGATACCTTCTCGTGCGATGGATACTTTACCATTTTCTTCAGACGCAACGATTACAACGGCATCTGTTGTGATGCTTAGGCCAACAGCTGCTCTATGTCTTGTTCCTAGGTTTCTTTGTACGTGGGGTGTATCTGCCAGAGGTAAAATAGCTTGAGCGGCTGCGATCTTTTGATCTCTAACAATGATTGCGCCATCATGAAGGGGTGAGTATCTAGAGAAAATAGCATCGACTATCTCTGTTGAGAATTTTGCTCCGATGATTGAGGATTTGTTAATATAATCTTCTAAAGAATCTTCCTTCTCTAAGACGATAAGAGCACCGGTTTGTTTTGAGGCAAGATTATAAACAGAGCTTGTGAGCTCTTCTAAGAATATGTCGAAGTCATCTATTTGTTTAAAGCGCTTACTTTTAAAGCTTAGCTTGGAAAGGGCTACACGCAGCTCGGGCTGGAATATAACGATGATGGCAATAACAGCGACATTTGCAACTAAAAGCATAAGTTTATGTAGAACCGGGAAAGGAAGAAGAGAAGAAAAAGCGAAAATAAGGATAAAAGCTATGAAACCAAGGATAAGGTCCATTGACCGGGTATTCCAGAAAAAGGAGAGCAAGTAATTGATCATTACCGTGATAATGGCAATCTCAATAATTGGGTTAATGATAGAAAATATATTCAAGCTCTTTTTTTCTCCTTACCTATATATATCCTTTGTCTCTTTTTTCTTCAAAAATATCAAGGAAAATCTATACCGGGAGCGACTTTATCGCTCACGTGTATGATTTTATAATTAAGATAATTACCAACCTTTAATCCATCTTGTCTGGTAATTTTCCCTTTTTCACCCATGCATAGGCCTATAATATTTAAACCGAGATTTTTTTGTTTGTGAATGAAGTTAATCATTCGATAAGAGTCAGATAAAGCTTGTGCTGTTGTGCAAACCTTATAAGCGTAAGCTTTTTTCTGCATCATTTTTTCTAATAAGCGCTCAATAGAGGGGGGTGTGCGGATAAAATCGTGATGTGAGGCAATAATATTAGTTGAATCAAGGGCATCAAATAGAGAGGAAGATAAATTCCATTCTATATCCATGTAATCAGGATCAAGTGTTGCCAAATCTTTTATTTCTTTTTCTAAAGATGGCATTGAGCGTTTATAGCCGCCACCGTTTTGAATTGATCTAAGAGTAAAAATAACTTTTTTTCCAGCGTCTCTTAAAACCTTTAGAATCTCTTTGATTTCTATAGTGTTAATCTCATGAAACAGGTCTAAGCGTAGTTCTATACCGGCATCGATTTTTAATGTACGTTTAATCTTTCGTATTGCCGCTGAAAAGGTAGGTCCTGTAATTACAATAAAATCCATAGTCAAAATTATTTACTTTGATATATTGTATCTTAATCGCAAATAAAGGGCAGCTTAATTTTTGATGGATCGAAATTTTTCTTATACGGTAACTAGTTTTTTAAGAAGTGTATCTCAACGAGGTTGCAGAGTATTATTGATTACAGATAGAAATTTAGCTTCGATTTATGCGCAATTTTTAAAGAAATTAGGGTTTGAAATTCTAGTTATTGACTCAGGAGAAAAGGTTAAATCAAGAAAGCAAAAGGCTCATATTGAAGATTATCTTTTTAAAAAAGGGTTTTTAAGGAATACGGAACTAATTGCTTTTGGGGGAGGTGTGATTTTAGATCTTGTAGGATTTGTTGCAGCTACGTACATGCGCGGGGTGAATTTATCTTTAATTCCTACATCGATCACTGCTTTCTGCGATGCAAGCATAGGAGGGAAAAATGGAATTAATACTGAACACGGAAAAAATCTTATAGGAAATTTTTATACTCCGATAGAGGTCTGTTTAGAGCAAAGTTTTTTATCAACATTAAGCAAAGAGCTCTATCAAGAGCAATTTTCTGAAGTGATTAAAATCGCTTTAACATCTGATAAGGCATTATTTTTCTCTGAAGATAAATCACTTTTAAGAGCGCGCGAATTAAAAGAAGAAATTTGTAGACTTGATTTATTAGAAAAGGGACAAAGACAGATCTTGAATTTTGGACATACCTTTGCTCATGCTTACGAATATTTAAGTGGCTTTTCTGAATCTCATGGAAAGGCTGTTTGGAAAGGGATTTATTTTGAAGCGCTATTAAGTCATCAGTTGGGTTTTTTATCTTTAAAAGATTTTGAGCAAATACAACAACTAAATATTGATTTAACCATCCCATTTGAAATGAGTGGTGAAGAGTTATATAAAGCTATGCTTCTTGATAAAAAGAATAAAGAGCAAGAGCCTTATTTTGTTCTTTTAAAGTCAATTGGATCAGTGTTAGAATATGAAGGAAGATTTGCTCACCCGGTATCTAAAGAAAAAATAATGGAAACATATTTAATTTATCAAAGGGAAGGTTTATGCGCTGCACTATAAAACCAAGCAAGATTGAGGGAGAGGTTTTTATCCCATCATCAAAACCAGAAACATTAAGGGCTCTTGCTTTTGCGGCGATGGGAAGTGGCACATCTACAATAGAAAATATTTTGATTTCTCCTGATATTTATTCCATGTTAGATGGATTGATAAGCTTTGGGGCAAAGATAAAGCAAGAGGGATCTACAGTAGAAATAGAAGGTGTTGGAGGAGCTCCTAAGCTACCGAACAAAGTGATTGATGTCGGAAACTCTGGGGTAGCTCTTAGATTTTTAATGGGATTTGCTGCTTTGGTTGAAGGGGAAGTTCAGATTACAGGAGATGAGTCTATAAAGACGAGGCGTGTGGTAAAACCTCTATTAGATGTTTATAAAGAACAAGGAATGGAAGTATACTCATTTGATGATACGGATGCAGGTGTGATTTCTATTAAAGGAAAATTAAAATCTGGATCAATGATGATAGAAGGAAAGGAATCTCAACTGGTGTCATCCTTATTGTTATCTACAGCTTTTTTAAAAGGGCCATCAGAGATATTTGTTTTGAATGCTGGTGAAAAACCTTTTGTTGATTTAACCTTGCATTGGCTAGAGGTAATGGGAGCTGGAGTTTTTCGCGAAGAGTATCGAGTATTTGAAGTTGATGGTAATCTTTCTTACGAAGGATTTGCCATGAAAATCACAGGAGATTTTTCTTCAGCTTTATTTCCGATTGCCGCTGCCTTGGTTACAGAGGGTAAAATGAGGGTTTTTGGTTTGGATGAAGAGTCACTTCAACCAGATATCAAAGCATTAGATATTTTACGTGAAATGGGAGCATTTGTAGAATTTGATGATGATGGTGTATTGAATGTCGAATATCGAGATAAGCTTTGTGGTATAGAAGTCGATATTAATCATTGTATTGATACTTTGCCAATTTTAGCAGTAGTCGCCTGCTTTGCAACGTCTAAAACAATTATAAAAGGTGCAGAGATTACAAGGTATAAAGAGAGTAATAGAATTTCTTCAATGCTCACTCAATTATTGAGTATGGGCGCTAAAATAGAAGAAAGACTAGATGGTCTTGTTATTTATCCTTCAAAACTGATTGGAGCATGTGTATATGGAGAAAAGGATCATCGGGTAGCGCTTTCGTTGATGGTGGCTGCAGCAGGAGCTTTTGATAAGACTATCATTGATGGAATAGAGTGTTTAATAAAGGCCTATCCAACAGGTATATATGACTTTATTAAAATTGGTATGAATTTGGAATTATCAGTATGAAAGAAAGCATAGTTTTAATCGGTTACAAAGGTGTGGGAAAAAGTTCTTTTGGAAAAAGATTAGCTGAGTATTTTGATATGGAGTTTATTGATGTAGATATTGAAATGGAAGAAAGAGATTTATTAGGTCGATCAAATCGTCAGATATTTTTAGGTGATGGAGAAAAGATCTTCCGCAAAAAAGAGCAAGAAGTAATGTTTTCATTAATTGGTAAACAAAATACTGTGATATCAACAGGCGGAGGAGTCGTTGAAATCCCAAATGCAAAAGAGATCTTGTCTCAATTTACTAAAGTGATCTATCTTTATTCTGAAATTGAAGTTTTACAACCTCGATGGCCAAAACCTCGAGTTTTTTTAAAGGGTATGTCTTTAGAAGAAGCGTTTGCTCGGCGTGATCGCTTATATAGACAGGTGTGTACAGAAATAGTAGAGGGTTCATGGGATCAAATTCTTTCGGCAAAATGTTTACAGTAACAACATTCGGTGAATCTCACGGTGAAGGAATTGGTTGCGTAATCGATGGATGTCCAGCAGGTATTTATATCGATGAAGAGATGATCAATCGTGATATGAAAAAACGCCGTCCAGGGTTTTCTCCGTACGTATCTCCACGGAAAGAATTAGATGAAGTACAAATATTATCAGGTGTTTTTGAAAATAAAACAACGGGCACTCCCATCATGATGTGGATTGAAAATAAAAATCATAAAAGCTCTTCATATGATGAAGTGAAAAATGTGATTAGAATTGGACACGGCAACTACACCTACCTTAAAAAATATGGCATCTACGATTACCGCGGAGGGGGCAGAGCCTCTGCTCGCGAAACAGCTGCAAGAGTAGCAGCTGGCGCAGTAGCCAAAACATTGCTTGGTGCTATTAAAATCAAAGCAAAAATTATTGAGGTAGGCGGAGAAAAAGAAGACTTTTCCACAGTGTTAAAAAAGGTCATGGAAGAAGGGGATTCTGTCGGTGGCGTGATCGAATGCGTTATTTCAAATGTGCCTGCAGGTTTAGGTGAGCCTATCTATGAAAAAGTAGAGGCAAACTTGGCAAGTGCGATGCTTTCTATTAATGCTTGCAAAGGGGTTGAATTCGGAGAAGGCTTTAATGCCGCCCGCATGAAAGGCTCAGAGCATAATGATGAGATGGAAGATGGTAAGTTTTTATCAAATCATCATGGTGGAATCTTAGCAGGAATCACAACAGGCGAAGATATAATTTTCAGAGTTGCCTTTAAACCAACATCAACAATTAAAAAACCAATGAAAACCATGACTCTAGATGGTCAAAATACTGTTGTAATGCAAAAGACAAATGTCAGAACAGATCCATGCGTTGCAATTCGCGCACCTGCAATTGTAGAATCCATGAGCGCTCTTGTTTTAGTGGATTTTATTTTGCATGGAAATACCTAAACATTTCTGTAGAATAGAATAAGTATTCAAAAACTCTAGCAAAGTCGGTTCTATTCGAAGCATTAATATGATCTCTTATAATTTGCCAATCAATATGTATGCTTTGATCTTCAGTTTTTTGATTTAATGAGTCGTATAAAGCTAAAAGTGGATTGCTATTTTTTAAAGAGTTTTCAATGCTAGTAAAATCGTCACTTAGAATACATTTTTTTAAACATCTTGAAATATTATTGAAGCTTGTACAGTACTTATGATTTAATTCTAAATTAGAGTTAATTTTTTGGGCTAATGACTCTCTTGTACGTGGATACAAAGTAAGGCTAGCTGGAATCATGCCTTTGATATCTACAATATACCTAAGATATTGAGCGCAAATATCTAAGTGGAATGGTTTGTTTGGCAAAGCTTGTATATTACAAATGTATCCTGTTAGATCAAAATAATAAAGATCCTCAAGGTCACTTATTGTAATTGTATTTGAAGTATTAAATTCGGTGAATAATTTTTTTAGGAAAGAATTTAACTTGTTTAGATCTTGAAAATCTACAGAGGTTTGCTTCAGTTGATTCAAATTCATCTCTAATTCTTGCCTATTACCCAATAACTCTTTTATTTGATTAATAAGAATCTCTTCTGCAGAACCCCAGGTTTCATTTGAAACCTCTAGATTTTCAATGTTTTCATGTGTTTTATTTTCTATACAACTTGTTACTAGATTTACCATATCTGAAAAGAGGTTTATTTCTGAACTAGTCATTTCCACGCTAACATTAGATTCTTGAGAGGATTGAATTGGCTCAGGAAAATCCGATTCATTAGTATATTCTATTTCTCTATTCCTAGAAGAGAGGTCAATAAATGATTGTATAGCGAAAAAGATAAGAGCTAAGCCTCCCGTTATGATGATTGCAGCAATGATTACTATTGCTCTAACAGCCTCATGATTCGGAGTTTCTTTTGTGATAAATTGTTCATTCCACGGTTGAAAGAAAAAGTTATAAATATTTTGATTCATTTGAGTGTTTTGCACATCCATGAGATTCCTTAAATTTTATTTTCAAAGATTATATCATTTTCTATTGTTTGCTCCAAGTGATAATTAAAGTTTTCTTAAAGAGCGCAGTATATGATTTATTAATTGTTCAAAATTAGAAAAAGTTTTATGTTGTAACTAGTATTTTCAAAAAGGGCTATATATGGATGTCACCATGTTATCGCGAATTCAATTTGCGATGAATATTACTTTTCACTATTTATTTCCGCCTATGACTATTGGGCTTGCGTGGGTGATTATTTTAATGGAGGGGCTTTATTTAAAAACAAAGAATCCTGAATATTATAAGATCACCAGATTTTTGGTAAATATCTTTGGTTTGTTTTTTGCTATGGGTGTAGCAACAGGTTTTATTCAGGTGTTTGCTTTTGGAAATAACTGGTCTCAGTTTTCTAAGTTTGTTGGAAATGTGTTTGGATCCCTTTTGGCAGCAGAAGGGGTTTTTGCTTTTTTTATGGAGGCAGGTTTTTTAGGGATTATGATTTTTGGGTGGACGAAGGTAAAACCGAAGACTCATTATTTAGCAACTATTATGGTAGGATTAGGGGCAACTTTTAGTGCTACATGGATTGTGATGGCAAATTCTTGGATGCAGACGCCAGCTGGTTATAAAATTATTGGTGAAGGAATCCACAGACGGGCAGTTATTACGGATCTTTGGCAGGTTTATTTCTCTCCTTCCTTTTTAACAAGGTTGGGGCATGTATTGTTAGGGTGTTTTTTATTGGGTATATTTTTTGTAGTGAGCATATCTGCTTATTATGTGCTAAAGAAAAAGCATCAGCACTTTGGTGAAAGAATGCTTAAGGGGTCTTTAATTACAGCCTTTGTGGCTTTAATATTGCAACTGTGGTCAGCAGATAGCAGCGCCAAGGGAGTTGCAAGGGATCAACCTACAAAGTTTGCGGCGATGGAAGCGGTTTTTAATACAGAAAAAAATACTCCGATGTCCCTTATCGGAATTGTAGATATGAAAGAAGAGAAAGTTTATGGTATTGCTGTTCCTTCTTTGTTAAGTTTACTTACATATCATAATCTGCATGAAGCAGTGCCTGGGTTGAATAATTTTCCGAAAAAAGATTGGCCTCATGTTCCTTCTGTATTTTATAGTTATAGGGCGATGATCTATGCTTGGAGTGCCATGATATTAATTGCTCTATTAGGGCTTTGTTTTTATCGTTCTTTAGAAAAAAGACGTTGGTTTTTATGGATATCTGTTTATTCAATAATCTTTCCCTATGTAGGTAACATTGCAGGGTGGTTTACAGCAGAGTTAGGTAGGCAGCCGTGGATAGTGTATAATGTAATGCGTACATCTGAAGGGGTATCAAGGGTGATTTCTCGATCAGATGTGATAGCCTCAATTAGTATGTTTGCTGCTATGTATACTTTAATGCTCATATTGTTTTTATATCTACTCAATAAAAAAATTCAGAAAGGTCCAGTCTTTGATGATGATCAAGATACCGATGGTGTATACAAGGACCCTTTTTTAGAACTTAATCAGGAATAGGAGGCAAAATGTCTACTGAAGTAATGCAAATATTAGCCTATTTAATTGTAGGTGCTGCCGTTGTCCTCTATGTCGTATTAGATGGGTTCGATTTAGGCGTGGGGATCTTACAGATTTTTGCAGGCAAAGATCATAATAGAAGAATTTTTTTAAATTCGATAGGTCCATTTTGGGATGGAAATGAGGTGTGGTTAATTGCGGTCATTGGAGCTTTATTTGTAGCTTTTCCAGATGTCTATGCAGTGCTTTTATCAGGTTTTTATTTATTAATTATCATTATGTTATTTGGAATTGTCACACGTGCTTTTTCTATAGAATTTCGTTCAAAAGAAGAATCGCTTAAATGGAGATATTTTTGGGATGCAGTTTTCTGGTTTGCAAGTGTAGTGATCACTTTTGCAGCAGGTGTTTTGTTGGGGAATCTTTTACTCGGTGTTCCTGTAGATAAAAACAGAGAGCTCTTTATTTCATTAAGTGCGATTTTTCATCCCTATTCAATTTATATAGGAATTTTTGCTCTATCTCTTTTTGCAATGCATGGAAATATGTTTTTGCTTATCAAGACAGAAGATGAGTTGCAAACAAAACTATATCGTTTTGCTAAAGTTTTAGTGCCTCTTTTCTATTTGCTGTTTATAGGAGCTACTATTTGGACTTGGATTGCACTTCCTCGCATTACATCGATTTTTTTAAAGTATCCAGTATTTTTTATCATACCAGCCGTACTGGTGGTTTCAATGATAATGATTCCTTTGGCTTTAAAAGCTAAAAAGCCAGGCTATGGTTTTTTGTTTTCTATGACTACGATTACTTTGTTATTCGTGCTGTGTTTAGTAGGAACATTTCCAAATATGCTCCCTTCAACACTTGATTATATGAATAATTCATTAACGCTTTATAACGCATCTGCGCAACGAACAACTTTGATAGTGACTTTGTTTATTGCTGTGATAGGATTACCGTTAGTCTTTTTATACGGATATATTTTGTATAGAGTGTTTAGAGGAAAGACAAAGCTTACCGACCATAGCTATTAGAACCTTTCCATCCAAGTTTCTTTCGAAGTATTGAGTAAAAAGAGTTATCTTTTTCGGGGAATGAAATGAGATTAAAGCTCCTCATATGATGAAGTGAAAAATGTGATTAGAATTGGACACGGCAACTACACCTACCTTAAAAAATATGGCATCTACGATTACCGGGGAGGTGGCAGAGCCTCTGCGCGTGAAACAGCTGCAAGAGTAGCAGCTGGCGCAGTAGCCAAAACATTGCTTGGCGATAT
The DNA here is from genome assembly GCA_022601435.1 of Chlamydiia bacterium. GTDB lineage: Bacteria > Chlamydiota > Chlamydiia > Chlamydiales > 2-12-FULL-49-11 > JAJACQ01. The sequence goes on from JAJACQ010000021.1 coordinate 10,322, forward strand.
TAAAATCAGAGCAAAAATTATTGAGGTAGGCGGAGAAAAAGAAGACTTTTCCACAGTGTTAAAAAAGGTTATGGAAGAAGGGGATTATGTCGGTGGCGTGATCGAATGCGTTATTTCAAATGTGCCTGCAGGTTTAGGTGAGCCTATTATTAAAAAGCCGATGAAGACAATGACGCTTGATGGGCAAAATACGGTTGTGATGCAAAAGACAAATGTGCGAACAGATCCATGCGTTGCGATTCGCGCACCAGCAATTGTTGATGCAATGAGCGCTTTAGTTTTGGCGGATTTTATTTTACTCGATAGGACTAATTTAACAAACAAACTTTAATTGACGTTAATCTAACATTTATGTTTTCATGTCGCAAAAGGTTTTTTGTTATGAAAAAGTTGTTATTTTTAATTAGATGTTTTGTAAATTTTATGATTCTTTGTGCAACGCCTGGGTTAGTGGCAAATCCGAACTCTTTTTTAGATGTTTATGATCAAACTGATACTAAATTGGCGTTTACATATGATGATATTATGACCTTCGTAGATAGAATAGAGAAGGGAGACTATGATAATTCTTATTCAGACGTAGAAAAAACAAAAATTAATCAATTAATAGCGGTTCTAGCTAGTCAAGGAGCCTTACCTGATATATCAGATAAAACTAAGATTGAAAATGAGATTGCAATTTTGCTTGATCATAAAGAAAATCCTCTAGAGATTGCATTTAATGAGAGAAATTTTGAATTTTATTCCACTCTGTTATTAGATCTTTCTTCTAAAAGGATGAGTTATCTAAGGCGCATAGGCTGGGTAAGTAATGCTTGGGAAAGGACAAAGAAATTTATTAGTGACCATAAAAAGGAAATCGCAATAGGAGCTATTGTAGTCGTTGCAACGGCCGCTGTTACAGTAGTTGCAGTGTGTGTTTCTGGAGCAAGTGCTGCAGCAATTGCAGCAGGCGAGGTAGCTTGTGCTGGGAGCGTTTCTCAAACGAAAAAGAAAAAGACTGAGATAGCAAACCTTTTTCCACATTCAATGTCTAAAGCTAATGAATTGGCCGTTATGGAGATTAATTCTGAAGAGATACAGGAAAAAGTAAATGAAATGATGGGAGATTTTTTAGAAAGCATACCAAATCAAATTAGCCATGATGAAAAAGCTTTAGGTGATTCTATGGATTCACTTAGTTTGATTGAACACCATCGTCAAATGACTGCCTATTGCATGCATGAATTTTTTAATGCAGTTGCAGATCGTTATTCTTTTGTTCCTTGGGTTTGTGATGGGTTGAATAAAGTTGTGGAGAAACATTTTCCAGGTAAAACCCTCGGAGGATTAAGTGGTTTGTTTATGTCTGGTATTGATGTGAATGAGCATTATGAAAAACTGGTTTTGATATTGCATGAGGGGATTGATTTCCTTTATGGAACAAGCCATGCAAAAGCATTTACGCCTGAAGCTAAGGCTGAAAACATGTTACATCTTTCTAATTTTTTATGGCTTTTTGATGCAAAGAAAATGGTTAAAAAACTTCCATATTTTTTAAAAGATAAATGTGTGATGTTGAAGAATGCGGAAAAAGCTAAGCTTACCATTGGAGAAAGATTTAAAGCTTTTTATAAAGGTAAATTTAATTTTGCAGAGGAATATTTAAAACCCTATAGAGGTGTGGTTTTTGACAGAGAAGATGATGTAAAGAAATTAATAAAAAGAGTTGGAATACCAGTGTTTTCACGTCCAAAAGGAATACCTAAAGATTATGAAATACAAGTTTCAAAATATGGAGCAGGAATAAAATATATTCATCCTAAAAATGATAAAACATATGTGAGAGTAATGCCTGGAAAACCTCATGCGAAATGGCCTGCTCAAAGAAAACCATATGTAGTAAATATGAAGCATGGAAAATATATCGATAAGTATGGGAATATGGTTAATAAGAAGACAGCGGAGGCTCATATTCCACTAGAGGAGTTTGTATATGAATAAAAAAGATATAGATTTAACAAAAAATGAAAAGGAATATATCTTAAATAATCTATTAGAAAATATTTGTGAGATATCTAATAAAGATTACCAAAAGAGAATTTGGATAAGGTCTGAGGGTCCATATATAGGAGATTTTGATGAATTTTGTATGGAATTTTTTGATTATGCAGACGGAGTTATTGAAGATTATAAGAGCTATGGAATTACAGTGACACAATATGAAAATTTATTAAAATTGCATGATGTTTTTGAATTGTTTTCTGATAAGCATAGAGAACCTGAAGAATTCATTGATTTACCTGAATGGCAAAGAATTATGGATTTGGCAAAGGAAGTTCTGAAAGTCTTTAATTATAAAAAGTCGGACCTGTAGTCAGAAAAAAATCAAATCATGGTAATGTTTAATGAACCAATTATACGGATATATTTTGTATAGAGTGTTTAGAGGAAAGACAAAGCTTACCGACCATAGCTATTAGAACCTTTCCATCCAAGTTTCTTTCGAAGTATTGAGTAAAAAGAATTATCTTTTTCGGGGAATGAAATGAGATTAAAGCTCCTTGAGCTTAGCTTTACGGTCATTGTTTCATTTGGATTTAGTTCAAAAGAAGAGAGCCCATCCATGGTAATCGTGATGGGATTGGATTCAGAGATAGAGGTAATTTCGATTACAGAGCTGTCTTGAATGACAAAAGGGCGTGTTGTGAGTGTATGAGGGCAGATTGGGGTGATAATGAAGGCATTGAGGCTCGGATCAACAATAGGACCACCAGAGGCAAGGGAGTAGGCTGTAGATCCAGTCGGTGTAGAGATGATCAACCCATCTGATTGAAAAGTATTAAAATATAGACCATCGATCTTAACTTCTAGTCCAACCATGCTTTTTATATTTCCGCGGTGTAAGACAACGTCATTAACAGCAGAGTGTAGATCTTTTGCAGGAGAAATTGCATCAACCATCACACGCTTATGTACTTCATAGCGTTTATTGATGAGATCATTTAGATAACCTTCAAATTCTTCAATGCGTATGTCTGCCATAAACCCCAAAGAGCCAAAATTCACTGCCGTAAATAGGGCATTTTTATGGTTTGCGTATTTATTCATAAAATAAAGAAGCGTTCCATCTCCACCAAGGGTGATAAAGATATCTATTTCAGAAGAATCTTCTATAACAGGAAGAGAAAAGTTGTCTTTAAGTTCATCATCAATAAAGACTTCAATGTTATTCTTATGAAGATAGTCCATGATGGGAAAAACAAAGTTCTTCGCAGGAATCTTTTTAGAACTAGGGCAAATACCAATTTTCATAAGAGTAGTCTTTTCTTTTTTCTTCACTCTTAGCATGAAGTCATCAATATTGCTACTATTCTTTGAGTTTGTCTTTAGCTTCGTCATTATCAGTAGATTATGTTTCTAGAATATTCTCTTTGTTATGCACGAACTCATTTTGGATAGGATTACCGTCTTCATCAAGAACAAGTTCTTTTTCACGGTTTTTCATCAAAGTAGTGATCTTCTTTTCTGCGACATCAATTTTTTCATTGCAATTCTTGATAAGTTTGTCGGCTTCTTCGTATAGTTCAATAGATTTTTCCAAAGAGATATCTCCATGGTTGATTTTTTCTAAGATCTCTTCGAGCCTTGCGTAAGCTACTTCGAATGTATTATCTTTTTTCATAGTTTTAATCCTTTAATTGTTCAATTTTTGCAACAGCTGAGCCTGAAGAGAATCTAATAGTGATATTTTCATCGGCCTTTAGTTGTTTAATTGAGTTGATAATTGTTTTTGAGTCTTTTTTAAAGATTAAGGAATAACCTTTTTTTAATAGGTTATTTGGGTTTATTGATTCTAGATGTTTGCAAAGTGATTTAATTTTTTCTTTTGCTGCTTTTAGTTTTGTCTCAGGAGATAGTAGTTCAAGTGATTTTTTCTTTTCATGTAGGAGTTTCTTTTTAAGAGTTATTGAATCAATAAGTGCCTTATCTAAATTCATAGAGAGGTTATCCACATTTTGAATAAAGATAGAAAGCATTGAGTAGGGGGATACAAAGGCTCGCGATTTTGCCATTTTCTCGATTTGAGTTTTAAATTGCTTAATGCGCGCTTGTGTGATTTGGTAAAGAGTTTGCTTTTGTTTATCAAGTGCTTGCTTCACTAAAGCTTTATCCACAACAACAAGTTCAGCAGCAGCAGAAGGTGTTGGAGCTCGAACATCTGCAACAAAATCAGCAATAGTAAAATCTGTTTCATGACCGCATGCAGAAACAATTGGAATTTTAGAATTATATATGGCATCTGCTACGACTCTTTCATTAAAACAAAATAGATCTTCTAACGAACCGCCGCCTCGTCCTACAATCATAACATCTACAAGGTGGTGTTTGTTAAAATCATTAATAGCTTTTGCAATTTCTAGTTCTGCACCTGCACCCTGCACAGAGACTGGATATAAGATAAGCTGAAAGTTAGGGTATCTTCTGGAAAGGACATTAATTATATCTTTGATGACTGATCCAGTACCGCTTGTCACAACACCTATTTTTTTAGGGAATTTTGGAAGGGGCTTTTTGATCTCCTTGTCAAAGTAACCCTTTTTATTAAGTTCTTCCTTTAACAAGTGCAGCTTCATTAATAGATCACCTGTTCCGGTTTTTGAGATATTTTTAGCAATGATCTGATAACTACCGCGCGGTGCATAAACCGAGATCTCGCCTTCAATAATGATTTCATCACCATCTTTTGGAATAAGTGTCTTATTAGCGTAGCCAGCAAAAAGAGCAACTGAGATGCTTGAAGATTTATCTTTTAATGTAAAATAAATGTGTCCGCTATGTTGTTTCTTGAGATTGGAAACTTCACCTTTAACCTTGATATACTTAAAATTTGTCTCAAAAAGATTTTTAATTTCAAAGGTAAGTGAGGAAACCGTATGTAAATTTTTTATGGATGTATTCATGTTTTAAAAAGATAAAGGATTGCTTTCAAATTTTCAACTTGAAAATGATGTTTTAGTGTGATATGCTCTTAAGCTATGAGAAAGTTAATTATTGCAAACTGGAAAATGAATATGCTTCGAAGAGAGGCAATTCATTTTATAACAAATATTGCAGAGCAACAAGATATAGATTTAGCGATTGTTCCTTCGTTTTTATCAATTAAAGAATTAAAAGAAGTGGCACTTGATAAAAATATTCTTATTGGATCTCAAAATATGTCTGAGCATAATCATGGAGCCTATACAGGCGAAGTAAGTGCTACAATGTTAAAAGATGTGGGGTGTGATTTTGTCCTATTAGGACACAGCGAAAGACGTAAAATATTTTTAGAGAGTAATCAAGTGATTGCTAAAAAAGTAGAGAGAGCGGTTGTTGAAGATATGCCCTTTGTACTGTGCGTTGGGGAAACTTTAGATGAAAAAGAGCAAGGTGAAACAGAAGAAGTTATTGATCATATGCTTGAAGAAGCTCTTTCATCATTAATGGATGCTCATTGGAATAAGGTCTCTATTGCCTATGAGCCTGTGTGGGCAATTGGTACTGGAAAGGTAGCTTCTGTAGAAATCATTTCACAAGTGCATAATTTTATTAGATCAAAGTTAGAAGAGCTTGCAGGTGAAAAAGCAAGCGAAATTAGGATTCTCTACGGAGGATCTGTTAAATCAGAAAATATTAAAGAAATTCTATCAATAAATAATGTTGATGGAGCTTTAGTAGGTGGCGCCTCATTAGAAGCGCTAACATTCAATCAATTGATTAGCGAGGTGGGTATTTAATGTCATTATTATTTTTTATGTTTGTATTTTTATTTTTGGGAATGGGGATATTGCTATCTTTACTAGTGCTTATGCAAGAAAGTAAAAATTTAGGTTTAGGAGCCTCTTTTGGTGGGGATAGTTCATCTTCGGTATTTGGAGCCTCCACTGCAGATGTTGTTAAAAAAGCAACAGCTTACCTAGCAGTTGCGTTTTTAGCTGGATGTTTTATTTTAACTTATTGGTCACATGCTCTTTCAATGGCACCAAAGCCTGCTGAAATTGAAATTGAATCTACTCAACCTATGACAACAACAGAAGAATAATTAAGGAATATATGAGATCTCTTTGCTATTACGGAAATCCGGTACTGAAAAAAAAATGTAAAGAAGTAACTGAAATCAATGATGAAGTTAAAAAAATCATTAAAGATTTAAAAGAAGTGTGCTTAGCTCACAATGGATCAGGGCTTGCAGCAAATCAAATAGGGTATGATTTGAGAATCTTTGTAAACGATCTTTCTGAAAAAATTGATAAAGAAGGTTATCCTTATTGCCTAGATAATCCTGAAGTCTATATTAATCCTGTAATAACAAAATACTCTGATAGACAGTTTATTCGCAATGAAGGGTGCCTCTCTTTGCCAGGAGTCTCTGCAGAAGTATCAAGATCTCATGATATAGTCATTGAATTCACCAATGAAAAGGGTGAGCGAATCACTAAGAAAGAAAAGAAATGGCGAGCAAAGTGCCTTCAGCACGAATTAGATCATCTTGATGGTAAGTTATACATAGAGATTATTTCTAAAGAAGATTTGGAGAGGATGACCCCGCAACTACTAGCCCTAGAGGCAAGAACTAAGAAGGGGATGATTTCATCATCCAACTTTGAGTTGTAAGGAAGAAACCATCAATATTTTTTAGTAGATTTGCTTCTAGGATTAATAAGTAAATTTTTAAATAAATAGACAGTTTCAGTAATTAAAATTTTATTACATTGTTTTTTTATTTTTATTGTCTGTAAAAAAAAATTGGATTTAGAGGAAATTAATGGAAACTATTGATAGTTATAGGGTTGTATAGATTTGTTTTTGTTTAGGTTTTTGAGGATAAATGTTATAATAGAAGCTTAAAATGAAAGCTAAGAGAGGTTTTTAATGGGTAATTTTTCTGTTCATGGTAAGTCATCTGATTATAGTTCTATAGATTTAACGGGGGAAGTATTTCCAGATAATTTTGAACGCGATTATATTCTAGAAAAAAAGGTTAAGGAAAATATTCGTCAATTAGCAGAAATTGCAACTTTGAAAAATCCAGCAGCTATTGAATGTGTAAAAGCGGGGTGCTTAATAGCTTCATCCAAAATAGATTTACTAGATTTGCCTGTTTATATGTTTGCGCAAGGTTTAGATCCTGAGATCGTTGAGCAACATATTCAAAGAATGAAAGAGAGGGCGATTGGTAAAATAACTGGTATTGCTATAAATAAAAGGGCAGCCGGTCAGGTTTTATATTTAAAGCTTCGTGGTGATATAGAAAATATAGAACAAATGCCTAGAAAAATATATGGAATTGAAGGCTTAGAAAAAATACAAGACGTAGTTTCTAAATACCTAAATACCCAAGAGAAAATAAAGTATACACTAGATGATTTAGTAGAAGTCTATAGGAATCCTAAAACTCCAAATGCAATAGACATTCAAAACCGAATTGACAATAATCCAGAAATGATAACAGAAGAGAAAATTGAGAGCCTATGGAACGTGATAAGTGATATTAGGGATCTAATCATAGATAAAAAGGAACGTAAAAAAGAATATATAAGACGAGAAAAGATCAAAAGAAGTGAAGAAGCCCATGCTGTGATTAATATCCCGGAAGATGGCTTAAAGCCGCATACACGTGCAAAAATAGTGAGATTAACTAACGAAGTAACTCAAGAGGCCAAACGATTAGATCAGTGGGAGTGGAAAGTAGCTTCTTTAAATGAGATTATTGAGAGTTATGAAGTAGAACTTTCTAAAATGGAAGATGACTCAAAATCTGTTTTGCATTGGCTTCTCATGATATTTTCTATAGGAATTTATGCTTTGATTTATTATGGCGAAAAACAACGACATGAAGAAAATATAGAGATCGCTAGAAAAGCGATTATAGAGGCAGAAGCTGAAATAAATCAGATTGAGAATGAAATTGATGGTAAAAAAGGTGAAATAGAAGATCTTAAAGAAAGTGACGCTAGTGATTCTGACTCAGAGCTGCCTTCTATTGACGGTACGTTTGAGGCTATAAGTAACCGATCTACTGACCATACTGAAGAATAATTATGTAAATTAGTTATCTTGGTACTCGAATATCTTTTTATTTGAAGTATAAACGCATGTTTTTAGAGGCGCTTTAGTTTGGATGATATTTATTCTAATTTGGTCCGATAGTGTACAGGTAGTACTCGGAGGCACAAATTAGGAGAAAGATCACCTTTTACATTAGGTCGAAGTTAAACGTGAAATAATTATCCTTCTTAGAATTTGAAACAAGATAAGTTAACCCTAGTCTGTAGCTATTACTTAAGACCATTGAAATCTTCATTTTTGTTTGAACATAATAAGGAGTTTGAGCTCTAATTACTTGTCCAAGGTCATTTTTAACACTTGGCCTTCTTCCTACATTATTTTCTACTTGAAAGGTCCATAAAGGAGCAAGCTGCAGTTGAAGTTTATTCACAACGCAATACCTTGCATCGGATAGGGGTGTTTGATCTAAGGCATCAATTGTATGGTAGGAGTCTAGGACAAAGCTTAAATGATTATCTTTTCTCCACCAAAATTTACCACGATCTCTATAGGCAGATGATAAAGCGATATAGTCATTAACGGTCCATCCAAAATTTGCTTCGAGGAAGTCATAGGTGTCTTTTTCAAAATTCCATCCAAAATTCATTCCCATTTCTAAGCGTGGATAGTGCCAAGCAATGTCTAACATCGCCTTTGAGATAGGCTCGATAAGAGAAGGAGTGTCAAAAAAGGTCATGCCATATACATTGACATTAAAAGTGGGGACATCCACAGGGAATCTTCTGAAGTAAAAGTCATTGGAAATTCCATAGATAAATTGATTGAGTCTTGCATACCCATCTTTAATTCCAAAGTTAAAGTGTTGGTTATTGTTAGAAGTTGGGTTTGTTAAGCCGTTATATTTTGCATATGGTTTTATGTAGTGAGAGAAGTAATGAAAATCACCCTCAAAATCAAGGCTTGCATCTCCACCATAGTTACAAACTGCTTGAGTGCTGCTTACAGCCGTTTGGTTATTTGTGTAGACGATGCCATCAAAACCAACTCGAGGAGTGAAATTAAGGGGGCCATATCCAAATGGACGATACATATTGACAATTGCCGCAAACTTTCCAGAGTTAAAATTAGGAATAGTATCTCTGAGCTGGTGAGCATAGAGATAGTTGTGATAACCAACGGTATATCTTTGCTCTATATAGATTTTTGATTTTCTGGCAACTTCAATGGGACGCATTGCGATTTGAGCAACTGGAAGATCTTGATTAAAACCTCGGTATTCATTAAGTCTCGGTTTAGCTGCAATAAGAAAGTAAGCTGGATCTGTTCTATAATGAACAAAAGCTTCGTTTCTCTCAAGTGTGCCAATATCAAATTGCTGAGTTGGGAAATCAGTTCTCATAAATCGATCAGATAATTTATCCCATTGTACAAAACTTTCAACTTGATCATTGTTTGTAAGTCCTTTGTACTTTCCTTGGACGCGATATCTAAGCCTTGGCTTATTTGCGTTAATATCCAAGTACCAAATGTTATAAGACGCAAAGTTTCTTGTTTGAAAGGTGATTTTCTTATTTTTAGTTTTATAGTCTAAATCAATTGCTCCACCTAAACCTTCATACCATTCAACAGATTTTTCATTTTTTTGAACTACGGCATCTAAAGGTAAAACTCTATACTCTAATCTAGTATAAGCTTGTAAAAGGTCATTATCATAAAGCTTATATCTTACCCAAAACATTGGAACCTGTCCACGCTCAACAGTCATGTTGTAGGCAAGAGTTCGCGCTCGTTTATATTTAGCATCTAAAAGCATACCCCAAGATGGAAGCCACATAAAAGGAACGCCATTTAATTTACCAACCATAGTTTTAGCAGTTGCCCTGGTTGTCCCTGTCACATTTACTTGTGGAGAAGTTACTTCAAATACAGGAGGGATAGTGGATGAAGGAGTAATAAATGCATCTTTAATTTCCAAAGATTTATCTTCATAGAGATAGATTTCTTTACCGCCAGAGATGATGTTATTGACCGTACCTGTACCATTTAAAATTACACCAGTTTTTGTATTATAGTCATAAGTAATGCTATCACCAATAAAGAAATATCTATTAAATTTGATTAAAAGATTTCCAGAAGCAGTAACTTTGTGATCACCTTTTTTATCATGGATGTAGTCAAAATTCTTTGCATAGATAGTGATTTCATCGGTTTTGATAACCCCACCGCGTGAACAATGGATGGCTTTTTGGGAAATTGTAGGCTTATTTAATTGTAAATCAACCTTATCTGTCTTAGAAAAGACGAATGAAAACACTAATAATATGGCATAAATTTTTCTCATGCCAAATATATTACAGGATTACTGAATTGTTTTCAAAAGAACTCCTGCTAAAGGAATGCGATTTTTTTCATGACCGTTAATCATAGCTTCTAAAATGCAGTCTAGGCCTGCTTTTTCACGGGAGTAAGAAATGTTTAAAAAGGCTTGAATAAGAAGGTGACTTTTTTCTTCTAAGGATAATTCGTATTCTGAGATTTGATTTTTCTTAGAGTCTTTATCTGTGCTTTTCTGTTGAATAGAGATCATCTCATGCTTGCCAAATTGTTTAATCCAAGAGGTGATTGCTTCTTTATGCTGTTTCTTTTTGGTACTTTTCCACAAAGAGAGATGGCATGCTGTTCTAATAAAAGGAGCACCAGGCATAGTTGCTTTTTTGGATAAATAGGCTTTAGATTCATCATCATCAAAATTTTCTAAAAGAGCAATGGCTGTTGGAATAAGAGTATTTCTTTTTTTAAGAAATATATCATCTATAATTTTCATGAATTTGTCTCTAGGAAGATCAATTGTCTTTGAAAGAATCTGATTTTGGATCATTACTGTGTGAGATTTCACCATGGGTATCATTTCTTTTTTTTCAAGAGAGGATAAAGGTTTTAGACGTAGCGCACGAAAGCATTTACCAGGGGAATTAACAACTTCGATATAAAAAACGTTTGAATCAAGAGTGATGAGATCCTTAATAACAGGAATAGAGAGGGGATTTTTCTTTTCTAGCATAGAAAGAGCACTGTTTATCCGAAGGTTATTATCATCGCTATAGTAAATTTCATGAAGAGCTCTTCTTGTGTTATCTAAGCTTGCAAGAGAAGAAATAGCAAAGAGATTGCCATTCTTAGCAAGATTTATGATCTCATCTTTGTAATCTTTTTGATCCATACTATATAGAGCTAGTAAGGCTGCGAGTTTAGTTTCTTCATGAGAAGATGTACTTAATGTTTTGAGCCGAGATAAACTGTACGAGTCAGAAAACGACCCAAGAGCTACTGCTGCTGCTTCCTGTATAATTGGGCTTGTATGAGTCAAGGAGTGTCTTAAATTTGGAATCATTTCCTCAATACGATAATTACGAGCTGCAAGAATTGTGGCTAAGTTAAGGTTTAAATTTTTATTGCTGATCATCTGCTTCATGACAGAGATAGCATATTTAGTTCCTGCTAAGGCATAAAAATCGACAAACATAGGGTGATAGAAGTGATGGACCATGTTCATTAATGCCTCTACTTGTCCAAGTGCTGATTCATTATGCTTTTGCACTAAAATGGAAAGGGCTTCTAAACGAAGCATAATAAATTGTGAGGAAAGACAAGATTTAATAAGCATTTCTGAATACTCATTATCTATTCTTCTAAGAAGAGAAAGCGTTTTTGCTTGCACAGGGTAATATTTACTATGAATTAACTTACCAAGATGATGAGTAAATGAATCTTCTTGTGCAATTTCCATAGCAATTAAAGAGAGTAATGTATCTTCTTCTTCACCCCAGCTGACTGCTTGCTCAATAATAGCAAGAGACATTTCTCTTAATAGTTTGTAATTATGTTGACCTGTTTTTTTAAAATACTGTCGATACTTTCTTAACGCACCCACCTGATCACCTTTACTCATCAAATAAAGGATCTGACTTTTCATCATTGGGTGGATATTTTTATTTGATTTGAAGTTATTGGTATGCCTATTTATTTCGACTAGGTCTAATGCTTTGATGCGTTTTTTCTCTTCTGGGTGGAGTCTAGAAACTTCATGTGAAAAAATATGAGTAGAAACAACCAAGCTTAATAAGGTTATTTTTTTATAAGGAATTCCCAAATATCAAGTCCTATTTTAGCAAAAAGCTTTTCAAGAGCCTTTATCTCGAACCCTACCACGTTATAGAAATTTCCTTCAATCTTTTGTATTAAAATTCCACCGCCATCTTGGGCGCCATATCCTCCCGCTCTATCAAGGGTGTCATAGGCATCGATATAACGATAGATTTGAGAATCTGATAAATCCCTTATGGTAACATAAGTCTTTTCAAATTCAGTAAATACATTTTTACCATCATGCAAAGCAAGTGCCGAACCAACAATATGAGTTTTTCCACTTAGCTCTTTTAGCATATTAAAAGCATCTTCTCTATTTTTAGGCTTTCCATAATACTTATTACCAGAGTAAACAATGGTATCTGCAGAAATGATGATACTATCAGGGTGCTTTTTAGATAATACAGCACCTTTTCTAACTGCTAAGGTAGTTGTATATTCTTCGGGGGTAATGTCTTCAGAAATATCTGATTCATCAATATCTGCTTGATCTATTGTAAAGTCTAGGTTGTACAAAGATAATATATCTCTACGTCTAGGTGAAGAGCTTCCTAAAATGAGTGATTTATTCTGGGTTTTTTGCATTTTTTTTACAACCTTTCTTACAAGAGCATTTTTCAGGGGAGCCACATCGAGCCCTTATATTTTTTTTAGCAATAAATAGAAATGATGATGCAAGGACTAAAAAAAGTAGTGTAAAAGAAAAACTGATAAGCCACTGCATCATGATTGTTATTTACTTTTTGATTTTTTGCCTGCAGGTTTTGGTGGAATGTAATCAACCCAAATCGGAGTAACATATGCTATATGCCCATCTTCCTGAGTAATTCTTAAATAATAATAAGTAAAATCAGGAGAATCACCACTTGCTTTCAAGACAACTTTTGAAAGTGGATCAGAGTCGTCAATTATACACTCAAACTCGTTTTCTAAATTTTCAAGTACTTTATACTTTTCAAGATTTCTAAATACGATGATTTCCTTGATTTTATCAGTACCTGAAACCTTTATTTCTATATGTCTATTAAACTCAAGGCCAGGCTTTGAATGAGTGTCTAGCTCAGAACCCATAGGCATCGAAGCAATGTTAAACGTAACAATGATACGAGCTCCAGTTGTTGCATAGCAACGCCTATTATATAATGAAGTAAATAAGTTGTCTCTTGAATACTCTTTGCTGAAAATTCCGGTCAAACCATTTTGATATTCAATTTGATCATTTTGTTCAGTATCTTTATAAACACCACGCCTATCAAAACCACCAGAGACAAAACCAAAGCGGCAATTTTTAGACAGAGCTTTTTGAATAGAGCCTTCCTCTGTCTCACTCATTCCAGATTTTCTTCCCTTGGTTCTAATTGGATAAGGATTTCCTTTTTTAGCACTACATTCTGAAGATCCAAAATAGTTAAAAATTTCTACAACTCTTTCAAATTCAGGGTTAAAGTCTTTAAAATTATATGAATAACCTTTTGCCATGGTGAGGCAAGGAATAGATAATAATTCTTTAGGAGAATGAGAGCGATAGATTTTTTTTAGTGTGTTTGACTTTGTATCTTTCATACGTAAAACAGGTTTATTATCTTTTGGATAGATAAAATGCCTTAGACCTTCCACAGAAGGTTGTCCAAACCACTGAAATCCGAGCATAGAAACAAAACGCTCTTCTTCATTAAACTGTGCAATCTGAGAAGAAAGAAGCTTCCAATCAGCAGATGGAGTTGAAGTTTCATCTTCAAAAACAGATGAAGCATAAAATTGCAATGCATTATCATCTCTAAAAGATCTAAGGGAGTTTTCTACATCTTCTGCAGTCTTATGTCTCTTGGATTCTGCATGAAGAATACCCCAGAAAAGACTTTCTTCTGCGCTAAGAACACATTCAATAGGGGGGGATTGATAGACATTTTTATTTTGAAGATTGGTGAGTTTGATGCGATAGGTGCCTGGATCATTGAAATAGAGGTTAGGAAGGGATAAATATCCTGTTTCAGGGATAAACAACTTCCAGTTTAAGTTCTCCCTTAGTTGATCGTAAGAAAGCTCAATTAATGTATCTTCAGGAGCATAACCAGTTAAATTCCCATAAGAATCTTCAAAACGAAGCATAAGATCGAATCGATCATTTCTAGAAACTATAGAAGGCCCAATAATTTTAATGTTGTTTAACTCTCCGCCTTTTACATCAAGATAGAAGACCTCAGGTTCTTTAGGAAAAGCTTTTTTTCCTTTTGTATCGATATACAAATGGAAAGGGCGCCTTCTTTGAGTAAAAGTTTGAGCTAAGTTTTTCTTTTCTGCTGTTTTTCCGATTGAGCCAATGGTAATAATGAGTTCTTCTCCAGCCTTAACTGCTTTGTTAAGAACAAAATCAAATACAGTATAACCGCCCATATCTACAGCTTCTGGAATCATGCGTTTTTCATCAGCAAGGGTTAGCCAAATACAATTTAATTTTACATTCGGAGCAGCTTGAGGCATCTGCCATGAACCTTCTTCATCAGAAGTAAGCATGTCAAATCTTAAAACAGTTTTTTCCGGAAGATTACTCCCTGGAATAAAAATAAAATTCCAATTTCCGCTGTGTCCAGCTAATGTAACAGAAGGGTGTGTTTTACATATCGATCTTGCCATGAAGTTTCCTTTTTTCTACATATTATATAGGTAAAAAAGATAAAAGTCGAGGGAAACTGCATTCTTAATACATGATACAAACTATTTAGCTGAAGCTGTAATCTTCACTTTCAATATTTGTCTTTCATTACTTGATAAGACTTTCAATTCATATTGATCAAAATGAACAACTGAACCAGGTTTTGGAATAACACCCATTGTTGTAGAAATTAGTCCACCAATAGTTTCGTATTCGGCATGGTGAGGAAGAGAAATCCCAAACTCTCTTTCAGCATCGATGATGCTAATTCCAGCTTCTACTATCCAGCCCTGGTCGTGAGTCTTTTTATAAATAAGCTCATCTTCTTCGTCATGCTCATCTAAAATCTCACTTCCAATCAGTTCTTCAAAAATATCTTCAATAGTTACAAGCCCTTCTGTACAGCCATATTCATTTACAATAATTGCGCCATGAATCTTTCTTGCTCTCATTACTTGAAATAGATCTGAGATCTTTTTATTTTCGGGTGCATATAGAATAGGAGTAACTAAAGAGGAGATAGGTGTCTTTTTTAAAGTCTCAATGTCTTGAAGACCTCTTTTAAAAGTGTATTCAAAGACATCTTTATATAGAAGAACACCTTTGATGTGATCAATAGACTTTTCAAAAACAGGAAGTCTACTGTAGCCTTCGTCAATAAAAAGAGTTAATGCCTCAAAAAGAGAGGAGTTATCCTGAAGACATTCAAGCTTTATTCTAGGAACCATGATTTCACGGCAGGTCTTATCATCAAAATGAGCCAGGGAATGTAAGAGTTTTCTTTTTGTCTTATCTAAGTTCTTAAAAGACTCAAAATTAAGAAGCTCTAGTAAATGCTTTTTAACCAGATTCTTAGTGTCTATGGTTTCAGATTTCTTAGGAGAAAACTTTTTTTGGAAAAGGAGAATAGGGTAGGTGAGAGGTAAAAACAGTAAAAGAGGAATCATTGCAGGATAAGCATAGATCTTCAGCGTTATTTTTCGAGAATTTAAAGACATAACCTTACAAAGACCTAAAGCTAAGAGGGTAACTACAGAAATAATAAATCCAGAAAATAAGAAATAAAGAAAAGGAATAGCAGAAACATTAACAAGCGGGGATTTAACATTGTAAGGGAAGTTGTTAGAGATAAAAAATAATAATAAAGATGTATAAAAAGTAAGAAGAGTCAGAAGTTTAGTGAGACTGAAAAGAGTCATTAAAGTGCTCATTTCAGTATCTGGAAGAAGTGATTTAATAAATCTTAGAGGATAAAGAGCTTTGTATGAGAATAGGTCCATAATCTCAGTTCGTGAAAAGGTAGAGGCCGAAGTCTTTACAGCATAAAGGATTAATGAAAATATCAGAAAGATAAGCGGGAAGTATATATAGGACATGACCATAATTCTTATGTATATAAGGGATCTGGTTTTGAAAGAAGCATTTTTTTAGATTCTAGATAATCTAAAGCCTTATCTTCTAGTTTACGCATTTGTTCTTTTTGATTATCAGTTTTATCCTCATGGCCAATAAGGTGTAGAATACAATGAATAATATAACGGCTAAGCTCATGATAAGGAGCTGCTGGTAGGTAATTTAAGGCTTCTTTTGGGTTTATAAAACACTCACCAAGAGTGTGGGTCTCATCTTCAGATTTATCTTGCCCATCCATGGGAAATGTGATGCAATCAGTGGTTTCTGTAGTGTTAAAAAAAAGGCCGTGCAGAACTTTAATTTTATCTTCTGAAACAAAATTAATAATTATCTCATCGGTTTCGATGTTAAAATGATCTAAAATGTTTAAAACAAAACGCTTTACCTGATTTTCATCAATTGATAAAGCGTCTTGTGAATTGTTAATGCTTACTTTAGTATTCAAATTTATGATGATACTTTTGTTTTCGGCAGATTAAAGACAGAAGTGCCTTCTTTCCACTGATCGCGTTCTTTCATAAGCTGAATGCGCTCAAATCTCTTGAGTACATTTTTTTTCTTGGCACCGGATGTTGCTTTTCCGTAACTTTTGTGTCTTGACATTACTTTACCTTTGGAATAAATACATTTTGACTAGTTAGGGTATTTGTATGTTCTTTATACCCTTTTTCTAAATTATCTTTTTTAGCACCTGTTTTAGGGGCCATGCTCACATGTCTTTTTCTGTGAGATCTAGCTCTACGCTCTTCTTGCTTGCTTATTCGGGTCATTCTATTACCTTTGATTAAAAATAAAAAGAGAAGTATATGAGATTTAGCTTTTAAAAACAACTAACTTTTTTTCGATATATATAAAATTTTAATTATATA
>JAJACQ010000022.1 GCA_022601435.1 Chlamydiia bacterium
GGAGGCTCTTTTTGTAAAATCCCATTTTTATATTGAGCAGATACGGATGTGTTATTGCTATTAGGTCCCCAACTTTCTAAAGGTCCATGTGCTTTTCCATTTTCGTATTCGATTGCAAACCACAACTCCCCTGTTGGGTGAAACATAAAAGCTCTTCTATCAACTTGCCCTTCTTCATTATAAACAAGACGTCTAGCTTGTTTTTGATGTTCATCTGGTTTTTTATGAAAGAAAGTGATATGTATACCTTGTTTTAAGCCTTCTTTAAAAAATCCTTTAAAAGCATCACAACCATTATCATACCAACCGTGTAAATGGCCATGAGCTTTTCCATCTTTATAGGGGAGTTTTGCTTTCAGGGTGCCATTATTCCAGTATTCAAGGTATTCACCTTTGCCAGTGGGATTCTTTTTTAATTCTGCACTAACTCTATCAAAAAAAGATTGATCAAAATAAGAATCGATCAACCCATCTACCATTTCATGAACAGCATTATCTAATGTTGTGACTTGATATTTAATCCCTAAAAATTTTTCTTCCCATTCAGAAGTTATTTCTTTAGGGCTCTCTACTATAGGTTCACCTCCAAATAAGCAACTCATCGCTAACACAAAACTACCTACTATTGCCCACATAAAACCCTCCTGCATGATTTTTGTACTTTTTTATAACATCCTCTCTAACACCTTGATAAGTAGCCCCCATAAAGGCATGGTCAGCTATACACAATGTTCTTTCTAGAAATGGAGATATTGCATCTACCCATTTTATATTGTAACGGTCAGTTGGTTTACTAGCAAGAGGACCTGTAATCAAATCGCCTAAGGAGTAATAATTCCAAGCATCTATACCATATGCTTTAGGAATAGATTCAGCGGGAGCTATTGCTTCAACAAAAAAATAATTCTGCATTTTTGCTTGGTTTTTAAGAGACATTCTTTCGAAACTTCTGCAATAGATAGCGCCTGCTTCGCTATGGGGGATGTGAATACAGCGTGCTTTTGAGGCGTGTTTGTCCATAATGTCTAAAAGGGAGGTATGAAAAGCTCTTAGGGCTTTTACACTATAGGTTTCAGTTCCTGATTTTTCATGGAATGTTCGAGGGATGTCTTTAAGGATCCCTTGTGTTGGGTTATAAAGACCTATGATGATTGTTCCTTGTGGAAGTGTATGTGCAAGGTGGTGTGCCATTGTAATCCAATCTTGTTTGCTTGTGTTAATTCCATTTTGATATGTAACAAGTGCTATTTTATTTTCGGCTCCTTTTAGTAATTGTGGGAGGTGATCCATAACATTAAAGTATCCTTGGGATTGTTCGATAGTATTAAAGTTAAAATCATAATTTCTAGAGCAGATGACGATCATATTCATATGAACATCTGAAAAACTACCCATTCCTATGTATTCAACGGGCATATTATAGTTTGAATGTGTGCGAGGAAATGGGTTTATGTAGTCTGGGGTTTTAGGTAGTTCAGTTCCAAAGCTAACACTCTTAGGCATCTTAAAAAGAAATTCTGTTTCAAGCCCAAACTGATCTAATCGATTCAGAGGGCTATTAAGTACGTAAAGATAGAGGTTTCTGCTATCAACAAAACCTAGAGGATCAGGAGAGATCCATCGCTTGAGACTGGCATCATAGAAGCGACGGCCGAAGAAAATAAGACCTTCTTCAGATCTTTTTGAGGAATATCTCCAGGGGTTGATGTAATCAGAGAAACCTTCTTCTCCAAAGGCATTAAAATGATATTCTTCAACAATATTTGCATCTTTATCAATAATAGCAATAATATTTCCTTGAAGATCATGAAGTGGGATATAGGTTTCACCTCCAAGTTCTAGGGCAATTGCAACTTACCTGTGATTATATTTACATGATGCCTCTTTACAGGATTGTCTTTTTGTGAAAATAAATCTTCCCACGTACAAAAAGAAACACTTGGAAAAATAAGAAGCAAAACATAGAATCTTCTTAAAAAATACATAGCCCATTTATTTAAAAAAAATGAAATCTTAATTCAAATGTATTTAATCGTCAAGAGTGTGTTATAAAATAGCTTTTGCTTTAACTGTCTTTGTTTTATAATTTTTTAAAAACAAAGGGGCGATATGGAAGGGAAAGAAATAGGTGATTTTGAGATCAAGCGAATTATTGGTGAGGGGTCTTTAGGTCCCGTTTATCTTGCAGAACATAAGTTTATTAGAAAGTATTTCGCAATTAAGTTTTTACCGCATGCGCTTTATCAAAATGATGAATTTAAGAAAAATTTCACAGATCAAATTTCTAAGATAGCTCGTTTAGAGCATGAAAATATTGCAGCTGTTCACAATGTTTCTTCTTTTAATGATCAACTTTTTATAGTTTCAGATTTTGTCCCTTTTAAGCAGGGCACTTCAATGAATTTAGCAACTTATCTTTCTACGTGTCCTGAAAGGTTGAAAGAAGAACAGATTTTACAGATTTTAAAGGAAGTTGCTTTTGCACTTGATTATATTCATGGTCAAAATATTCTATCAGAGCCTTTGGTTCATGGTGGGGTTAAGCTTTCAAACATTTTACTCACGCAAAATAGTGATGAGTCTTTAAAAGTGAAATTAACGGATGCTGGAATTATACCGATGGTAGGATCGGGTTATGTGCTTGATTATATGTTAAAGCATATTTCTGACAATGATGATGAAAAATTAAAGGCTGCTCAAAGGAAGCGTGACTTTCTGCAAACATTTGCTTTCTTAGCACCAGAGCAGCGTTTTTCAGAAGAAAAAAAAGTGAGCTTTAAATCAGATGTATATTCTTTTGGTGTACTTACGTATTTCTTATTGATGGGGTATTTACCAGAAGGACATTTTGTGATGCCTGATGCTATGTATAAAAATAGCAATATTGATTGGAATATGATTATTAGAGCAACACTAGCTCAGCTTCCAGGAGAACGTGTTGATAATTTAACAACGCTTATAAAGAACGCTTCGGCGATGGTCAAACTAGAAGAAATTCATGTACCAGAGATTCCTAAAAAATCAGCATATTCATATGCAGCGCCAGAAAAACTAGATGTTCAAGACGCGCCTTCTTATTCAAATCCCACACCTTCCATAGAAGAAATGGCCTATGCAAAAGTGGCAACTCAATCACCTCCAAAAGAAATCCCTGAACAGCAACAAATTTCTCAACAACAACCTACTAAAGAACAAAAATCATCTACATTTGAACCTCAAGCTTCTATTACTCAATTAGAGCAAAATTTAATGGGTTCTATTTCAAGACCATTGAATGTAAGTCCTATGAAAATGTCGTCATCAAGTGTGAAAACTGAATCAGAGCCTGTAGATGATCCAACCTTAATCTTTAAAAAAGAAAAAATGGTACGTTCATATAAACCTGAAAAAGTTGATACAGATGGAATTAAACCTCTTCTTACTGAAACGATTACTATTAAAGCAGGAACTTATGAAAGAGGCAGTATGACAGGAGCTCGCGATGAAAAGCCTCGTCATAAAGTCAATATTAAAGAGTTCTCTATAGATGTGCATCCTGTAACAAATGAGCAGTTCTTAAGATTTTTGCTTGTGATGGAAGGAGAGAAGGATGATCTTAATCATGATACGATTCTTTTGAAAGAATCCCGTATCAAAAGACAGGGAGGAGGTTTAACTATTGAGACGGGCTATGCAAAGCATCCAGTTGTTGGAGTGAGTTATTATGGAGCTAAAGCCTATGCTAAATGGGTGGGACGACGCCTTCCAACGGAAGCAGAATGGGAAATTTCAGCTTCAATGGGAAATGCTAAAAATATCTTTCCGTTTGGTGGAATGATTGAAAGAGGGCAAGCAAATTTCTTTTCCTCAGACACAACTCCTGTTATGAGTTATCCACCATCAAAAAATGGCCTTTATGATATGGCTGGAAATGTCTATGAATGGTGTGAAGATTGGTATGACTATAATTTCTATGAAACATCGGAGCAAGAGCCTGATAATCCAGAAGGGCCAAAACAAGGTGTTTACCGCGTCTTAAGAGGTGGCTGCTGGAAGAGCTTAGTTGATGATATGAGATGTTCTCATCGCTTTAGAAATAATCCTAATATTATGAACAAGACTTATGGATTTAGATGTGTTTCTGTTATAGATGAAAGTTAAGGTAGGTATTTTTTAAAGACCTGTTATTGTTGACATTATCAGTTTTTTTTGATTATTATCTTTAATGGTTTTTTAAGAATTAAGGGAAACTTTTATGCCTAGTTTAGTAGGAAGATCACAAAATAATCCATTCTTGAGATTGTTAGAAACATCTGATTTAGAAACTCCTAATCAGTCTAATTGTTCTACTGTTTTTAAATATCTTTCCTCTTATGATGCTTGTCACTTTGCTTGCTGTAATAAAAAGACTATAGAGTTATTTATAGCGTGGATGCCAGCTATTCGAATGAAAAGATTAGCTGAACATTCATCTCAATTTATTAAAATGATTGAGTTAATTCAAGTACAAATTATAGATGTTGGTATTGCCCGTTTACGCTTTTTAAAGACATATAAGGATACTGAGTTCTATACATATATGCAAAATGCATTAGATGATGTTAAAAAAGACATTGAGCAGATAACATCGAATTCTTTTAAAATTACACAAAGAAAGTCAAGAGAAGATCAATATAAAGCAATTTTAAGGGAATTAAATCCCCATTTGAGCTTATCAAAATGTGTTAATATGCTATTTCGTAGACTATATGCTGATCCTAAAAATGACAAGCTAGTTTTCCCTATTCCTTATTCACCTAAAGCAAGAGGAAGATGTATAGCTGATCTTGATGGCATAAGAGATAAAAATATTAATACTCTTGCAAGACTTTTAGAAACAGCTGATTTTGAATATCAATCTGTTTTAGATGTATTAAATCTAATTCTAATGGGTACACAACCAGGAAAAAATAGAGATAATATCTGTAAAACGATTTGTTCTAAATTTACTCAAATTAGGATGAACACATTTAAAATAGATATTTATAATTATATAAGATTTGCGTTGATGATTTCCGTAAAGAGGGAAAGAGATAAACAGTTTAGATTAATTTATCGATACATTATATATGCAGAGTTTTTTGGCAATGGTTTTGATCTTTTTAAACCTATAGTTGGATTGGAGTTTTTACTTCCTAATCGAATGGATCATAGAATTAAAGATTCAACTACAAGGTTGAGGGACTTTCGTTCTCTATTTTTTGATTGTGGAAATAGGGATCATATGGACACTTATCTACGATCAAAAGAACTTGAAACAAACTATGAAATGGGGGAAATTAATTGGTTTCATCTAAGAGATGAGACTGGTTACTCGTCTTATCGAAACTCTTCTTTAGGGGATATATCAAGTGTGAAGGAATTAAAGCAGATAGTGGAATTAAACTATCATAGACCAAAGCTATTTCAGTATATCTGTCTTAAATATCTTAGAGAGGGTAACTTTGAATTAGTAAAAGAATATTTACATGAATTAGCAGATGGAAATAGTTATCATTGGTTTTTACCATTGTGTCAAGAATGTGTGAAACTAGGAAAGATTAAAGAAGCAGAGGAGATTATTAAGCATATTCCCGTTAATAAAAAAACAAAAGAAAGCCTTTATCAGCAATATCAAGGCGAATAAATTATTTGAAGAGCCATGTTTGTAAGGTATTCTTGGATTTCTACTAAATCCTTGCGCTGGGAAGCTTTTCGTGTTATTGAAAGGTTATGACAGAACCCAAAGAAAAGATTTCTCAAATTGATCGCGGGACGATGCGTCGTGTTTTAGGCGTATTTGACGTATTTGCTATTGGTTATGGTGATATGGGATCCTCTATTTATTATGCTTTAGGTATCACAGCTTTTTTTGCACTAGGTGCGACTCCTCTTGCTTTATTGGCAGCGGGCTTTGTATTTATTTGTACAGCGCTTACATATGCAGAGATGACCTCTGTATTTTTAGAATCTGGGGGGAGTGCTACATATACTAGAAAAGCGTTTAATGATTTCGTCTCTTTTATAGCGGGATGGGGCTTGCTCCTTGATTTTATTGTGACTATAGCAATCTCAAGTTTTGCGATTGCTCCTTATCTATCATATTTTGTTCCTGTTTTGATGCATGCAGATTATAAGGTAGTGTTTAGTTGCTGTATGATCTTTGGGCTTTTACTTTTAAACATTAGAGGTGTGAAAGAGTCGACTAGGGCATCTTTAATCCTCACTTCTATAACGATCCTGACTCAACTTGTGATTATTGTATTTGCCATTTTTACAGTAGTAAATTTTAAGACTTTTTATGTTCATTTAAAGATTGGGGGAGCAAATACTCTTTGGTCTCCATCCTGGGAGCATTTTTTACATGGTATAGCCATGGCAATGGTTGCCTATACTGGAATAGAGTCAATGGCTCAACTATCATCAGAAGCTAAAGACCCTTCTAAAACAATTCCACGTGCGATTATGCTCGCGATGGTGTTTTTAATTGTTGCCTATTTAGGAATTTCTTTAGTAGCGCTATCAGTGTTAACCCCCCATCAACTATCCACAACTTATTTAGATGACCCAATTTCAGGAATAGTAGAACACCTTCCTGGTATGGGTGCTATTTTAGCTCCTTGGATTGGCATCTTAGCAGCAGTGATTTTATTAGTAGCAGCAAATGCTGGGTTGATAGGTTCATCACGTCTTGCTTTTAATATGGGTGAATATTTCCAACTTCCGAAGTTTTTTTATAAACTACATAAAACAAGACAAACTCCTTATGTATCATTAAGCTTTTTTGCTATATGTGCTATGTTGATCCTTGTAGCAAGTCGAGGGAAATTGGCATTCTTAGCAGATCTTTACAATTTTGGAGCGATGCTTGCTTTTTTCTGCGCACATACCTCTTTAATTGTTCATCGGGTTAGATTTCCTGATATAGAAAGACCCTTCCGAATTAAAGGGAATATCCCTTTTGGAAAAGCAAGAATACCCATCACTGCAATTATTGGAGCGATAGCGACATTATCTGTTTGGATCTTAGTAGTGCTTACCAAACCATATGGAAGAACCTTAGGGTTTGCATGGGTAGGTATTGGACTTGCTATGTATTATTTCTATAGACGAGGTCAAAAGATCTCTCCATTTGCAAGTCTTGAAATAGAAAAGATTAAAATCTCAGAATTAAACGAAGTGAAAATAGAGAGTGTGCTTATCCCAACACGTGGTCATCTAGGTGCCGAAACCATTCAAGTAGGATGCCAAATAGCAAAAATGTATAACGCAAAAGTCTCTGTTGTTCATATTATTGAAGTTCCGATTACAGTGCCATTATCCACACCACTCGGAAAAGTCGAAAAGTATTCTTCAGAAGTCCTTAAAAAAGCAGAAGCCATTGCAATGGACGTTGGTGTTGAGATTACCATGAAATCAATTCATGCCAGATCTCCAGTAAAAGCAATCAAAGAACTCACTGAAAGTGAAAAGTATGATCTTGTTATTTTAGGTGCTGTTGTTAATAAGGCAATCAGCCCCCTTGCTCAACACCTCATGAGAGGCCTTACTGGAGCAAGAGTTTGGATTATAGGATCTAATATACCAAGCATCACAAGAGTTGCAACTGAAAATATCTAAATCCATTTATGTATATTTACACATAACACATTAATTAAAAGTGATTTAAAATGTTTTGTAGAAGTTTTAGACAAAAATGTCTATCTTATACTATAATATATAAATATAAGAGGTTGTTATGTCAGAACTTGAAAGATATGAATCTATTGCAGAAGCATTGTCACTACTTCTTCATCCCTATGCAGAGGTAGTGATTCATGAATTAAAATCGGGTAGAATAAAGTCTATCCACAATAATTTTTCAAACAGAAAGGTTGGTGAAAAGTCTCTTTTAGGCAATTTAGAAGATGATTTAAAAGAAAAGGATATATTAAAGCCTTATTATAAGAATAACTTTAATGGAGCAAAGATTAAGTCGGTTAGTGTAGTTTTAAGAAATGAGAAAAATAGACCGATTGGATTTTTTTGTATAAATCTTGATGTTTCTATGTGGGAAGTGTTTCAAGGGTTTATTCAAAATTTTGTGGGTAAATTAGATAAAACCTCGGAAGTGCTTTTTAAAGATGATTGGAAAGATCAGATCAATTCATTTATTAGTAATTATCTTAAGAAGAAATCAAGACGTATAGATATGTTAACAAAAATAGAAAAAAAAGAATTAATTCTAATCTTAAAAGAAAAAGGAGCGTTTAAAACAAAAAATGCTGCTTCATACATAGGATCATGTCTTAACTTATCAAGGGCAACTGTTTATAATTATCTAAAGGAGAAATAATGGGAATACCGAAATTTAAACTAGAAGAATTCTGGAAAAAATATGAATTTTCAACACCTTATCTATTATGTTGTTCAGACCCGGAAAGTTGGAAGATGAATGAATTAATAGAGATGGCTGATCCAGAATGTAAAAATATGTGGGAAACACTAACTTTAGGTTATACAGAAGTGCCTGGGATGCCAATTTTAAGAAAGGAGATTTCAAAGCTTTATAACACTATAAATCAAGAGGATGTGATAACTTTTGCAGGAGCGGAAGAAGGTATTTATTGTTCTTTAAAGTCATTATTAACGCCCTCTGATCATGTAATTGTTTTTGAGCCATGTTATCAATCCTTAAAAACCATACCCGAATCTTGTGGAGCTGAAATTTCTAAAATTCCATTAGAATTTGAGAATGGATGGCAAATTGATATAAATAAAGTAAAAGTCGCTATGAAAAAAAATACTAAACTTATCATATTAAACTATCCCCATAATCCCACAGGAACGCTTATTAAAAAAGAAACCTTATCTCAGATTATTGAATTAGCAAAACAATACAATGCGTATATTTTTAGTGATGAAGTTTATAGATTTTTAGAGATAAATGAAAAGACAAGAGAGTTATCAATTGCTGATCTATATGAGAAAGGAATTGCGCTTAATGTTATGAGTAAGTCTTTTGGTCTTCCTGGATTAAGAGTGGGTTGGATTGTTTCAAAAGACAAAAACTTCATTGATCAAATCAGCTCATATAAAGTCTACACATCTATTTGCAATAGCGCTCCAAGTGAAGTGCTTGCTTTAATTGCATTAAGAGCAAAAAAAATAATAATAGAAAGAAATCGAAAAATAATGCTTTATAACCTTCAACAATTAGATAAGTTTATTGAGCGGAATAAACAGCTAGTTACTTGGCAAAGACCGCAAAGTGGGACAATAGGTATTATGAAAGTATTAGTTTCCATTTCTACCGATGAGTTAACTAAAAGACTTTCTAAGGATTATGGGATATTAATTATGCCGGGGAGTGTGATAGATTTACAGGATGATTATTTTAGAATAGGGTTTGGTCGGAAAAATATGCCTGAAATCTTAAATAGATTTGAAAAAGCATTTCTAGAAATAGTAGAAAAAGTTGCTACTTGAAGTCAACTATCCCATATGCTTATCAATTTTAATAGATAACAAGAGTTGCAACTAAAAAATATTTAAATCTATTGAACACTTCTTTCAAGTTGGATTTGAGGATTAGAGAGATTGATATTCAATTCAGGATTTTGTATGGTGGGGTTTTGCATTGGAGTGAGATATGGTTGTTGATGAAAGAGAAATGTTTGTTGAAAGGCTTGCTGGAACAGGTGAGATGAACTTTGTACTTATCCATAATGCAGGTTCTAGTCATCGCTTTTTTACTCATCAAGTTGAGATGCTCAGGGAGTTTGGGGATGTGATTTGGTTGGATTTACCGGGAAGTGGGGAGAGCGAGGTTATTTCAAGTTATAAGATGGAAGATCTAGCAAAGATTATTGAAAAGATCTGCGGTGAAATGTCTTTAGATAACATATGTTTAATAGGGTTAAATAATGGCTCAAATGTTGCTATAGAAACAACTCTCAGAGGAAATATTAAGTTAAAAAATCTTATCGTGATTGATCCACCAATATTTATGGATCATTCTTTTAAAAAAGAAATAGAAGGTTTTATTCAGTGTTTGAAGAAGAAAGAGTTTGATGAGAAGTTTATTGCTTCGTTAGTGGATGCATTGTTTTTAAATACTGAGGCTAGTAATAAAGAAATTGCAATGAGTGCGTTCAATAGTGTTGATCATAAATCTTTGGAAGAAATCTTTGAGGGACTTTTAGAGTGGGATGCAAGAGCTGATGGGCGTTTAGAAGGAATAACTTGTCCTACGTTGTGTATATTGACTGATGAGCATCACTGCACTTATGAAAAGATAAAAAAGCAAGCGCCTGAATTTGAGATTGGGAAGGTGATAGGTTCACGCTGCTGGGCAACTTTGGAAGTTCCTGAGCAGGTTAATGCGATGATTAAGAGGTTTTTAAATCTCCATCAATCTAATAAATGACAGCTGCATTTATGATTTTTATTTATATTATTTTCCTGAAGATTTTTATCTTTACACTCAGATTTATGTTTATTACAGCTTGAGTAGTATGGGCAGGTCTGTTTAGAGGTCTTTGCTTTTATATTTGAAAATGATTGGTTGAGGTTTTGGATATAAGTATTTAGGTTGAAGCTATCCTCAACTTTATCTTGTAATGTGTTTAGGGTTTCTTTTTTTAAATCGAAAGTATAAGGCGATTTCTGACCAAAGATTGGGATGGCAGAGAGTAGTTTCTGAGTGAAAGGGTGAAGGGGGTTTTCAAAGATCTCTTCGGAGTTACCTCTTTCTAGTATTTGTCCACCGTACATAACAAGTACTTTATCGGATAAATTCTTAACTAGGCATAGATCGTGTGAGATAAAGAGTAAGGATAATCCTAGTTTATCTTTTAGATCTTTTAAAAGGTTGATAATAGAGGCTTGAACAGAGCAATCTAAGGCGTGAGTGGGTTCATCGCATATAAGAAGTTTTGGTTCAGAGATAAGCGCACGTGCTATGCTAACTCTTTGTCGTTCTCCACCGGAAAGTTCATGAGGGTAGCGGTTTTTATAAGAAAGTGGCAGTTTTACATCATTAAGTAGTTCATCAACGCGTTTATTTCTAAATTCTTTATTTCCTATTTTATAGATAGTTAAAGGTTCTTTAATAGCTTCTTCAATAGTCATACGGGGGTTTAATGAACTATAAGGATCTTGGAAGATCATCTGGATTTCTTGAGAAGTTTTAGAGGGTTTTTTGTTATGATTTGAGATTATTTGATCTTTATAGTAGATTTTACCAGTTGTGATTTTAGAGATTCCGAGGATTGCTTTTGCAATAGATGATTTTCCACAACCACTTTCACCAACTAAAGAAACCGTTTCCCCTTCATTTATACTAAATGAGACATCAGAGACAGCATAAAAAATTTTAGATCCTTTTTTATACCGTATAGACATATTGTCTACTTTTAAGATTTTTGAGTCTTGCACAATACCTCCTTCTTTTGAGGTTTAGAAAGTGGGTAATGGCAACTAACAGAGTTTTCTTCATTTTGTTTAGTTATGGGTTTAGTATTTTTACATAACTCCTGAGCATATTTGCATTTATTATAAAAGATACAACCTTTAGAAGTAGGTTCTCTTATAATCGTTATAGCCTCTAAGCGCGTGTCTTTATCCATATCAAGCGTAGGGATAGAGTTGATTAAACCTTTTGTGTACGGGTGTTTTGGAAATCTACAAACAGCTTCTGCAGGGCCTGTTTCAACTATTGATCCGGCATACATTACAACTACGCGATCGGCAAAATTAGCAACGATATTAAGATCATGCGTAATAAAGATAATACTCATTGCTAAGGTTTTTTGAAGGCGCTTTAAAAGGTGTAAAATTTCATGTTGGATGGTTACATCCAAAGCAGTAGTGATTTCATCAGCAATAAAGATACGTGGATTGGGAGCTAAAGAAATAGCAATCATCACACGTTGTCGCATACCACCTGAGAGTTCATGAGGATAGCTTTTAAAAATTTCTTCAGGATTTGATAACTCTACAAGTTTTAATAATTCTATTGTTTTATTATAAACATCCTGGGAGCTATAGTGAGGGAAGTGATGAATTAAAGACTCTTTTATTTGAGAGCCGATTGTAGCTGTGGGGTTTAAGTAAGTCATCGGATCTTGAAAAACAATAGAGATCTCACGGCCACGGATTTTGCGGATCTGTTCTTCATCAAAGTCTAGAAGATTTTCCCTTCCATAAAGAATTTGACTATTTTCAAATGAATAACCTTTTGGTGAATTCAAATCTAAGATAGCCTTTGCAGTGACGGACTTACCACTTCCAGATTCTCCAATGATGGCAATAAATTCATTTGGAAATAGACAAAAATTTAAGTTCTTTACAACTGGAATAAATGGCTCTTTAGAAAAAGAATAAGAAAAGTTCTTAAATTCGATCAACGGTTTAAATTTGGAGTATTTATTATAAGCCATTAGCGTAACCTCGGATCAAAAGCATCACGCAAGCCATTACCAAGAAGGTTAAAAGCAAGCATTGTTATGCAAATAAAAGTGGCTGGAAAAAAGAGCCTGTGAGGGTAGTAGACTAATGAGCCAAGACCATCTGACGCCATCATTCCCCAACTAGCAATTGGCGCTCTTACTCCAAGTCCTAGAAAGCTTAAGAAGGATTCTGTGAAAATAGCAGATGGGATTGTAAGTGTCATAGTTGTGATAATTGTGCCAAAGCAATTAGGAATAATATGTTTTAACAAGATCCGTTTTTTTGAAGCTCCTAAAGATAAGGCTGCTAAAACAAAGTCTAGCTCTTTTAAGCGTAAAGTCTCTGCCCGAGTGATTCTTGCCATGTTTATCCACCCTGTAAGCGTCATAGCGATGATAATAGTAAAAATACCCTGTCCTAAAACGACCGTTAATAAAATCACCACTAATAAATATGGAAGTGAATAAAAAATATCAGCAATACGCATCATAGTTTCTTCTATTTTTCCACCTGATAAAGCTGCATAAGTGCCATAAGCAACACCAATACACATATCAATTAACGCAGCAGTAATCCCTACAAATAATGAGATTCTTGCTCCCCACCAAATTCGAGCAAACATAGATCGACCTAAATCATCTGTTCCAAATAGATGAATACTATTTGGCGGCGTGTTTTTTAAGCTTAAATGCGTTTCATAGTAAGTAGCTGAGGTTAGCATTGGTAAAAAGATAGAACAAAAGATTAAAATACTTAAAACATATAGTCCTGCCATAGCAAAAGGATTTTGCTGAAGCCTCTTCCAGCTATCTTTTAAAAAACCCTCTTGGATGATATGATTACGATAATTCATAATTTTGGAACCTATCCTTAATTCGAGGGTCTAAGAAAAAATAAACAATATCAGTGATCACTATAGAAGTTAATAAAATAAAGCTATAAAAGATAGTAAGTCCCATGATGATGGTGTAATCACGATTTGTGATGCTAGAGACCATCCATCCACCAAGCCCAGGTATCCCAAAGATCTTTTCCACAATAAAGCTACCTGTAGTAATCGATGCAAAAAGTGTTCCTAAATAAGAGATCACCGGTAAAAAACTATTTTTCAAAACATGTTTTTGCCAAATCTTAAATTTAGAAAGTCCCTTAGCGCGGGCGGTTAAAATATACTCTTTTTGTAAAACCTCTACCATGGAGGCGCGAGTCATCCTTGCAATAAAAGCAGAAGGGAAGGCTGCTAATGCAATAGCAGGAAGGATCATATGACTAATTGTTCCCCATCTAGCAATAGGTAAAATCCCAAGTTTTATAGAGAAGATGTATTGTAAGAAGGTGGCTGTTAAAAAGCTTGGAACACTCATACCTCCTACAGCTAATATCATAGCAAAATGATCTAAAAACCTTCCTTTATAAAAGGCGGCAATTGAACCCCAAAAGACACCCCAAAAGACCGCTAAAAAAAATGCTACACACCCAAGTGTCGCAGATATAGGAAATCCTTCCTTAATAATTTGATTTGTCGTACGTCCTTCATATTTAAATGAAGGGCCCAAATCTAGGGTTAAAAAACCTTTTATATACTTCATGTATTGAATATGCAATGGTTTATCTAATCCATAATGACTATAAAGATTTTTCATAATCTCTTCAGGAATAGCTTGTTCTTCTGTAAAAGGATCGCCTGGAATAGATTTCATCAAAAAAAACGTCAATGTCACAATGGTAAAAAGCGTAAGCACAAAAAAAGTGAGCTTTTTTAGAATATATCTATAGACCATTTATTTATCGCTGTTGATTGCTGAATTGAACGAGTATAAAGATCATATCAATAACTGTCAAATTCAAGTGTTTTTTTCAAAATGATCACCCTTAAAGTCATCTAGTTTGAAATCTTGATCAAAAAAGAAGTTGATGTGAGTATTATTTTCTGATAAAAAACTTTCTTCAACTCTTTCTTCGATATTACAACCAGAGCAATAGATACTTTGTAAAGTGTCTGAATTTAATTGATTAATCCCTTCTTCATTTATTTGTTCAGATTCTGAAATGGAAAAAGTATGTAAAGGAAGCTGATTTAATAAAGCTAAAGATTTATTTGTCAGATTATAGGCATTTTCCAAAAAGAGACAACTAATACTTGAGTGCCTAAGATGAGCAATACCTTCATCTGTAAGATTTCCACAATGCGTGAGTAATAAAGAATCTAAAGGATGAAGGCTTAAATAATGAAGTGTCTCATTGGTAATATTTAAAGACTCTTTGATTTTAAGTGAACGAAGCGTTTTATGAGGAAGATTTTTAAAAAACTCATCACTTAGATTAACCCCATCATCAAAATGAAGCCTTTCAATGTGCGTGAGTGAGCCTGCAAAAAGATTGAGAGCTTCTTTAGAAAATTGCTTGGTTGTTAAAGATAATTCTCTTAGGGGATATTTAGAAAGATACTTTAATGCTTGATCTGTAAGAGATAAGCATCCTTTGATTGATAATGAAGAAAGAGTTTCAGGAAGAGCCTTTAAAGATTCATCATCTATTAATAAATTGTTTTCTATCTCAACTCTTTGAAGGTTTGGATAATCAATAAGATTTAAGCTATGAATCAACATACAATCATTAAGAATTAAGCAATTAAGGTTTTTTAAATTCTTTAGAAGAGTTTCTAATGCTTCACAAGTGATTTTTTCTTTAGAAAGATTCAAGATTTTTTGAGAATGAGCATCAGATGAAGAGATCGCTTTTGTTTTGAAGAGATGCTCTATATAATGAAAAGGAGTTTTATAAATTCCTACATTCAGACCATTGTTTGTTCGTATTCCATAAAGAGGAGGGTGGGGAATTTGATTTAGGATGTAAGCCTTAGGATCTTTTCGTTTTCTTCTTAAAGAAGATCCAATGGAGCTATTAACCCCTTTTAGGTTATATAAATCCATCATAGTAGGTGCAATATCTATATGAGAGGAAACATCATCAATCACCAAAGACTTTGTGTCTCCACAATTAATTGGAAGAATTAAATAAGGAACATGGGTAATTTCTGGTTTGATGGATTGATTCAGAACTTTAATGTCATCAATATTTATGCCATGATCACCCATGATGTGAAGGTGGATAGGAGCGTCTAAATTTTTTAATTTGGAGACAAAATTATAAAGCATAGTGTCGGTATATAGCATTGTTTGTAAGAATTGATTATAAAGACGATCTTTTGTGTCAAATTTTGTTTCCGGCTTAAATTCTTTTGGTGAATTAAATGGATGATGATTTGTTATTGTCGCAGCTGTTAAAAAAAGAGGGTCTTTAGCATCAATTATTTTATTAATTAAAAACTCATATAGATATTCATCATGAACGCCCCAACTTGTGCCGCAAGCTTTAGGATTGAATTTTCTAATGTCTACATGATCAAAGGTTTTTTGGTATTTATGGTTTTTTAGAAATTCTTCTTGAAAATCAAACTTATTACTTCCACCTTGAGCAAACATTAAATCATAACCTTTTGTTTTGAAGAGATCAGGAAGTCCTTTTAATTCAAGATGATTCATTTTTTTAGAAGACATTTCAAGTTCAGAGCCATAAAGAGCAGGTACACCGTATAGGGAATGGAATAAAGCTTTAAAAGTCTGGGTACCGTTTGAATGGAAATTGGAGAATAAGATTCCATCTTTTGAGAGTTCATCAAAATATGGGGTGGCAGCAATTTCTGCATTTAAACATCCAGTATTAACTCCTCTAAAGGATTCTA
Source organism: Chlamydiia bacterium (assembly GCA_022601435.1). Taxonomy (GTDB): domain Bacteria; phylum Chlamydiota; class Chlamydiia; order Chlamydiales; family 2-12-FULL-49-11; genus JAJACQ01. Next base: position 16,175 of record JAJACQ010000022.1, read on the forward strand.
AGAAAATCATCACCACATGCGGATTATTTCCTGGTAGAGAAAAAAGTTTTTCTCCTGAAAAGTTAATTGTGGTTTTTTCTAGCGGAAGCGCTTTATTTTGATAGTTGCAATTTTCGTTTTCAGGTAGAAACTTATGTTCTTGGACTGTCTGCTTTTTATTTTTTTTAAGTAAAAGAAGAGGGAGTGTTACAAAGAAAAAAGCTGCTGGATAAGGATTCAGGGTAGAGTATGGGATAAAATATGTATAAAGGAATGCAATTAGAACTAAAAGAAGAAGTTTTGGGTAGTGGATGATGGAGTCTCTTAAATGAGCAGTATGTCTTATGAGTTTTAAAGTATTTAATGAAATAGCCTTTCCAAATTTTTGGCGGTAGAAGAAGTTGATAGCAGAATAAAAAAGAGCTATAAAAAAGATATATTTAAAGAGCCAGAGGGGGATATAGTTTCCTAACATCAAAAGAGATAAAGTAAATAAAAAAGGAAGGTAAAAACATCTATTTAATAAGATAAGAGGAATAAGGATATAAAGCATTAACCACCTCCTTCTTTAAGGAGACAGATTTCTTTTCCATCTGTTTCATCCAGATGTTGAGGAAGGTTATCACAATCTATACAAAAGAGTTTTCTAAGGGATGGTTTAAGGAGTTTATCAATAGATGATTTTGTAAGAGCGCGGGCACGGCTAATGTAGAATGCATGGATGGGAAGATGGGTGATATGATTAATAGTAATATCGGATAGTTTAAAGGCATTTTCTAAATGAAGCACTTCTAAGGATGTCTTTTTAAGATGTTGAGAGCATTCATCTGTTAAAAGAGAGCAATCATCACAAAGAAAAAGGTTTAGATTTTTTGAGCAGAGGGCTTTAAGGGTTTGGTCTGTGATATTGGAAGGATTTTTTAAAACCACTTCTTCTAATGGGTGGTTAAAGCATTGTGGAGATAGAGGTGGTGTATCTTCTAGGTCGAGCTTTGAAAGGTTTGAGGCATACAGAAGCTTTTCTATTGCAGCTTGTGAAAATTGAGATCCATTCAAGGCAAGCTCTGCAAGATTACATTGAGAGAGATGATTTAAAGATTGATCAGTTAAATTATTACATCCTTTAATTGAAATAGATTGAAGAGATATAGGAAGGTTTTGGATATCTTCATCAGTGATGAGAAGATTATTGTTTAATTGGATCTTTTTAAGAGTTTGAGGAAAATTTAGATCAAGGGAAGCAATCAGCATCGTGTCATTAAGATAGAGGTTTTTAAGGTTCGGGTTTTTATTTAAAAGATCGTTTAATTCTTTATGGGTAATAGCTGATGAAGAAAGATCTAAAGTTTTAAGAAAGGATTTAGATGATGAGATGGACTTTGATTTATAGAGTTCTTTGAGGGTATTATAAAGAGGTATTAGGGTCTGAAATGTTTTATAGGAATTGTTTGTAACGATTCCAGAAAGTGGCAGGACTGCTTCATTAAGAAGGAGGGCTTGTGGGTTTGATCGTTTACGAAGAAGGGAAGATCCGATGGAGCTATTTTTTCCTTTAAGGTTGTAGATATCCATAAGGGTTGGAAGGATATCAATTTGAGACGAAGTGTCTTTAATTTCTTGGGGAGTAAACTTTCCACAATTAATTGGAAGGATTAAGAAGGGAACGTGGGTGATATTTGTATCTAAGGATCGGGTAAATTCTATTTCACGGTTTTGAGTTATTGGGTAGCCGTGATCTCCTAAGATGTAAAGATGGATGGGGGCGCCGGTTGTCTTAAGGGAGTTGATAAAGTTATTTAATGCATGATCTGTGTACTCCATGGTTTTTTCAAAGGCGGTATTTCCATGGGAAGGTGTGAAATTATCAGGGTAGAAAAAAGGGTGGTGATTTGTAAGAGTTGCAGCATTTAGAAAGAGTGGAGATTCAGCATTTTTTATAAGACCTTCTAGGTAGGTGTACATAAACTCATCATGTACTCCCCAGCTTGTGCCGTAAGACTGGGGGATGGATTGTTTGATATCTTCTTTATCAAAGGTATGATCAAAGTTGTGATTTTTTAAGAATTTCCCCTGGTTGTCAAACTGATGGCTTCCTGCTTTTAAGAAGATGTTTTGATAACCTTCTGATTTAAGAAGGTCAGGAAGGCCATTTAAGGGAAGTGTAAGAACAGGAGAAGAACTTTCTGTAAAGTCAGAGCCAAAACAGGGGGGAAGGCCGTAAAGGGTAGCAAAAACAGCTTTAAATGTTTGGGAGGCGTTTGCATGGAAGTTAGAAAAGTAGATTCCCTCTTGAGAAAGCTTTAAGAAATGGGGGGCGACAGAAAGAGAGGTAGACCGAAAAGATTCTAGGTAGAGAAAGATGATATGCGGCTTTTGAGAGGGGGTATAAGTAGGTAGAGAAAAGAGTTTTTTACCAGAAAAGGATGTGGTGATCTTTTCTAATGGAAAGTTTGGGTTTGGTTTAGTAAAACATTCATTTTGGGGAGTGGGGATTTGGGTGTTTGAGGTTTTGGATATTTTAGAGAATGGCAGTGTTAGGAGATAGAATGGATAAGGAAGAAGGTCTTTAGGGCAGAGGAAGAGGAAGGGAAGGAATAAAAGTGAGTATAGAGGGGGCGTTTTTAAGAAGAAGGGATAGAGGATTGCACTTAGAAGACATAATGAGATGAAAGGAATAGAGATATGCTGTTTAAGGGAGTCTTTGAGGGAGGGAAGGTGTTTGATGTTTTTTAAGATCTTGAGATTGAGGGGAGTTTTAAAGGATTTTATGTAGAGAGTATTGAGTATTGAAAAGATTAGAAGAACGGAATAAAGAGGAAGAGGAAGTATAAGAAAGAGTGGAATGATAGCTAAAGAGGCGGAAAGTGATCGGGCAATAGACTGCCGTTTAAGAAGTTGTAAAACTATATAGGGTAGTGAAAAAAGAAGGATGTTCATACTATTATCTACTATAGATTATGGGATTTAACTCAAGGTATAACTAAAAAAGTTGAAAGATTTGATTCTTAAGAGTATGATAGATGCCTTTAAAAAAGGCAATTTCTATGAGTAAATATACCCCTATTTTAGGGACGTTAGGATACGTTTTATCAGAAGATGGCTCTAAGGTGCTTATGATGCACCGCAATAAACGCTCAGAGGATGATCATATCGGTAAATATAATGGGCTTGGTGGAAAGGTCCACCGCAATGAAAATATAGGCGCATCGATGATAAGAGAGGTTGAGGAAGAAGCAGGAATCACACCTACTGAAATGTGCCTAAAAGGAACAATCAATTGGACTGGATTTGGTAAAAATGGAGAAGACTGGCTTGGCTTTATCTTCTTAATTACAAAATGGACAGGGACTCCTTATTCTTCATGCGAAGAAGGGGATCTTGAGTGGATTGATAAAGATAAAATACTAGATCTTCCTTTGTGGGAAGGAGATCGCTATTTCGTGCCTTTGGTTTTTGATGAAAAAAAAGCACCTTTTCATGCCTTTATGCCATATAAAGGTGAAAAGATGCTTGAATTTGATGTCTGTTATTAGATTATTAATGGAACTTATTTAGTTCCACCACCACCTTCTGATCTTCGGATTCTAGTCGAAGTTTCGAAAGCTTTGCTAGGTTGTATAGTTCTTAAAGCTGTATGGAGTTTTTGTATTTTTTGTTGTTGTAAAACAATCATTTGCTGAGCTCTTTTTAGCGCTTGCATAGATTCAAGTGTTTTCTTGAGCTCATATTCTTTTTGATATGCTGTAGCTTGAGTTAAGAAAGTTGTAAGTCGAGATTTTGCGGCTTCAATTGCATTTTTTAAACGAATTTCCTTTGGTAAATAATGCTTTTCATCGTCTTCATTAATTCCGGAAAAATATTTGGTATATTTAGGTGATGTGGTAATTTTGCCGTAACTATACCTTGGAAGTGATCCTTGTGGATTTGGGGAGGCTTTGTTTTCTCCTAAGAAACCATATACAAGCTCACCTTTTGTAAAGTCTGGATTTTTTTCTAGATCAACTAATGAATCATTGAGACGATCAAAAGCATATAGTTCTACATTTTTAAGTTCTGCATCTGCAATAACAACTCTTTTTGGATCATTTTCATCTTTTTTAAGATAGATACAATGAGCCTTAGAAACACTTAAAAGTATAATAGGTGTTTTCGTTTTGTTTACCCTTGCAAGAATACCTCTATAATGATCTTGATATCTAAAATTTGTAGCGTCAATTAATGATGCATGAAGGGTAGGATCTTTTACAATACTTGTTGTTTCAGTAGGGTATGAGCTTACAGCGTCATCGCTTAACTTTTCCACAATCATCGCTCTTAGACTAGAGGGGACATCTTCTAAATGTGTTGATATTTTTTCTACCACTACAGGTTTATGCTCACCTTTTAGAAACGTTTCATGTAGCGCTTCTAGTTTTTTAATTTCATTTCTATATTCCTTAATCTTTAGCTCTTCTGAAGTTTCTATACCTGTTAATCCTACAGAATTAAGAAATTGTAATTGATCATGAGAGATTTTTGGAGATGTTGTTCTTGATGTAAGATTTCGGATTGCTTGCTGATAGACACGGATTTTTGAAGCAATATGACCCCCACAATTTTTTAAAGCAAGGTTTAATCTTAGTGAATCCAATTCAATTTTAAGGATTTTAATTTGTTCTACTGTAAGCTTTTTTTCTTTAGCAGGTAATGTATTAAACTCAATGGATTTTTTAAAATTATCTAAAGCGATTAATTTTTGTTTAGTTTCATTAAGCTGTTGTTTAAGTTCACCTTTTGAAACAATCTCACTTATAATAGGTGGTTTTTTACTTATTGTCCTATGTTTATAACCATGTTCTGCAACGCCACCTTCTGCTTGAAATCGTAAATCCATATTGTTGTAGAGTTTTGTTAAATCACACACTTCTTCGACGGTTCTTCTCAATTCTCCATAAACTTCTAATTGTGCTTTTTCTGGTAATGTTTGAAACTCTTTAGAGTTAGTGGTTGCCCTATAAGCGGTGATTTTTTGCTCGAGTTCCTCTTTTTTCTTAATTATGTTAGCAGGGTATGCTCTACCTGTATTTGGGTTAACTGAATCCATAAAATTTTTTCTCCTAAGGATAAAACCCGCTTGTTTCTACGCGAGATTATCACTTTGTATTTAGTTATTGTTTATTACTGTTTAATGTAATAATTATAACATAATTATAGAAAAATTTCAATAAATTATTATACAGTTAAATCGTAACTTCTTGATTTTCAAAAGGTTTCATAATTAAATTTATGGAAGTGGCACAATGTCAGGGTTTAAGTAAATGTCTTGAATGAGATTAAGAAGTTTTACACCCATTTTCATAGGTTTTTGGAAGGCTTTTCGTCCTGAGATAAGTCCTGCTCCACCCGCCAGTTTATTGATAAGAGCGGTTTGAGCAGCATCCTGCATGTCATTTTCCCCTGAAGGGCCCCCTGAATTAATGAGGGGAATACGCCCTGAAAGGCAATTTAAAGCTTGATACCTAGCAAGATCCACAGGGTGATCAGAGCATAGCTCAGAATAGACAGCATCAGATGTTTTACCAAACTTAAGATCTCTAAAACCACCATTGCAAGTGGGGAGTTTTTGCTTGATGATATCTGCTTGAATCGTAGCACCAATATGATTAGCCTGAGCTGTTAAATCAGCAGCAGTGTGATAATCTTGACTTTCTGTCTTAAACCCTGGATTTCTTAAATAACACCATAATACAGTGGCCATACCATGCTCATGAGCTTTATCAAAAGCCTTGGCAATTTCTATGATTTGACGATCACTTTCTTTGGATCCAAAATAGATAGTCGCGCCAACAGCACGGGCTCCCATATCAGCAGCTTCTTTAATTTTACCAAATAGAATCTGATCGAAAGTATTAGGAAACGTTAAAAGCTCATTATGATTAATCTTACATAAGAAAGGGATCTTGTGAGCATACTTTCTTGCTACAATTCCTAAATTTCCAAATGTTGTCGCAACAGCATTACATCCACCTTCAATCGCAAGCTCAATAATTTTTTCAGGATCGAAGTAAATAGGATTAGGGGCAAATGATGCGCCAGCTGTATGCTCAATACCTTGATCAACAGGTAAAATAGAAAGATAACCAGTTCCTCCTAGTCGACCTGCATTGAATATCACTTGTAAATTTTGCAATACACGAATACTTCGGTTAGAGTTTGTAAACACACGATCAATAAAGTCTGGGCCCGGAAGAGAAAGAAGATCTTTGCTCACTTTGCATTTTTTAAGATCTAACAATTTTTCCAACTTGTCGCCAAGTAAGACTTCCAATTCCTGCGTCAACATAATAACTCCTTTCAAAAGTAAACTTGCATTTTAGCAAATGTTAGTTTACTTTTTCAAGTCATAAAAAGACACCCTTCTTCCCAGAAATAAATTTTTACTTTTATTTAGAACTAACTCATCTAAGCTACATCCCTTCTTCCCAGAAATAAATTATATTCCTTCTTCATGAAATTAGTATTGTTTTCATTTTTAATTAATTTTTAGAAAATCTTGATTGAAAATTAATTGACTTGAATCAGGTTGTTATGTTTTTATGAACGGTTTTTATTAAACTTCTGGGTTGATTATGAAAAGGTTGTCGTTTTTAATTAAATGTTTCTCATATGTGATGATTGCATTTTCTATGCCTATGATTATTGCTAATCCATATACACATCGAATGTCATCGCTTGGAGTCCCTCAAGATCTTAATTATAAGTTAGGATTAACCTATGATGATATTATTACTTTTATGGAAAGAGTAGAAAGAGGTGATTACGATCTTAGTTTTACTTATCAAGATAAGCAAAAAGCTATTCAACTAATTACATTTTTAGCAAACCAAGGAAAGTTACCTGATGTTTCAGATGAAATTTTGATGGACAATGAAATAACTTACTTGCTTGATTGTAAAGAGAATCCTCTTGAAATTGCTTTTAAGCAACGCGATTTTCAATCCTACTATTCAATAACAGCAGATTTGTTTTCGAAGAGTTCTAGTCAGTTAAGGCCTTGCGGATGGCTAAGCGATGCCTGGAAAAAAACAAAGCAATTTGTTCAAAAGTATAAAAAAGAAATTATTATTGGAATCACAGTTGTAGGAGGAACTTTATTAGTTGGAGGGATAGCGACTTCGGTATCAGGGGCAAGCGCTCTTGCTATAGCAAATGGGGATACACCATCTGATAGAAATATCTCAAAACCAAATCCAGATTCGGATGTAAAAAAAGCAAATATTAATCAGGGAATATCAAATCCTTCAATAAATGAAGTTTATTCTAATTTAATAGTGACACCAGACAAAATTAAAGAAGAAATGTACGATTTATTAGATGACTACCTATTGAATTTCAAAAAAGAGAAAGCCAAAAATTGTTCTTTTATTGATCAATTGATGAGTGGAACTACTTCACTGATCAATAATCGAGATTATGATGCATATGCAGCACATGTTTTAGTGGAGTTAATAGCAGCAAGGCTTTCATTGATACCTTTGGTTGGTGATATAGCTCTTAATTCTTTTAATAAATATCTACCTAATATGTCTCTTGACCCACTTATAGATAAGTATGGAGGATTATTAAGTAATTATGAAAAAGGAGCTCTTACTCTACATGAACTTATTGATGACTTTTATTCTACAAAGCAAGCTCATAGCTTTTCGCCGGACGCAAAAAGTCAGAATTGGGTTAATTGGAATGATCTTTTAATACTTATCGATGCAAAAAATATGATACAGAGATTCCCAAGGTTTTTTAAGGATATTCCAGAGGTTTTAAAACGAGTTAAGGATAAAGGTAGTAGTTCATACACAACACTTCTAAAAGATTTAAAATCTCTATCTAAGAAAGATTTGAAATCCATTTCCTGGGAAACAGCAAAAGCTAAATCTAATAAAATCTTCCATAAAGCTCAGAAATACTTAGATAAATTTAAGACAAAAGTTGAAGGTGATAAGTTAGTTAGAATGCATATTATGAAAACTGGAATACCTGTATATCCAAGACCCAAGGGTATCCCTAAGGATTATTTAGTGAAAATAACAGACACTGGAGCGGGTATGAAATATATAAATCCTAAAAATTCAAATTTCTCTATTCGGATTATGCCTGGTAAAATTCATAGTAAATATAGACATCAAAGAAGACCGTATGTTATTCATATGAAACATGGAAAAACAATTGATAAATTTGGAAATGTTGTAAATAAAAAAACACCAGAAGCTCATATACCACTGGAGGAGTTTGTTTATGAATGAAGATGAGTATGATATAACTTATCAGGAAGGAAATTCTGTATTAGAAAGTTTTTTAGAAACTGTTGAAGGAATTTCAGACAAAACTTATCAAGAAAGAGTTTGGGTGAGAGGGGAAGGACCTGAAATTGACTGTTATTACGAGACTGTAAATTTCTTTTTTGATCTTGGAGAAGGTCTGTTTAAAAATCATAAAGTTTATGGAATTTCTGATGATCAATATGAATTATTAATAAAATTTCGCAATAAATTTGATGAGTTTTATCGTACTCAAGATTATTATGACCAAGAAGATCTTGTGAATTCAGATGAATGGCAGCAGATTATTGAGATGGCTAAAGAAGTTTTAAAAGCTTTTAATTATCAAAAAAAACTATAATTTAATTTTTTGCAATGCAAAAAATTAATCGTGGGCTTCCAAAGGGCTATGCCCTTTGGTGAGTCAAGAGCAAAGCTCTTGCCGCCGGAGGCGCTTTAGAACGGGGCGGGTTTTGGGTAGGAGCGCTGGTCTGGGGCGATCTTTTCAAGCAGAATGATGAGCGCAATGTTCTTTGCAGCTTGTTTTGTGTCGAACTTTGGATTATGGTACGTGCCTTTGACGGTGAAAGGAACGATGTAGCCCGGTGGAAGAGATGTGAGGTTGAAGGCTTTTGATAGAGACTCTGTTGTAAATCCTAAGACGATGTTTATCTGCTCATTGATCATGTTAACAGTTCCCTTGGAGAGGATCTCGAAGGCGTTATCAAGTATGAAAGGCGTCTTTGTGTAGCCCAGAATCCCATTATCCAGTGTAAAATTTATATCTCCACATTTAACGGTAATATCTTGAGAAGGTGCTTGCTTCAGAAGTGCTAAAATTGAGGCAAGGAGGTGGTTTTTTGTACACTGAAGTGTATGTAACGAGAGGACTCCTTTAAGCTTAAGGTTTTTAAACTGGTAGTTTTTTAACGATCCACTATGAAGATCAAACTCAACCTTTTGTGCTGAAAATGGAGGTATGATAGCATGATTTACAAACGTCTTAGTTCCTTTTTCATTTACCTTGCATGTAATTTTGCTTGGATTTTTTAAGATGAGGTTATTACTTCTAAACTTTAAATCGATTGTGGAAGAAAGCTTTTCTAGTAAGGGGGCTTGTTTATAATAGATGCTTCCATTTTCAAATGAAAATGTAGCATCTTTACTTAATACAAAGGAATAAAGAGAGGTGTTCATATAAAGCTTAGGGCAATAGACTTTTGCGTTATCATTCTCCCATGATATTCCGTCTATATATGATCCTTGAAAGAGGCTATACTCAATTCTTGAAACAGTGAATTTTCCGGGAATATTACGTGTTAGATAATAAAATATTTCCTTCCGCATACTTTGTGGAAGAGCATAAGGTGTTATCGCTATGACGAAGATCACTAAAACAAGAAATAATAGAATTTTTTTCATAGCTATTCAACGGTGACAGATTTAGCAAGGTTTCGTGGAAAGTCTATCTCTCTATCAAGATTTTTTGCAAGATGATATGAAAAAAGTTGCCCAGCAATGGAGTATGGTATAGGTGCAAACGTGTTTGATCCATTGCTATTTATCAAGATCACGTCTTTTGTTATGTGGGAAGGAATTTCAGAGGCAAAGAGAAGAATTTGACCATTACGCGCATTAATTTCACTTAAGTTACTTAATGTTTTAGAAGAGATTTCTTCATTTCCTATAAATGCTACCGTTGCCATGTTTTTATCAATTAATGCAATAGGTCCATGCTTCATTTCACCTGCAGGCATTGCTTCTGCTGGAATATAACTAATTTCTTTTAGCTTTAAAGCCGCTTCAATGGATGTATAATACATATCTTTTCGGCCTGTAAATAAAAAGAATGGATATTTAGAATATTTATGAGCATATTCTTTTATTATGTTTTCCTTGCTTAAGATATCATCGATGGCAAATGGGATATTATTTATTTCTGAAATAAGCTTTTGGTGATTTATCCCTAATACATTTGAAAAATGAATACCTAGAAGATATAAATTAAGAAGCTGGCTAGTAAATGCTTTTGTAGAGCATACGCTAATTTCTTTTCCAACTAAAAGAGGAATGAAAAGATCACATTCTCTTGTGAGTGTGGAGCTTTCCACATTACAAAGTGCAATTGTTTGTAAGAATGTTTCTTTTTTATAACGTAATGCAGCTAATGTATCAGCTGTTTCTCCAGATTGCGAGATGACAATACATGTAGTGTCTTTTTTATCGAGATGAAACGTATATCTATATTCAGAAGCAAGGTGAATTGAAATGGGAAAAAGAGTTAAGCGCTCTAAAAACTCTTTTGCAATCAAACCAGCGTTATACGAAGAACCACAAGCAATGATATCAATATGCTTTGTTTGTTTTATCTTTTGTTCACTTTTTTTAAGTTCACTAAAGTAAAATGAATCTTGATGTTTTCGTTTTTGAAGAATCTCTCTACATAGAAAACTTTGATCATGAATCTCTTTATGCATGTAATGATCAAAACCATCTTTTGTGATGTCTTTATTCTTTACAACCAAATGTGATCCAGATTTTTCCTTTATTTTTCCATTAAAATCATAAATTAATAGAGAAGAATTTGAGATAACCGCAATTTCATCAGAATCTATAAATGTGGTGTGATATGAACTTGAAGAAAAGCTTGATGGGTCAGAAGAAATATAAACATCACTTGTATGATCACAAATACCTATTGCTAAAGGACAACTTCTGGCGATTGCAAATATTGAGTCAGGGGAGTTTTTGTGAATAAAAACAATTGCAAATGAACCCTCAATCATAGAAATTGCTTTAAGAGCTGCTTCTTTAATACTCATCTGATTACAAAAATAAGAGATCAAATTAGTCACAACTTCAGTGTCTGTTTGTGATAAGAAGGTTACATCTTTTTTTTCTAAAAACTGCTTTAGCTGAATGTGATTTTCTATAATTCCGTTGTGAACAAGTGCTAAGGTGTTTTGATAATCAATTTGTGGATGTGCATTTTCCGTACTTAATCCACCATGAGTTGCCCAACGGGTATGAGCTATAGCCATACTTAATTCATACTTCTTACTTCCTATTAAAGAGTTAAGAAGGTCAACTTTCCCAACTGTCTTAAAAGCAATAAGATCACCATCACAAATGGTTGCAACTCCAGCAGAGTCATAACCACGGTATTGTAAGTTCTTTAAACCATCAAGACATTGCTCGAGAGGTTTTTTCTGACTTTTAGATTGGATGTATCCATAGATTCCACACATAATAAAAATATACAAAAATACTAATTTATTTTGAAGGTTTATCTTGATTTCATAGAGTTGATATATCTATAACTTGAAGTGTAGGCCTTTATGAAAAGAAAACATCTTGATCATCAGATAGAAAACTATTTGCGCAACACTCAGAATATTCTCGAGTTAGATCAATCGATTGCAGAAGCAATCACTTCCATTAGAGAAAAGGATTATGATCAAAAAAAGCCTTATTTCTATGTTTTAGATGATAAATCACATCTCATTGGGATTGTAAGCATTAAAACACTTCTTAACTTCTCTCCTGAAGCCCCACTTAAAGATGCCATTAAAACAAATGTACATATAACTCATTCTGAACAATCTATGTTTGAAGCTTTAGCTTTAATGCAGAAGTTTCATCTTCTATCATTGCCAGTGATAAAGCAGGGGGCATTTGTGGGAGTTATTGAAATTCAGGAGTTTTTTGAAGAGGAACTTGAAATAACATCAAAACGTAAACGATTACAAATCTTTCAGATGCTGGGGATATTAGTAGAAGAAGGACCAACAAAATCGATTTGGAGAAAGTATATACACCGCATGCCTTGGGTATTTTGTAATATGCTTGGAGGAATTTTATGTGCTGTTATTTCTGATTTTTATGAAGTTGTGCTTGTCCATGTGATTGTCCTTGCTATGTTTATACCTCTTGTTCTATCTCTTTCAGAATCGATTTCAATGCAAGCGATGACTGTGAGTATATATTTAATGACTCATAAACGGCAGAAATGGAGAAAGATATTTCGTTACACTTTTCGAGAAATTGGCTTATACGTATTAATTGCTTTAACTGCCTCTTTATCAGTGGGGCTGCTGTCACTTCTTTGGCGAGAAGGGATAGGACCATCATTCATTATCTGTGTAAGTATCTTTATATCAATAATAGTCACAGCAATCCTCGGAGCGATGATTCCAATTATTTTATATAGATGGAAATTAGATCCAAGAGTTGCTTCTGGCCCCATCGTACTTATGTTTGCCGATGTGATCACAACAATGATATATTTAAGCCTAGCCTTTTGGCTGCTGCTTTAAGACTCTTTTCCAAGAAGGTCGCCTCATCGTATGAATCCAAATAGGTAAAAGAATCATCGAAATAATTCCAATAAGTAAGAACGACTCAAAGAAAATAATATTATCCACAACAACATCTGGTGGAGGGAAAAAACCAATCACTAAAGAAAATGTGACACCTAAAAGTCCTAATCCTGCAACGATCCACATACCAATAGTTCCACCAGGAACACTATAAGCGCGTGGCATATTCGGCTTTTTATATTTTAAGACAATGCCTGAAATAAATAGAAGAATGTACATAACAATATAAAGCTGCGCAGATAATACAGTCAGTATCCAAAATGAGGAGCTTACATTAGGCATAAGGACAAATAGAAGTGATAAGCACGTAACGATACCACCTTGTATGAACATTAAGACATGAGGCATGCCATTTTTATTCGTTTTTTGCATAAATGGAGGAAAGTCCCCAGATTCTGCAGAAGCTAGTAATCCTTTACATGGTCCTACAACCCAACTACTCAATCCACCGAGTGCTCCAATTGCTATTAAGATTGCCATAAATGGCATAAGGAATGACATGTTATACTGAGTTAAAAAAGCGCTCATTGCTTCAATGGTTCCAGAAACAAGACTTATGTCTTCTCTAGGAATTACAATAGCAATACAAAGAGTTCCTAATATAGTAAGTGTTACTATAATTCCCGCAGAAAGCAAGATAGCAGTTGGGAAGCTTTTCTTTGGATTCTTTACATCGTTTGCATGAACAGCCGGCATCTCAAGACCACCAAAGCTTAGTAAGATTCCAGTTAAAACAGCAAAAGTGGAGATCATGGAAAAATCAGGTAAAAGTGGTGTGGATTCTAAAGTTACCATCATCGGATTTCCAGAGAAGATCCAAATTGTTCCAAGAGTTAAAATAAGAGCTGTAGGGATAAATGTTCCTGCAATCACACAAAATGTACTAAAAGCACCTGTGAAATGAATACCTCTTAAATTTACAAAAGTTACAAGCCAGAAGACACCAATGACCATCAAACAGGTATAGATAGGATCGTTAGCAAGCCCTGGAAAGAAAGTATAAGCAACCGCTGCTGATATAAAAGAAAGTAGTGCCGGGTAAAAGACAATATTTTCCGCCCACAAAAGCCATACAGCTAAAAAGCCCATTCTATGACCCAAGGCTTCTTTTACCCAAACAAAAACACCACCCTTTTTTGGATATAGCGTTGCAAGTTCTGCAGATACCAAAGCACATGGTATAAAGAAAAATATAGCAGAAAGTAGTAAGTAAAAAATTGATGTATATCCATACATAGCAGTAATAGGCCAGTTGCGGATACTTAGCACCGTTGCTAAGTTGATCATCAGTAAAAGAAAGACCGTTAAGGTTTTTTTGTTTTGTGTCATGATTATCTCGATTTTTAAAATTCAGAATATTATTGCGCATTTGTGCAAAATTATCAATGATTTATTGCGCAGGGCAGGGGTTTCACCCCTGCACCCCACCAAAGGGACAAAGCCCCTTTGGAAACCCAAATATGTATTTTTACGTACACGTAAAAATAAAAAAAAGATAATTATATAATTGATGTTTATGATTCTTTATAATAGAATGTTTGTTTTTGGTAATAAATAAGGTTTTTTATAATGAATAGAGCATTAATTATGGCCGCGATTGGTTTTTGTGGAGGGGTTGCTCCTCTTAGTTCAAATGAATTTATTGAATCTATTCAAAAAAAAGTTTCTGTAAAAAAATATGACATAAAAATGAATGTCATTCCTTTTATGAATATGGATATAATTCAACCAGTCTATGGTGTTAGCTTAAGAGTACAAAGTAAAAATCACACATTTGAGTTTGCTCCAATAACACAACCACCAGGTAAAGGTCGTTTTGGTGATAAAATGCCTAGAGCTGGATTTATCACATCCTATTCAATATCTTTTTATCCAGATTGGTATGTACAGCCTTATTTTGGAGTAGCTTATAAGGGTCTAGAGGATGGTAATTATAATAGAAAGGTAACTCATAAAAATGGATTTGATACAAAACCTGAGGATGTAGAGGTTATGATTTATAAAATGGATTATAAATTTTATTCCACTTTAATAGGTTTGAAGTCTAGATTTGAAATCTCTTCAGTTTCAGTGTGTGGTTTTATAGATGTCTTTGGTCCTGGAAACGTTCAAGAAATAACTATACAAAATAATGGTTCTAAAAAAACAGAGAATTTTTTCTCTTCTATAACGAGTTTTCCTAGAGTGGGGATTGGAATCCAGTTTTAGATTTGGATTTCTAGGATATCATCCCAGCAGGTTGTGTATTTAGCAGATGATGAGGGGCGTTTTACAAAGGATTTGGATGAGGAGGCAAAGCGCAGTGTTTTGTCGCCGAATTTATCGTTAATATGATCAAGGATCTCCATGAGTTGGGGATTTTTTTCGTTTGAGGGGTGGAAGAGGTTTTTTTGGGTGCTATGGGAATCGGTAAGGAAGGAAAAGCCGATACCTGCGCGTTTGATGGAGATATCCCCATCCTTTAGTTGTGAGAGAGCTTTTTCTTTGAGCATTAAAAAATCAGGTGTGTAGTTAGAGGGCTCGTCCAGTGTATAGGTTTTAGTAAAGTATTGTCTGTTATTTTTGAAGCGGGAGGATTGCAAAAAGATTGTAAATTCAGCAGCTTTTCTATTTATGCGGCGTAGTTTTTCGCAGCCTTCGGTAATAAAAGAGGCTATTATCTCGTTTATAGATGAGATTTTAATGATTTCGGTTAGGAATGTCTTGGTGACTTGGAGGGATTTATCCACATTAGTTTGAAAGAAGGGGTAGGCATTTTTTCCAGAAAGTTCAGAGCAGGTGCGAAGGCCATGGATGCCAAGGAGTTTTTTTAAGAACTCAGGGTTTTTATTTAGAAGGTCTTTAGCGCTTCTTACTTTATAGGTGATGAGTTTTTTATGGGTGTTTCTTCCAATGCCCCAGATATCTTCGACAGGAAAGGTTTTTAGGGTTTGATTAATCTCAGTTTCATCTATGAGGATTTTTCGTCTTGTGTGGATTTTTTTAGCAAGTTTAGTCGCTACTTTTGCAAGTGTTTTGGTTGTAGAGACCCCGAGTGAGGTGTCGATACCGGTCCAGCGTTTAATTTTTTTTTGGATATCGTTAAGGAGTTTTTCTGTGAGTTGTTCTTTGGGGATTTGTAAAAACATTTCATCGACAGAGTATACAAAGGTGGGAAAGCCAAAAGTAGCTACGGTTTCGCGGATTCGTAGGGAGATATCTCTATAAAGAGAAAAGTTGGTTTTGCACGTGATTACATCTTCTTTGATAAAAAGGGATTTGTATTTAAAAGAAGCGGCGGCCATAGGGATACCAAGAGCTTTTGCTTCTTTTGAGCGAGCAATAACGATACCATTTTTTCCAGAGGCAACAACTAAGGGTTTGTTTTTGTATTCTGGGTGAAAGATCGCTTCGCATGAGGCAAAGAAATTATCACAATCTATCAGCAGGCAGTAGTTCATAATGGTTTATGGATGTTATAAGTGATAACTCCGAAAACTTCGAACTGGCAGTCACTTGTGATTTTAATAGGTTTATATTTGGGGTTTTCAGGGCAGAGGTAGGTGTTTTTATTTTTAAGGAGAAGGCGTTTTACGGTAAATTCTCCATTTAGGTAGGCGATGATGATTTTTCCTGAAGAAATGCTTTTTGAGCGATCCACAATCAAAATATCATTATCGTATATGCCAGCCCCCTCCATAGAATCACCTTTAACTCGGATAAAGTAGGTGGCTGTTTTATTAGTGATTAAATAATCGTTGATATTTAGACGCTCAGAGCTTTCATCTGTTAGCATTGTGGGAAAGCCAGCTTCAACTGGAGAGTCAAATAAAGGGTGATTATTACTTGCTTTTTCTTTATGTTTCATAGATACTATTTTATACATGTTTAGCACTTCATAATACATGATCCAAGGAGTTTTTAGGTAGTGAAAAGAGAGCATTGGAAATCTAAGTTAGGCTTTATGTGGTCTGCGATTGGCTCAGCTGTTGGTCTAGGAAGTATTTGGAGATTTCCTTATATTGTAGGTCAAAATGGTGGAGCTGTATTTGTATTACTTTTTTGTATTTTTTTAATTTGTGTTTCATTGCCAATCATGCTGTCTGAGATTGTTATTGGAAGAAGTACTCAAACAAATCCTTCAGATGCGTTTCATAAGATTGGAGAAAATAAAGGATGGAAGGCTTTAGGGACGATGCAGGTACTCACAGGTTTTTTGGTAAGTATTTTTTATAGTGTTATTTGTAGTTGGACTCTTGGTTATTTGATTGAGACATTTACAGGTACGGTGACAAGTTTTACCACGTCTCAAGAAGCGACTCTTTTTTGGAAGTCCCGTTTTGAGGGAGTTACATGGACAATCGGTTGTCTCATAGGGTTTATGTTCTTATCAGCAACAGTTTTGTTCTCTGGAGTTCAAAAGGGGATTGAGGCGACCAATAAAATACTTATGCCGCTTCTATTTATCTTTTTGTTGTTTTTAGCGTATGCAGGATTAATGATGCCAAATGCTTCTAAAGGATTAGTCTTTTTATTCCAACCAGATTGGAGTATGTTAAATGCAAAAGTTGTGTTACTAGCACTTGGTCAAGCCTGCTTTGGTTTAAGTGTAGGGCAAGGGACGATGATCACTTATGGTAGCTATTTAAGAAAAAAAGATAATCTTTTCAAGATTACAATTCCAGTGACGATCGCTATTGTAGTTGTTTCATTACTTGCTGGAATCGCTATTTTCACAGCTGTATTTTCAGTAGGTGGAAGTGTGACAAGTGGATCAGACCTTATCTATAAGACCTTACCTCTTGTTTTTTCTAGTATGCGATTTGGCACGTTGCTTGCGTTTATGTTTTTTGCTTTAATGCTCTTTGCAGGACTCACATCTCAAATATCAGCGATGGAGCCATTTATTGCTTATTTAATAGATCATAAATCATTTTCAAGGCATGGGGCTGTATTTGTTTGTTCAATCAGTGTTTTAGTCTTTGCAATTCCAATAGGACTTTCATTTGGTATATTTTCTGATTATCAGATATTTGGGATGAGCCTTTTTGATGCTTTAAGTTCGTTGTGTGTTAATATTTTAATTCCGTTAGGGGCTTTGGCTGCTGTGATATTAGTTGGATGGAGAAAGCCATTTAAGAAGTTTTTAAAGAATCTAAGTGAAGGTACATCTCTTGATTTTTCTAAAGTACCTTTTTTGAAAAACCTCTTTTCTTTTAGTATCAGATATTTAGTTCCAGTTGTAATTTTAATTATCTTTTTAAACATATTCTATGCAGGCTAGTCCATAAAGGATAGTTATGAAAGAACTTTATTTGTTCAGGCACGGTGAGACTGAGTGGTCTAAGTCGGGACAACACACAGGTTTAACTGATATTCCCTTGATTGATGAGGGAATTACTCAAGCAAAAGCTCTTAAAAAGATTGTTAAAGGTTTAACTTTTAATAAAGTCTATTGTAGTCCGCTCACAAGGGTAAAATCAACTTGTGAGTATTGTGGTTTATTAGATAAGGCTATCATCAATAGTGATTTACTAGAATGGGATTATGGAGACTATGAAGGAATTACCACAAAAGAAATCCACAAGATAGATCCTAATTGGACAGTATTTACAAAAGATCCAAAGAATGGAGAAACCTCTTATGAAGTAGAGGTTAGGGCTGATCGATTAATTAAAGAGGCTTTAAAACAAGAAGGAAGAGTTGCTTTTTTTAGTAGTGGTCACTTCTCAAGATCTTTAATTGCCAGGTGGCTTAATTTTCCTGTTTCGCATGGAAGGTACTTTGCTCTTTCTCCAGCTTCTTATTCAATTCTATCATTTGAGCATGACTATCAAGTGATTAAGAGTCTGAATAATTTACCTTATTAATACCTTGAATAATATTTTCTACTCTGTAGTGTAAGATCTATATATTATAATGAGGTGATAAATGGATGAATCTAATAAAAAATTAGTTCTTGTAACAGGAAGCGCAGGGCGTATCGGAACACATGTTGCAAAGAGACTGGGTGAAAATTATCATATCGTAGGGTTTGAGTTGATGACAGCAATTTATGCTTCTGCAAATGAAGAGCTTGTTCCATTAGATGTGTCTTCTGAAGAAAGTATCAATCAAGCTTTTAGGCATATAGAAGCTTTTTATGGAAAAAAGATATCATCAGTTGTTCACCTAGCAGCTTATTATAGTTTTGAAAATCAAAAGTATGATAATTATAACAAGATCACAGTTCAAGGAACAAAGAATATTCTAAAAGCGTTACAGAATTTTGAATGTGAGCAATTTATCTTCTCTTCCACAATGCTTGTGCATGAAGCGACAAAACCTGGAGAAAAGATTAATGAATATTCACCATTAGATGGGAATTGGGCTTATCCAAAATCAAAAATTGAAACAGAAGAAGTGATCAGGAAGTATAGAGGAAATATTCCCTCGGTAATCATGAGGATTTCTGGTGTTTATGATGATGATTGTCACTCTATCCCAATATCGAATCAAATACAGAGAATCTATGAAAAGAGTTTTACAGCTCACTTTTTTCCAGGAGATGTCACTCATGGCGCTTCATTTATGCATATGACGGATTTAGTAGATTTAATTGAAATAGCGGTGAATAAGAGAAATGATATGGCAAAAGAAGTGACTACTATACTTGTTGGTGAACCTGAAACTCTAAGCACAAAATATTTGCAAGATGAGATCTCAGAGGCCTTGTATAAAAAATCTATATGGATGATGAGATTACCTAGATTTGTTGCTTGGATTGGATCGTGGTTTCAATGTCATATACCATTTATGGCAAAACCCTTTATCAGACCATGGATGATTAAATTAGCGGATGAACACTATGAATTAGATATTTCAAAAGCTAAAAAGATATTTAATTGGGAGCCAAAATTTAAGCTTAAAGATTGCTTAGAAAATATGTGTAAGGATTTATTAAATGATCCGATTGCTTGGTATAAGAAGAATAATCTTAAGATGCATAAGAATCTTAAGAAGAAAATACAAAAAAAAAGCGTAAATAAATCAGATGACTCTAAAAGGGATGTAGCATGAAACCAGTTTCTAAAGAAGTTAAAGCAAAACATGAGAAGATGATATGGACAGTATTTGCCTGTAGCTTTTTAGGCTTTTGGTTAATCTTTTCTCATTTTGCTTTTGGATACAAAACCATTGCTATGTCATGGAATGATTCTATGACAGGTATTTTCGTAATGTTTTGTGCCTTCTTTGCAAGAAAGCCAAATAAACTAGGTTTTTTCGCAATTTGGCTTATTTGCTTTGCAGGAATCTGGCTAAACTTTGCGCCGCTGCTTTTCTGGGCAAAATCTGCTGTTGAATACTTAAATGATACAATCATAGGAATTTTACTTATTCTATTTTCACTGATTATCCCAGGTCTACCAGGAAAAGTCACAGAAGCAGGTCACGAGATTCCTCCTGGCTGGAGTTATAACCCTTCTGCTTGGATACAAAGAATACCTGTAATCAAGCTAGGTATGCTAGGAATGTTTATCTCAAGATACCTTGCCGGCTATCAATTAGGGTACTTTGACTATGTTTGGAATCCAGAGTTCTTACAAGGCACAAAAGAGGTGCTTACATCAAATGTAGCAAGCTTTTTCCCTGTTTCAGATGCAGGTCTTGGGTGCTTTGCTTATACACTAGAAGTTCTACTAGGTTTAAAAGGGGGAGAAAATCGATGGAGAACAATGCCATGGATGGTGATCTCATTTGTTTTGCTTGTAGTACCCCTTGGTATCGTAAGTATTATCCTTGTTATACTACAACCTCTACTTGTTGGTCATTGGTGTTTTTTATGTCTCTGTACTGCAACAGCTATGATGATCATGATTGTCTACGCCGTCGATGAGCTCATCGCAGTATTTCAATTCCTGCATTTAACAAGAAAGGCTAAAAAAAGCGTATGGCAAACTTTCTGGCATGGTGGAGATCTTCCTGGTACAAAAGATGAAGAAGAATATAGCCTATCAGAAGGTAAAATTTTAGAGCTAGAAAAAAAGGCCCGGCTAGGAGTTGGATACAGCTGGAATTTATTTTTATCTGCTATTATAGGAATTGTCTTTATGCTTACACCATATTGGTTTTCTATTGATGGCTTAATGGCTGATATGGATCATTTATTCGGAGCTTTAATTATTGTTATTTCCATTCTCTCTCTTGCAGAAGTAATAAGAGCACTTCGATTTGTTAATATCCTATTTGGAGCTGCTTTAATCACTTTGTCATGGGTCTATTATGAAATGCCAATTTTCCAGAATATATTTGCAATCGCATTGATTCTACTATCATTTAGAAGGGGTAAGATCAAAGAGACTTACGGCCCTTGGCAAAAGATGATTAAGTAAATGTTTAATAAACTTATGTCATTTTAATCTAAACAAATACACGCAACCTTCTTGATTTAAATTATTTGCTTGTATTTGAATCGTTGTCACTTTTGGCTCAGCAACCATTATAGATCCTCAGAGCGTAAAAAGCGCAACAAACTACTATTCTACAAAAGATTTCTTGATATCAACATTGCAACACATGATTCATCCAATTGATACTTTTAGACATATGAGTTTTCTTCCTTCAGTCCAACAAGATGTGTTAATGGATCACTCAATCATGAATGAAACTTATCGAGAAAAGTGGGTTGAAAATTTAAGTAAGATAAGTTTGCAATAAATTTTTAAGAAAAGCTGCTGATGAAGTTTTTTAGTTAAAGTTCTAGTAGAAATATTCATTTAAAATAGTTATATTTAGTTTATGGCTAAGTTTATTATTATTTTTGCATGTGCTTTTGCAACATGCGCAAAACCTCCAGAACATGTTCAAGTTAGTGACAAGAGTGTAGAGTTTTTTGTTGAATCCATTAAAACTAAAGATTTAGTAGTTTTAGCGATTGGTGGTTTTTACGAAAATAAGAAAGTTGAAAATCTTTATTTAGACCTTGAATATCAAGGAGAGATGAGCAGTAAGTTTGCAAAAATAAAGTTACTTAAAATTGCAAGGGGGATGCTAGCCCACATAAATCGCGATGAGCAGCTGCGTCCTTTTTTAATTAAGAAGCGTTTTTCATCAAAGGATATAAGCGTAAGTTTAGCTTACACATCCAAGGAAGGAGTTTCTTCTCAGGTGCATGTATATGAAGGAAAGGTTATCTTTTCCACATATGATAAAACAACCAATCAGTTAACTAAGGTTCATAGCGAATCTCTTTCATTATAATAAGCGCAGTATGGACAATCTTTAGATGGAGCGGGAGGTTCTTCTTTTTGCAAGGCTTCAAAGATTTGAAAGAGGGTTTCATCTATCCAAGAGGTATCTACGTTATGTCGGATAATACTTAAGTCAAAAATGAGTTTTTCTTCAAAGGTAGGACGAGATTTTATTGCGTTACAAGCTACAAATAGAGCTTCTTCGGAGACTGTGAAGTGATTCTGTTTAAATAAATAAGAGTAGAATTCAAGCTGTCTTCGATATCTTTCATATTTAGGCCCTGAAAAGGAAAGTTTATAATTAGAAGATGTGGCTTTATAATCAACAATGATAATATGACTACCATCTGTCCAGACATCATCTACAGCACCTGTTAGTATAAAATTTGTGTCGTGATGGATATGTCTAATCCCTTGAAAGTTTTCTCTCCACTTATCCAATTCAGGATGATCAAAGCCTCGAATTCCTGTTTTATACTCTTCCATTAATGGATGTGGAATTTTTTTCTTTCTATATATATCGAATTCTTTTTTCAAAAGATGATCTACAGCCAAGTTTAGATTGAAAGGAATCATAGGCGGTCTATTAATGCCTCTTCTTCTATCTAAATAAAAGCAGCATGGGCATTCAATAAAAAGCTCAACCTTACTTCTAGATAATGAATAAGGAGCTTCTGCATAGGGAATATATAAGTTTCGAGAGCGCTTTGGTTTGTATTCCATAATATATCAGGACACTCGACTTACAGCATAAGGTAAAGATCTTGCTGTTGTGTTTGTAGTTCTTGAATTAAATCGTTTTCCTACTTCGGTAGCTACTTGTGTAGAACGCTCTATCGGCATATTTTTGGCGACTAGTCTTCTCTGAGAGGGGAAGCCTCTTTTGTGAGGGGGGCGATAAGGGGGGCTACTTTCGGTTAAAGGAATGGATGTAGGGGTAGATCTTATTCCGGAGTGTTCAACTATTGGAGTAGTTCTATGTGGCGGGTTTGGAAAGGCTGCTCCAGTACGAACAGATACAACAGGGCTAGTAGGATAAGGCGTATGATTTGTGTAATTTGAAACAAGAGGTCTTGATTCATAATATCCATAATCTGGTCTTCTTCTGTATTGTAAACTAACTGATGTATCTTGAGGTGGTAGGTAGTCTTCATTATCATCAGAACATGAAGAGCGTATTGCAATTGTTGCAATTGCTCCACCTACTAAGATAAGAGGAATCATAATAAAACTTACCAACAAAGGAGCTGTTGCTGCAATAATGATAATGGCTACAACTGCGATGATCCATAAAATTCCATAACGCTGAAAATTTAATCTTGTCTCGTCATTACATTGAATGCTTGTAAAAGAGGTTGTATCTGTTTCGACAATAGTTGTTGATTGAGGTGCCATCATAAATTAGAGTCCTTTTATTTTGTTAATTACGTAAACTGTATCGATTCACAATCTACATGATCTACTGCATTTGTATTAATTAGAATATAGGGAAAGTAAAGTTCATTTCTAGTGTATATATCTTTATTCCACCCTAAGATGATACAGTCATTTTTATTCCATGAACTTAGTTTATAAACATGTTCACTGCCAACCTCAAAATTCATTTGTTGACCATAACCATCTTGTACTGTGATTATGTTATTTCCATAGTCAATCGCAATCAAAGAAAGATAAGTTAGATCGCCTGCTCTTGATGAACATGAAATGTCTACATAAGCTTTAGTTTGGCTTCTTTCATTGAAGAGGTAGTAACCTTCTGAATGAATCCCTCCTTCTGATGGATAGATAACGATTGGATCGTTTACATACCAATTAAGCACTTCATCTTTTGATAAATACCCTTGAGCACACCAGACACTTCCATCGTCAAGATAGATATTAGAAAATGTTTTGTGATAAGTAACGCGAGCTACACTTCTATAAGGAACACTTTTATAATAACTATAAGTTCTTCCAAAAGTGTCAACATAAGTGTCTGCAAAATAACTAGAAGAGATGAAAATACTTAAAAGAAATAAAGTTTGATAGACTCGGTTTTTGCTCATTATGCTGCCTCATTATTAATCTGAAAACAACATTTTACTACGTTTTATTTTTAAAGAAAACATTTATTTTTGATTGTTTTCTCTTAATTTGTTTAAGAGGATAGCGCTTTCAGAAAGGGTGATCCGGTTTTTTGTCGCATCAGTGATTAAGTCATTTAGAGATAAAAAAGTTTTTTTGTAGGCAACAGTTATGAAGTAAGTCTCATCATTTGGAAGAGCTGATAACCCCATAGATTTACGGATTTCTTCTAGTTCTTCAGAAGCAACAGTAAGATACCACGCAAACTTATTTTTTATATCAAATAAGGGAGTCGCTCTAAAGCATCCTGTAATAGAAAAAGAAAACACCTCTCCTATAGGAAGTGGTGAGTACAGTTTTTTTTCTTCATCTGGAGTTGCGATTGAGATATGTGCACCATGAATAAATTTCCCTTGAAAATACGGAGGCATATCAATGGAGGCATCGTTAAAGAAAGGGATGATAGAGGTGATATATTCATTTGCAATATCTAGGTAGATAAAACCTCGAGCATCTTGTTTTAGCGTGCCTGCAATGGGTAAAACTGAATGAATATATGAAATAATAGAACTTTCAAAAGGATCTTTGATAATTTGTTTATCTCTACAAGGGGTTTTTTTTGAATCATCTGATTTTTTAAGTAAACATTTATCAAAATAAGTTGGGTGAGATATCCTTACTTTTTTTGGTGTATACATAAAAACTCCCAGGTCATTTATCTACCAAATACAAAAAAACGAAATAAGAAGCAAACTCTATTGTCAGAAATGCAAAACTTTTTATAATGTTAGATATGAAGAAAAAAATTAATTTCAGGCCACTCATAAAAAATCCATATATGCATACTTTTCTTGCTAATTATCTTGATTTTGCAACTGAACCTCCTTCAAAGACTCATTTTGTAAAATTACCAGATGGGGATGTGTTGTCTCTAGAGGTTTCTACTCCAAAAGGGTGGACAGAGGATAAGGGGATTGTTGCTATGATTCATGGTCTGTGTGGTAGTAGTAAATCACCCTATATTAAAAGACTTTCAAAGCGTGTTTATGATAGTGGTAGACAAGCCATTAGAATAAATATGCGGGGCTGTGGAATAGGTAAGGGTTTAGCTAGACATGTCTATCACAGTGGTTGTAGTGGGGATATAGAAAAAGCTCTTGATGATATTAAAAGACATTTCCCAAGTGCACCGATAGTTTTAGTGGGTTATTCTCTTGGAGCTAATGTGACTGTCAAGCTTTCAGGGGAGTTAGGAAGAAAAAACTCTTTTTTATTAAGTGGAGCAGTTGCTGTATCTCCACCTGTAAATTTGTTAAATAGTGCAAGGTTGTTAGCTTTACCTAAAAATTCAAGATTTGGGGAGTATTTTGCTAAATTAATGTACAGTTATATCGACGAAATGCATAAAACTTTTCCAGATTTACCTCCACATAATCTTTCTCCAAGAGTGTCTGTTAATGATATCGATGAATTTTATATTGCACGAAGAGTTAATTTTTCAAACGCAATAGATTATTATAAACAATGTAGCTCTAAGCCTTTTGTCAAAGATATTAAAATTCCAACAAATATTCTATTTGCTGTAGATGATCCTATTGTAGATGCTCATGAATTAGATGAAATAGATCTTCCTGATCATGTAAAAGTTCACAAGACTGATCATGGAGGGCATATTGGGTTTGTTGGAATGAATGTGTTAAGAGAATTTCGTTGGATGGATAATTTAGTTGAGGAATGGATTGAAAATATATTTCAAAACACTTAAAATTTGAATTTAATCTCTAAAGGTACATATGAGATATTTTTTCTTATTAATTATATCGTTATCACTTTTTGCTGATACTGGTGTTGATGCAGAACCTGAAGGTTCTTATCAAGGAAGCGAATCGAAGTATAAACCAAAAGGGCCTTGGCTAACAGGGCCAATTGTAACAACTTCTGCATACACAGTTCCAAAAGGTCATTTTAACATAGAGCCATACGTGTACGTTGCAAATGATTTTGGTCATTTTAATGCAGGGGGGCACATCTTAAGACATGATGTAAGGCCGACGGGAACAAATGTTGTTTTTTGTGCGCAGATGGGGCTTGCTGAAAGTATTGATTTAAATATTTATCCACAGTTTACATATAGCTATGGAACTGGAAAAGATGATATATCTATGGGTGATTTAATTATTGGACCGAGTTTTCAGATTTTTAAGAATAATGCTAAATTTTATGGTGTTACATGGAAATGGGGTTTAAATCAGCTTTTTCCTTGCGGCACATTTGAGAATTTAGATCCTGTATACTCTGGAAATGATGGACCTGGTTTGGGTGCTTGGAGTACCACTTTGTATACTGCTGCTGCCAAATTATTTCATATACAAAGAGAAAATTTCTTTGATTTAAGAACAGCATTTTCAACCATTTTCTATGTGCCAACTAAATTACACGGAAGAAACTCATTCGGAGGGGATGAAACTACTGATGGCACACTTACAAAAGGCCCTTCTTTTATTTGGGATATTGGAATGGAATTTACATTATCTCTTAACTGGGCGCTTGCTTTAGATATTGAGAATCAATACACTATCAAGTCTACTTTTAAAGGGCAAACTATCGAAAAAGTAGGTAATCCAAATGATTCTTACATCTTATCATTTGCACCAGCTATTGAATATAATCATAGCGTAGGACTTGGTGTGATAGCAGGTGTATGGGTAGGAGCAATAGGAATTGATACAGAAGATTTTCTTAACTATGTAATTGCTGTTAACTGGTACCAGTAGTGTTTGAAGGGTGAAATTATATGACGTTTTTTTGTCTTTTGCTTGCTTCCATGTCCATGTTCAATAAATCTGATCCTAAACCTGAGGCTTATTATAAAGTTGAGTATAAGCCAAAAGGCCCTCATCTTACCGGACCTATTCTTACGGGGCCTGGTTATATACCGCAAAAAGGTCATTTTGATTTCGAACCATATGTAGTTATCGCAGAACCAATAGAAAGTAGTTCTCATGGTCGTGCTGCAAAACATCAAATCAAACCTGCAGAAACAACCATTCTATTTAGAGTGCAACTTGGGCTTACTGATAATATTGCTTTTAGTCTGTATCCATATGTTACCTCTACAGTGACAGATGGTGTATCTAAGTTAGCGATGGGAGACTTAGTCTTAGGGCCGAGTTTTCAAATCTTTAGAGATAATCCAAAATACTACAATATCGCTATGAAATTTGGTATAAATCAACTTATACCTTGTGGAACTGCAGAAAATCTAGATCCATTATTTAACGGAAATGATGAACCTACTTTAGAGGCGTGGAGTACAATGCTTTATGCGGCAGCTTCTAAGTTATTTCATATTAATAGAGAGAATTTTTTTGATCTTAGAACTGAAGTGCTTGCCACATTCTATTTTCCTAATGATGTGCATGGCTTGACATCTGTAGGGGGAGATGGATCAACTAACGGAGTGTTGTCTAGAGGGCCATCTTTTACGTTCTTAATTGGAATGGAGCTTAGTTTAGATCTTCATTGGGCTTTGGCTTTGGATATAGAAAATCAATATAATATGGCCTCATCTTTTGAAGGAACTACTATTCAACCCGTAGGAAATGTAAAAGATTCATATCTTCTAGCTTTTGCTCCGGGTATTGAATATAATTTCCATGAACATCTAGGTATTATTGGGGGCGTGTGGATTGGGGCTTACGGCGTCAATATTGAAGAATTCCTCAACATTGTTATCGCCTTAAACTGGTATCACTAAGCAAATAAAGCTGCAGGAATTTTAGAAGCAGCTGTTTTTACTAAACCTCCACCAAAAGCATTCGCGCCTGTATAATCTGTAGTTACTATAATATCTTCTGGAACTTCATGGTCATAAGCTTCTCTTTTTTGAAGCTCTAAATCTCTTACGCGAAGAAGGGCACTTCCAGCTAATGGAATAATTGCAACTAAACCTCTTAACAAGTTTAAACCTGCATGCTTAAAGTGATTTTCTTTTTCTCCAAAAGCATTTCCATTACCAGTTGCTTCCATAATACCATCAACTATAGCGACAAGAAATTGAATAAATGCCATTGCGATACGAGTAACACCTGCAAGAACCCCTATTATAACAATATGCTCTACGTTATTTAGCTCTCTTTCCAATGAAATAAAAGGATTGTTACTAACTGTTTCTTGTATTGAATCACCTGAAACTGTTGGATTTGGATCATTTGGATTATTACTTGAAAAAGTAGTTAATTCAACAGCTGAACCTGGTGGAATTGCTTGTAGTGCCATGGTGGCTCCTTTTTTTTAAAAGTTATTAATTATATAGTAATTATATCATAAACAAGTTTTAATTAAACAAAATAATTAATATTATATCATTTTAAATAAAATTTATGAAAAAAGCAGAAAATACCACTCAAAAAGTGGTATTTTTTATTTTAATTCCTGAAAGGATGCTTTAAGCAGCTTGTGGTGTCTTTACTTTTAGACGCATAATGCTTCTAGAGAACCTTCTCCATCTTTTCCAATCTTTCTTAAACGATTTCTTTAGAGTTTTGATCTCACGAGAGATCTTCTTTAAAGCGGGATGAGTAAGCTTATCCTTTTTAGCCTTTTTATATTCTTTAATAAGAGTCTGTAGCTCAGAGAGCTTTTCAGTTAAAGCATCAGTTGCTTTGATAACCTTTTCTTCTGTGTCTGCTTTCTTTTCTAAGAAAGAATTTTTAATTCTTTCAACAAGTGCTTCTTTATGCTCTTTAAGCATTAAAGATAAGATTCTAGGCTCAGATGAGCGCCTTAGATTCTTAGCAAGCCCAAGCTTACTTAGAGTCCAAATCAACCATTTTGTTGGATCAAAATGATACCACTTGATTCCATTTCTATAGTCGTTTGCAAACGTATGGTGATAGTTATGATAGCCTTCTCCAAATGTTAAGAAACAAAGGATGTAGTTATCTACAGCCGTATGCTCTGTAGAGTAATTTTGATGACCCCAATAGTGAGCTAATGAATTAATGAACCAAGTAGTATGGTGTGAAAAGAACTGTCTTAATACCCAGCTTATCAGGAAAGCACCAAATAAATCTCCTGTGGCAAGCCAAACAAGAGCTGTTGTAAAGAGGTTTGCTCCTACCATTAACCATGCATAGTATTTATGCTGGAAGTTAATTAAAGGGTTCTTTCTTAAATCAGAAGTTATTTGTTTACGATCCATCGGAGTTTCTCTTTTAAACATCCAGAGAATATGAGCATGCCAAAAACCTCTTGTTACAGAATATGGATCATCATCTTTATCAATGTGAGCATGGTGCAATCTATGATCATATGACCAACGAAGAGCACTTCCTTGAGTAGCCAATGTCCCAAAGAACAGCATAATGAACTCTATTACTTTATTAGTCTTATAAGTTGAATGTGAGAACAATCTATGATAACCGGCAGTAATAGCTAATCCTGAGGCTACAAATAGTCCAATTGATAATCCAATTAATAACATCGATGGATTAAAAAAGATGAAATAGACAGGTAAAAGTGCTAATAGTATCACATGGTAGCCTGTAATAAAGAGAAAACCAGCCCAATTTATATTTTTATTCATAATAGCTCCTTTTTAATCCGCTATATATCTATTTTAACATTAAAAAATATTTAATGGCTATTCCAAAATAAAGAATTATTTAAAGTGTTATTTTTACACCTCTACGGTATCTTTAGGCTTCTCTGTTTTTTTGGAAAACTCTTTGCCTATGTGGTTTACGGAATAAATCCAGCTAACAGTAGCTAATACTATAATAGGTACTAATAGGTGTGAGATGGATAAGATTGAGCCTGTGCCGAAGAGGTCTAAAAAGGCTATTTGGATCCAAGAGGCCCCTGATTTCCCTAATCTTGACCCCACAACGTCAATAGCTGCTTTTCCACGGATTTTCTCATTTTCAGAGAGGGGAATATAGGACATTTCCTTGGTAGGGTCGAAGAACGAGTACTTAGTGACCTTACTGGTTATATTTTGAAAAGCACCTATAAATACAATGAGGGCAAGTGGAGTTATTCCGAATAATCCAGCAATCGGTCCTAGATGGCCTTTGCATATAAGAGCTGTGAAGAATATGATTCCAGTTGCTCCAACAAAAACTGGTGTAATCAGAGCGCTAAAACGCCATCCTAAGCGTCTAATAATATTTGTGCCTAAGAACATTGAGATGAAGAAGGCGATAAATCCAACATAGGAAGTAACAATACTTGTAAACACTTGATAATCAGAGGTATTCGGTAGCATTTGCTTTAATGTGGCCTTCCAGCTAATTTCGATCAAGCTAACACAAAGACCATATCCAATGACTAAAATCACAATACCAAGTAGATAAGGGGACTTGTATATTAACTTAAACCCTTCTAACAGAGAGGCTTTGACCTTTGCTTTCTTTGGGGGTTCAATTTTCTTGCTAGGCATTTTATCGACAACATTTTTATTGACCCACCAATAAAGGAACATGACCAAGAAGCCGATTAAGAGGGTCATACCAAGAAGAGTTTGTACTGTGAAGATATATGGAAAAAGATTTAATTTTTTTGTCGCAAAGCAAATGATAGGTCCAATTGAAAAGGCGGCTAAATCACCTGCTGCTATATAGATGTTATAAGATCGCTTGGCTTCTGAAACATTAGTGATATCGTTTGCAAAGCCCCAGAACATTAAAAGAATAATGACACTTGCCCAGAGCTCTGCTGTTACAAAGAGAAGGGAGTGAATCCAATGTCTGTAGACGGCAACCCAATGGCTATATTTAGATCCGATTTTTTGAATTAGCCAATCAGAGGAGGCATTAGGAGTAAACATCTCTGCATTTGGATAGAGTATAAATCCATATAAAAAAATAACGGCTAAAAAGCCGCCGAGAACAGTATAAAATAGCTTTTTTTTGCTAAGCATATGACTTAGTTTCGAATAGACAATTGCCATAATAAAGGCCATTGGCAAAACTACCCAGCCTTTTAATACGAGGATTACTTCAGCTCCAGAGCCTTTTGCAGTCACAACCATGGCTTCTTTCATGTTGGTTAAGATACCATAGTTCACTGAAATTAAAAATTTAATTAAAATAAGGGGAAGAAGTTTTTTTATTTCAGAGCGATGAAAAGGCCAAAGGCGACGACGCCATTTGCTAAAATCTTTAGTTACATCAATCTCGTCCATGGCTCCTTCTATTGATATTTGATCTGCCTAAAATTCTCTAAATTTTATATGCATTTAAGATTATTTTCAATAGAATTATTTTTTTATTAATTTCTTTACCTTTTGAAATATTTCTTCGATAGTGGAATCTTCATCAGATTTAATTGTTTTAAGGTGGCCGTGCTTTTTATAGTATTCAATAACAGGAGCCGTCATTTTATAATACATATCTAAACGGTTAATCATCACTTTTTCATTATCATCATTTCTATGGATTAATTCATGGCCACAATTATCACAAATGCCACCCTCTTTAGGGGGGTTGTACTTATTATGAAAGACTGTTCCACAAGAAGTGCATGTTAGTCTTCCAGTGATTCTAGTGCGGAGCATTTTTCTACAGGCATCGAAATAAATAATATGCATAGATGATTCATCTAATACTTTTTTTAATAGAATAGCTTGATTAATAGTTCGAGGGTAGCCATCTAAAATCCAACCTTTGTCTTTACAAGAGTCAAGTTTTGCTTTTACAATCTCAAACATCATTTCATCTGGAGGAAAACCTCCTGAGTTAATCACCGCTCGTTGATCTTTAGTTAAATTCGGATTGTTTCTTAAGAGATCGCCTGTACTAATATGTTCTAAGCCAAACTCATCAACTAATTTTTTAGCTTGAGTTCCCTTTCCTGATCCGGGTGGTCCAATGAGTATTAAATGCATACTATCTCCTTTAATTTTGACAAGATAGTTTAACATATTTTTGATTCATTTGCAAGATCAGATCTTAGAGAAGAATGTGGTCGCTTCTAAAGCCCGTTTAAAGTCTCGGCGCATAGCTTCTCGATCTTTTTTTGGTAAAGTTGGGGTAAAGTCTTTTTCTCTTTTAAAGAAAGTGGGGATGTCCTTTTCAGACCAAACATCCGTAGCAATACCAGCTAGGTAGGCAGATCCTAGAGCGGCCATTTCAATGTGTTTTGGTCTAATGAGTATTGTATCTAAAGCATCTGCCATAATTTGCATTAAGAAAGTATTTTCAGACATACCACCAGAACACTTCATTGAATGAGGTATTTGTTTTAAATCTTCTTTCATTAAATCGTGGAGCTCTGCAAGTAAAAGAGCAATCCCTTCAAGTGAGGCTCTGCACATATGCCCAATGTTAGTATTACAAGAAAGCCCTAAAAATGAGCCTCTCATGACATGTTTGTCTTTAGAAAAGCACAGACCATTTAGTGCAGGAATAAAATACACACCTAAAGAATCAGGAACACTGTAAGCAAGACCTTCAATCTCTTTTACAGAGCGTATTAGTCCAAGGTGATTTTTTAGCCAGTCAATCACACCTCCTGTTGAGTGTATAGAACCTTCTAAACAATAATTTAAGGGTTGATCCTTGATTGATAAAGCAATAGTAGTTGTGAGAGTGTGGTGATTATTCAATAAGATTTCACCTGTCGGAGCAGATAAATGAGTACCTGAACCTAAATGGCAGTGGATATTGCCTTTTGATCCGCATCCTGATCCAAAGATGGCGCTTTGAGTTTTTGTAATCATAGAGCCAATTGGAATCTTGTTTCCAAATACTTCTAGATCTGTATGCCCGTAAACTTCACAACAGCTTCTTGTTTCAGGAAGGATTGATTTAGGAATATCAAAAAGCTTTAATAGATCGTCATCCCATTCTCCTGTTTGAATATTAAGTAATGAAGACCCTGCGGCATTTGTCATATCCATGAGATGAATCTTACCTTTAGTTAACTTCCAAAGTATCCAAGTTCCTAGTGATCCGAATAAAATCTCTTCTTTTTTTGAAACTTTTGCATGATCTAAAACCCATTTAATTTTTAAGGCAGGAGAGTGGGTGTTGATATAGTGACCTGTTTTATGCTTTATCAAGTCTTGATAAGTTGAAAATTCTTTTAAACGGCGATAGCCTCGATCATCAGAAGCAGAGATTCCATTCCAAATAGGCTTTTGAGTTTGTTTATTCCAAAGGACAGTGGCCCCTTTAGCATTTGTTATCCCTATACTGAGAAGATCACTTTTCACTATGTTTGATTTTGCAAGGACGCGATCAATTACAAATAATACTTGATCAAAGATTTCCTCAGGTCTAAATTCAACTTGGCCGTGTCTTGGGTTATAGGCTTTGATAAGCTGCTCATGGATGTTTAAGAGCTCTCCTTGATCATTTACAACTACTGCTTTTATATTGGTATTACCTATGTCTATAGAGAGTATATATTTCATAACTCCAAACAAACAAATTTAAAGATATAGGTCTATATTATTTTATGCAGGTTCTTCTGGAATGATATAAGTTCCTACAATGTATAGAACTATTGGGATAAAGGCTGTCATAAATGTGACGACAACAAGTATTAATCGTAATATATTTGAGTCTAATTTGAAAAATTTACCCAAACCACCGCAAATACCTGATACTCTGCGATCTTTACGTGATCGGTAAAGTTTTTTATAATTTGCCATGACATAGGCTTTTGGTCCTAAAGGAAGTATTGCCCAGCAAAGAAGATATACAAGGACAAAGATTCCTCCTGAGAGCATCGTTAAAAGCACCCATAAAATACGAATGATTGATGCATCAACCTGGAAATATTGGGCTAGACCTCCGCAGACGCCACCAATTTTTTTGTCAAATCGTTCTCTATAGATCCTTTTCATAACATAAAGTTTACCGATGAAGGCCCTATTGGTCAAATAAAACCGCAAAAAATTGAGTATTAAATGAGTTTTCTTCTAAATCCTTGAGGGATAGGGGATAGAAAACTTAATTTTTTATTTGTTTTTGTCATAAATGCAAGCTTTTGTGCGTGAAGGTATAAAGGGGAATTTTTTCTAGCGTCCCCGTAACGGCTATCTCCTACAATATTATGACCTACATGCGCGCTATGTGCTCTAATTTGATTTTTTCTTCCAGTGGCT
The DNA here is from genome assembly GCA_022601435.1 of Chlamydiia bacterium. Classification (GTDB taxonomy): domain Bacteria; phylum Chlamydiota; class Chlamydiia; order Chlamydiales; family 2-12-FULL-49-11; genus JAJACQ01. The sequence goes on from JAJACQ010000022.1 coordinate 50,214, forward strand.
AATTTACAAGAGATAAAACTGTGACCTTTTGCTCTTTTTAAAACGGAAAAATAAGTCGTTGAAGCTTTACCACGAGAATCAACTCTCATTAGCTTATCCTGCCCTTCGAAAAGTTTATAGTTCCAAGAGCCTTTATCATTTTTCATAAGTCCATGGGTTATTGCGACATATTCACGTTCTACACTTTTTTGTTCGAATTGTTTTCCTAGAAATTCTTTCATCTCTCTAGAAAAAGCAAAAACCATAACACCGGTTGTTTCTCTATCTAAGCGATGTACAGGAAAAACAGCCCCATATCTTCGTTTTAAGCGAGCATGAACGCTATTTCCAGGTTCACTGTCTTTATCTACAGAGAGTAAAAATGCGGGTTTTTCCACAACGATAAGATCCTTATCTTCAAAGTATATAAGGAGATCACCTAAAAAATTAGGCTTTTTTAAAATAGTAATTTTTTCATTTTTTTTAATATCTGTATCTTTTACGCAAAGAAAGTAATTTCTCATAATGCGATTTTGCTTAAAGAATTTCTTCAAGTTATTTTTTGATAAGCCTGGGTGGTGCTTGAGTAAGAGCTCTGAAAGAGAAGATTCTTCTTCTGTAATTACTTCTAAACTAATCATGCACCCATTATATCCTAGATGCTTAGATAAAGTCTATCATTGTCCTTGACAGAACTAGTTTTAAACGTTAGTGCTTGAGTTATGGATAGATTTATACGTATATTATCAAACTTTGCCTACTCCGTAGGGTGTATTTCACTTTATCTTATATCATTATGGATAATCACAGCTGCGATAGTAGGGATTATACATGATGTAAATGATTCTACATTCACGATTTATAAGCTTCTCGATGAAGTAGCGCTCTTAGTATTTTCTGTAGCTGTGATTGATGTTTCTAAGTATTTGATGATTGAAGAGGTTTTAAAAGACGATCACCGCTCTCCAAAAGACGCCAGACGTGCCTTTACTAAATTTATAATCATTATCGTTACAGCTCTTTCTTTGGAGGCTTTAGTCATAACTATTGAAACTGTGAAAACAGATATTACAAAGCTTATCTATCCAATCTTTATGTTCTTTGCAGCGACTATTTTGCTAGTAGGTTTAGGTGTTTATCAAAAACTAAATGCTAATGCAGAAAAAAACTAGTTTATTTCGAATGAATTGATGAAGTTATTGGCTGATTCTTTTTCTTTCTTAGTCAAATTTTTCTTAGATGTCACTTCTAATTTGTAGATAGTCTTTTTAACAAGAATCATTTGACCTTGCGTTTGGCCGCCACTGTTATTTTTTAAAAGATAAGCCATTGCAGGATGAGATCCATGCTTTAGATTTTTTTTCTCAATGATTTTACCTTGGTATTCCTCTAGAGGTTTTTCTAAAGCTTTAAAAAGGTAGTCGCTTCCAAGATATGTCCATGAAGAAGGGATGTCAGATGATTGAAGTGTATAAGCGATTTTCTTTTCTGAGTGTGTGTATTCAGTGATTTCAAGTGTTGTGTCTCTTTCTTCTACTTCTAATTTTTTGTTTTCTACTTTTGGATCATTCGGAAAATAAACAGAGAAATTAAGTTGTTGATCAGAAACTTCTACCCAATCATTGAGATCTAATTCTTGTTTAGAAATAGAAATAAGTTCATTTTTTACAGAATTTGGAAGAACAGTCCATGTTAAGCTCAGTGATACCATGAAGACTAACGCAGATTTAAGAAAAGTATTTTTCTTTTTGCCTTCGCTTTCCATAAAGATTAACTCTTCTCCATCATAATTTGACCATCTTCTTTTGCTATGTTCCTCAGATTCTTTGAGGTAAAACCAGGCAAAGAAGATATTTAGAGGTGTAAAAAACAAGGGTAATATTAATAGGGATTTTTTGAAAGATAATTTTAGAGATTTAAAGAAGGGGATGTTTTGAGCAATAGTTATTCCACAAAGCCACTTTCCTGGAGTCGTTTTTATCAATGTATGGAGGATAGCTTCTATAGGTGCAAATAAAAATGGAAGTAAGCAAAATAAAATAATATTAATTAAAAAAGAAAATCCACAAAAATATATTCCTATAAAAAAGAGTATATAGTCGATTAGCTTTGAAAGTATTCTTAATCTAGTCATGCTGGTTATTATTATATAAATAGATATAATATATCAATATTAATGATTTATTATGATATAAAGGCTCCACCTAAACAAACCTGTTTATCATAAAAAACAATTGATTGTGCGGGAGTAATTGCCCTTTGAGGCTTTTCAAACTCAATCAAAAGTTCTTTTCCTTCTCTTTTGACTGTGCAGGGAACATCTATGGATCGATATCGAATCTTTGCCGTACATTTTAGGGGGAGTAAGGGAGGTGATCCTACCCAGCTTTCTTCGTTAGCTAAAATAATTTTTTTAAATAAGGAGGGGTGATTTTCACCCTGACATACATAGACTGTATGAGTCTTTATATCTTTATCAACGACATACCAAGCATCACCGGGGCCTCCTATTCCTAACCCTTTTCTTTGTCCTATAGTATAAAACCAAGCTCCATTGTGCTTTCCAAGGACTTTGCCGTCAGTTGATTTAAATAGTCCTTTGGTTGGAGGCATATATTCTGATATGAAGTCTGAAAAGTTGCGCTTTCCAATAAAACAAATGCCTGTTGAGTCTTTTTTATTAAAAACAGGAAGGTTTGCCTCTTTTGCAATTTGCCTAATTTGAGGCTTAGTGTAGCCGCCGAGTGGGAAGAGTGTTTGTTTTAAAATATTTTCTTTTAATGTATAGAGGAAGTAGCTTTGGTCTTTATTCGAATCAATCCCTCTTATCAAAGAGTAGTCCTCACTAATTTGAGCATAGTGACCTGTGGCTAAGTGTGTGGCTCCAAGTGATAGAGCTTTTTTCATGAAGACTGAAAACTTAATCTCTCTATTACATAGAATATCTGGATTAGGTGTCACACCTTTTTTTAAACCATCTAATAAATCCTTGAAAACTTGATCAAAGTACTCTTTTGAGAAATTAAATGTATAAAGATCAATTCCAATTTTTTGAGCAACTGCTAAGGCGTCTAAATAGTCTTGCTCAGCAGGGCAGTGCTCAGAGTCATCTTCCCAGTTTTTCATAAAAAAACCGATAATTTTATACCCTTGTTTTTTAAGTAAATAAGCGCATGTTGCAGAGTCAACTCCGCCTGATAATCCTACTGCTACTGTTGGTTTTGTGCTCATATTACTTGCTATAAAAACTTTTAAAAAGAGGATAACTGATCAAAGGATTTAAGTTCAAGATTTAGAGAAAGCCTTGCAAAAAATTATGAGCTTAAATAAAATATTTATCATGAAAAGAATTTTAAAAGGGTTACCTATTGCCTTGACATTATTTGTTTTTGGTGTAGTAGGATATTATTATATGATGCAAGAAGCGCTGATTTTTAGATGCAAGCGCTTAGATCCAAACCATGAGTATACGTTTAATACTTCATTTGAAGAGGTGAATCTTCCGGTTGGTAAAGGTGATACCATTAATGGTGTTCATTTTTTCCATCCAAATCCAAAAGGAGTGGTTTTTTATCTGCACGGGCAGGGAAGGGATATGCTTCATTGGGGCGAGCGTGCTGAAAGGTTGGTTTCTTATGGCTATGATGTTTTTGTTATTGATTATCGAGGTTGGGGCAAGAGTACAAATAATGTCTCAGAATCAAATTTGATGGAAGACTCAATGGTTGGCTACAACTATTTAAAAGAGCGCTATAATGAAAAAGAAATTATTGTGCATGGTGTTTCTCTAGGAACCGCAATGGCAACAAACGTCTGTGCTAAGAATAATCCAAAGCTTTGTATTTTAGTTTCGCCTTATTACAATATGTTAGAGACGGCACATTTTAATAAGCCATTCTTGCCAATATGGGTATTGAAGATCATTTTAAAATATCATCTTCGTACTGATACGTGGATATCTAAGTGCAAGTGTCCTCTTCATATCTTCCATGGTACTAAGGATCGTTTGATTCCATATAGTCAATCAGAGTTGATTGTAAAAAAACTAAAAACCTCTAAGGTAAAATACAACTTCCATTCATTAGACGGCTGGGGGCACAATTATATCTACCAAAATGAAATCTATATGAAGGAAGTTGCTGCGCTGCTTGATTAGGGTGTATTGACTTTGGATCAGATTTAGGTGGGAGTTTTAGATTCTGTGATAAAAGGAGTATTAATAGGGGATCCTGTTACATTTAGTATCTCAGATAAGATCTATCCGCGACTATTTAATGAGTACGCTATAAATGGTGAGTTTACAAAGGTTCAAGTTAAGGATTTCGAGCTTGTGTCTTTTTTTAAAGATCCACAATATGATTTTATCACAGTTACAATGCCGCATAAGCTTTCTGTGATTCCTTTTTGCTCAAGTTTATCAGATGATGCAAAAGCTATAGGAAGTGTTAATTACATTTTGTGTCTAGGTAATGAGTTGATAGGTCAGAATTTTGATGGTGTTGGGTGTTTAAATGAGATTGAAAAGAAAATTTTAGTAAAAGATAAAAGGGTTTTAGTCATCGGGACTGGCGGTGCAGGGCGGGCTGCTATTTACGAGGCAAAAAAAAGAGGAGCACGCGTTTTTTGTAGTAATAGATCCATAGAAAAAGGGCAAAAAGTTGCCGATGAGTTTGGTGTTTATTTTCTAAATAATATTGAGGATGGTTTTGATGTAGTTATAAATGCAACAAGCATTGGAATGGATCCATCTGATGAAAGATTAGTTGTTAAAGAAGAAGTTTTGAAAGAAGCGGTTGTTCTGGATATGGCTTCTAGAGATGGTAATTGTAAATTAAATACCCTCTCAGTTAAAAACAAAAGTGAGTATATTTCTGGAAAAGATATGTTTTTAAACTTAACAAGGCATGCTTTTTTGAAGTTTTTTGTTTCTATGATAGGGTTAAA
>JAJACQ010000023.1 GCA_022601435.1 Chlamydiia bacterium
GGAATCATTGTAAACGACGATAAACAACATCCACGTCGCAATAAAAATCCAGATTACGCATTTGCTTTCAAGATGGTTTTGAGCGATCAGATCGCTGAAGTAAAAGTGGTTGATGTGATATGGACAGCCAGTAAAGACGCTTATCTGAATCCAGTTGTTCAAGTTGAGCCTGTAAATATTAGAGGAGCAACAATCGAATTTGTAACTGCTCATAATGCAAAATATGTAGAGGATAATAATATCGGGGTAGGCGCGGTAATTCAGTTGATTCGATCTGGGGATGTTATACCCAAAATTCAAGCGGTAATTCAACCAGCTGAAAGCCCCAAAATGCCGTCGGTACCTTGGGTATGGAATGAGAGTCACGTAGATGCAATGCTTAAAAATACTGAAAACAACCCAATGGTATTACAGAAGAACGTTGAATTCTTCTTCAAAAAACTCGATATTAAAGGCATTGGTCCTGGCAATGTTAGAAGATTGATAAAAGCTGGATTTAATACAATACCTAAGATTCTTCTTATGACAAAGGAAGAGCTTTTAACTGTTGAGGGTTTCAAAGAAAAAACGGTAGTGAAAATTAAGGGAAACATGGATGAGGCAATTCAAAATGCTTCTTTAGTAATGATTGCCAGCGCGTCTAATGTATTTGGTAGAGGATTGGGCTCCTCAATATTGAGAAATATTATCCATGAATATCCAAATATCTTTGAATCCAGCGAACAACCTGATACCAAGATTGATCAAGTGGCAGCGGTTGAAAATGTTGGCAAAAAGCGAGCAAAACTTTTCGTAAAAAATCTACCCAATTTCATATCTTTCCTTACTGATGCGGGTCTAACAAACAAATTAAATGAACAAGTGGGTCAAAATATTGACAAATCGCATCCACTTTATGGAAAACGTATTGTAATGACAGGTTTCAGAGACAAGCCTTTAAAAAAAACACTTGTTGATTTAGGAGCTAAAATCAGTACTTCAGTTAGCAAAAGCACCTTTGTAGTACTTGTTAAAGATTTAGAAGAAGATACATCAAAAGCGGAAGAAGCGCGAGAAGAAGGAGTTGATGTTGTGCTGGTAGATACGTTTAGAAAAAAATACAAATTATAAAATAAGAAATATATAAAAATCTAACTATTTTTATATATGGCCAAAACACGTAAACATAAAAGATCAAATAGAAAATCTAAACACGGAGGAAAACGAAAAAAACAAAAAAAAAAGAAGAGAACCATGCGTAAAACTTATAGTATTCAAAAAAGAAAAGCATTTGGAAGAAAGAAGTCCAAGACACCTACCTCTCTTTCTATTTTCCCAGACAAAAGTCCACAGTTGCAAGATAAGGGAGTTCCTACAAAATTAAACTCATTTACCAGCAAGAATGTAGCAATTCGCGATTCTAAAGGTAGAGAATTTAATGCTATCATAAATGATAGACTTGCCTATAGAAGAGCACCAAGAGGGCAAAATGTAGAGGATTTCTCTGAAATTTTATACGGTCCTTCTGTAGTGCAATTAAGCAAAGCAAATTACAAAAAAATGAAAAAAGGCGATTTGCTTTATTTTGATAGAGGATCTGTGGCTCTTCGTGGTCCATTTAAATTTATAAATGTTACTCGTGGGCCAGAAATTTTATTGGAAGTCGCTGATACCGCATATAATAAAAAGTATTTATTTAGTATTTCTGTAAATCGATTAAGTAAAGAAAAACTTTATTTGATTACTAATAAGTCGGGTAAAAGTAAAAGGCATTCTAAAAAGCGCAAACGTAGATCTAGAAAGTAAATTCATATTGGACAATATTTCTTAGATTGAACTTCAAATGATTATATAATTTGAAGCTAATCTTCTTGGTCGATACTATTTTTGATAAAGATCCTCCCATTACCTTTGTAATATTTTTGTAATAACTCTCATCAATATCATTAAAATCCATGCGTTTTTGCTTTTTATCACTCCATTTAACAAATAAAGTATGTATTTTCTTATGAAATTTATCTATTAGCGCACTCATTTTATCAGCATCTAACATTTCCCAGGTTTTACCGGTATATACAAACAATATATTCAGTTTTTGCTCAAAGGCTCTAATAGGTAATAGCGATTCTTTTGCAATATCAAGATGTTTTTGCATTATATAATACATGCCATTCACAAAATCATGGTCAAATATTAGTTGAAGATCTTTTTGATTTAGCATTATTTGTTGTTCCCATTCTTCATAAGTAAAATCAGGTTTACAGTTTGTATTTAACCAGTCAATTACTGGTATCTTTTTCCTTTGTCTTTTGATCCATCTTTCTTGCCTTTCTACCTTTGTTTTCAGAGTATCGATTTGTACTAGAGCTGTCTGAAGAGCTAACCACATCTCTTGTTGAGAAGGTAAATCAGATAAATGTGAAATATCCTGATTACTTTTTTTACTTAAACGTAAAAGCTCACAAGAAGCTCGGTGAATATGAAAGGGTTTAAGTCTTTTATATTGTTTGCCACAAGAACATTCATACATTTGGAAGTTACAAATGATATTATACTTTGTCTTTTTATCAATTTTTTATAAGA
>JAJACQ010000024.1 GCA_022601435.1 Chlamydiia bacterium
AAACTATCTCAATACTATAAAATTTCTATAATCTCGGGGAAAGTATTTGATACAGCTTCAATGCTTTCAAGTCTAGCTTTCTCTAATTCTTGCATATTAAAGCTAATTTGATTAAGTATATCTGCTCTTTTAGATTTTCAGTTGTCGCCTGAAAGCTGTTAATTATGACATTATAAAGAATTTAATTCTAGAGTAAACAAAGTTAGAAGTAAATTTAATTACTAATTAGAGTGAGGAGTCGAATTTATCTAAAAAGTTAATTGTCAGCTATTAAATTTTTTTTACTAGATGTTAGGTAGGCTCTTCCTTTGAAAGTAAATATAGACTTTCTAAGTAGAGTCTTTCTTGGTCCGCGCTGCCAGCTTTCTTAAAATGTTCAAAAAGATCCTTTATGCGAGGGTTTAATAAAATCTTTTGTGATGAAGGAAATGAATAACTAGGGGCTTGAGTAGTTGAACTGGATGGTGATTGAGATCTAGTTGTAGAAGTAGTGCTATGGGTTGTTGGGTCTTTTACTGCTGGGGTCAGTAAACGAGGTTTAGAAGTTTTTTGCTTTTTAGAAGTTACGTTTGCTTGGTGCTCTTCTGCTGATGTCAGTTGCTCTGAATGTGGCTTTGTAGTTCTTCTTTTAGTGGGTTTGGGTTTTGCTGTTGAAGTTCGTAACCGAGGCTTAGAAGTTTTTCCTTTTTTAGAAGTTGCTTTTGGTTGGTGTTTTTTTACTGAGGTTTGTTGCTCTGAACGTGGCTGTAGATGTGGCCTTTTAGTTTTTCTACTAGTGGATTTAGGTTCTGCTGTTGAAGTTCCTAAATGAGATGATGTAGTATTTCTTTTTTTAGCAGTTTTTTCGTGTGGTGTAGAAAATTGTGGATTAATAATTCTTAATAATTCATCTAAACCATCAAGGCATGCCTCTTTTTTCTGTATCAATTCATTTAAGTTGGCTTGAAAGACTCTTTTTTTATTCATTAAAGTTTCATTTTCATATACATCTGATAAAAATTTTTGGTAATATTCTATTTCAAATATGCATAAGCTAAAATAGCTCTCTATTTGTGGTTTCAATGATTCAATTTCTGTAGTCATTGAAGGGGACTTTTGGAATTCTCTAAATGCTTTATGTATTCTATTTGTTATTGTTGATTTAAGAGGTGTTAGAGTTTTTTTGTCTATAGAAGAGAGTTCTTGTTGAATATTAAAAGGAAATTTACTAACTAAATTTTCGATTGTTACTTGATTTATTAAAAATCTATTATGCCTATTCTTTCTAAGTGCAAGTTCAAAACTACTATTTACAGCTCTGATAGATTCTGTATTTAAACTTCTTAAGATTTTGGGGATAAGTTTCTTTATACTAGTGGTTGTAAAAGTCATATCAGCAGTTGGCTTGTTAGTTTCTATAGATTGTGCCATAACACTAACTGTTCGAGTGCGTTGAGGATACGCTTCACGCGCTCCACTTATGTAGCATCCGGTAGTTGTGTTGGATTGGCTTAGAGGTGCTGGTTCTGCTTGTTGCTGTTCGTCCTGTATCTGTTGGTGTACTTGTTCCTGTAGTTGTTGGTGTAGCTGTTGGTGTAGCTGTTGGTGCAGTAGTTGCTGTTGTTGATCTGTTAATGGACCTGGAGGCAGTATATGGCTTAAGCGTTGCTGAGCATCTCTAAAAAGGAGATTAAATTGTTGAGCTTGTGTTTGAAGATGATTATATTCTCTAGAAGCTAAATTAGGTTCATTTTGAGAAGGTGGTTGTCCAAGATGACGTAATCTGACTACTGTTGACAGATCTGTGTTAGTAAAAGAAGTCCCAGCTTCAGTTGTTTGTCTCGTGACTAAAGGTGCAAATCTTGGGTCATATACATTGGGGTTGGGATAGGGATTGGGATTGGGAGCATAAGGGTTCATAAATAGTCCTTAATTTTATGCTTTAAAAAAAGCGGATAAATATATAGTCCATAGACATTTATTTCAATATTAAAATCTGAAAGAATTAGTAATTTAGCTTAATAATTTCATTTCTACGAAGGATTGTTGTCATGCTCTCCTTTTAGTGCTTGGATTAAGGCTTCGCCTGACGCTTTTAGTTGTTTTAGCATGTCTTTATATCTTGTTATAGATGTGCTTTCTTTTTCTGCCCTAATACTTTTAATTATGGGAAACAAGTGTTTATCCCACTCATACCTCCTTAGCAGAAAAAAGGATTTTATATACTGTATAGTTTTATGAGTTGGGGTTTTTTTGGATCTTATTAAATTTCCTAAGGATGAAAATTGATTATTTATTGAACGAGTATTAAGTTCCTTATCTTTTTGATAAATTTCAGGGAAATATTTTAAAAAAGGGGCAACGCCAGTAAGAGGAAACATAGGCACGACTTGTGTTGTCTTACTGCGTATATAATTCATTAAATTTCCTTTTTGCTCTGCCATTTTCCTTTTAATTTCATAAAATTGTTTAAAGAGAAGTGTTATTGTTTCACTTGGGAAAGAAGAGCTTGATGCAACTGAGGTTGAAGACGTCATTGTAGAAGAAGAGCTGGTTGACAATTGATTGTTTTCGGGTACTTGTAATGGATTGGTAGTTGTTGAGGCAGCTCTCTTAACACTTAATGTTGCGTATGAAGATGGTTGGGGTGTGGTAGGTTGAAAACACGGTTGGCTAAAAAAATCTTCTACAGCCTGAAGACTCTCTAGTTCTATTTTCTTTAGTGCTTTGATGCCGGCTGTAAATTCGCAAAGTTTTTGTTGTTTCATGACGAGCGAATGATATATTTTAGGTATTTGGTTTTTATAGTGTTCAGCTTCGAAAATGCTTGCTTTAAAATAAAGTTTAACTCTATTTTCTAATGTTGCTTTATCTGAACTATCAGGTTTTCTATTTAAATATAGTGATGTACTTTTAATAAGCTGTAAAATTCTATATTTGAACTTAGTTACATTGACTCTTTCAGAGTCTCTTATATCAGGTATGGCTTCGGCTTTAAGTAGTTGTGCAAAAGATCCTTCACTTATTGAACAATCAGTAATCTTGTGTTTTGTTATATAACTTTTTAAATTACTAAGAAATCGATGATTTTCTCGACAAGTCAGGAGTTTGTAAATTTTATCTATTAAGGGGGGGAAGTATACCTGTATTAGGGGATTTTTTTCTCTTACACCTTTTAACAAATATGGTGGCTTGTTGTGGAGTGTGAGAATGAGAATGAGAATCAAATTGAGAATGAGAATCAAATTGAGAATGAGAATCAAATTGAGAATGAGAATGTACTTGCGAAAGTGAATGTCTAGGTGGATGATTTGGTTGCAGCTGAGTAAGTTGTTGTAAATGGGTGAGTGGTAATCCTAATGGCAGCATAGATTCCTTAATTTTTTATTGTTTAAAAATTAAGGATAAATATATAATTTTCTTAAGTTTAGTTCAATAGTAATTTGCAAAATAAATTATTTTTTGATGTTCATTTCGTTTAATTTTAATTTAATCATTTAAACATTCTGATATCTTTTGTAATAATAAGTCTTTTCTCATCTTAAATCTTTTAAATAGCAAACTATATTCTGTAAATTTGTGATGAGTTTTATATTTGCGCTCTATTATTTGATATTTTATTTCCTTTATTTTAAAGCAAATCTCTATTATCTCTTGTAAGAACTGATTATTGTAAGCATCTTCTAAAAAATGTTCGTTTTGAAAATGAAGTTCAAGGCATTTATTAGTTTTTTCTAAGAGGAGATTTAATTGAGCATCTCTGAAAGCCGTCTTCATGCGGGTAATCTTATACCATGAAGGAAATGAATCTTTATTCTTTTCGACTTCTTTTTTTAGATCTTCATTAATTGTTTTTAGTTTTACTATTGGTTTTTGCTGTTCATATAACTTTTTAATGCCTTCTATATAGTCATTAAAACTTGTTTGCAATTCAACTACTTGTGGTGTCGGATGAAAAGGGATAGCAGAAGCTATTAAAGGTCGGGTTGAAGGGCAATGTGAGGGCTCAGGGTTTATATTCTCAAGTTGTCTCAATAATTGCATTGTCAATGATTCAATAGCAATTAAATGGATGCGATAGTTAATGAAATGAATTCTGTCTATAGAGATTTTTTGTATCTGTTGCTCTTCAATTTTTTTAGCATTATAAAAAGCATTAAGTGTGTCTTTTAATAACTTTTTAGTTTCAATAGGTTTTATTGTAGAGTCACTGCTTTTTTTTAAGTCTTTAATGTAGTTTTTTATCTTAGAGATATACTTCCGAAGCTCTTTATTTACGGTAGGTTTTTGATGTAATGAACAAAGGGGGCGTTTTTTATTCCTCGCTTTAATTTGCATACTATTGGCGCTTTCTATTACTAGTTTACTTCGAATTCCATTTATTTGTGTGTTTTTTTCTATTAGCTTAAGAAATATTTCTTCAAAAATATCTATGGGGTCTGTCTTTAGAGGAGGTGTAGAAAATGAATGGGGAGTTGGTTGTTTAGAGCTTCTACTACTAGAATTAGAAGTGGTATGAGGACTAGTAGTCTCAGAGATAGTGGTGACTTTTTCGATAAGGGTTAAATTGTGAGAAGCTAAGGGAATTATTGCCTGTGTAGATGGTATAGGTTCTGCAAGCCTTGCAGTTGAAGTAGATGAATCAGTGGGTTGTACCGCTCGTTGTGTTTTAGGTCTTTTTTTGGCCGCTTCATGGCTAGGGGAATGATCCGTATCTATATCTAAATCCGTAAACTTCTCAAAACTATTATAATTTAGTGAATCTCTAGGTGACGAACAAAGGAGAGGTAAAGATGAAGAGTATGAGTGAGTTGCCCTCAAAGCTTGGATATGGGCTGCAAATGCATGGTCATTTGGGCTCAATATTGAAGCGTGATAAGGAAAATGATTATTTGTACTAGGAGGGTGTGGGTTATGTCCTTGTTCAAATATGTTCAGACTTAAATTTAGGTTGGAAGGTGAGGTTTCTATAAATACTCCTTTAACTCTTTAAAGAAAAGTGAATCTAATTAAATTATAGCAATATTTAGGTTTTTATAACACTATAAAGCATTTAAAGTGTTCTTAATTTAAAAGAAATCTTATGATTTTAAGCTATTTTTAAGTTCTGGGATATTCTTGATTAAGATTTGTAGGGTAAAGGGTTTACTATGCTTTATGAAATTTAGTTGTATTGGATATTGGGGATTTTTTTTAAAGTATAATCGTGAAATGGATTCGGTGAAAGCAAGTGAGGGTTTATAGCAGATTAAAAACAATAGTATTTTGGTTTAATAATTTAAAATAGACTAAAACAGACATTTAGTGATTCAACTTTTTATTTCATGAAGGCTCTTTTTCAAGTTCTTCTAAAGCGTCGATTAAAGACTCGCCAGATTCTTTTAGTTCATTCAGTTTATTTTCATAATTAGTTACGGAATTACCCCTATAATTAATTTTAAGAAACACTAGTTGAAATTCAAGCTCCTTTAGCTTATAATAGGATTCGATATAAGCTACAACTGTATCAGGTGCACTTGTAATTTCGCTACAGTTTATACTTCGTGATAAAGTTGAAAGTTGGTCTGGTATACGCTTTTTAATAAGTCTACTATCCTCTTGATATTCTTGAGGAAAGTTTGGTAAAAAACGATTGACTAATTGAGGAGTCAATTCAGGCAGTGGTAGTCTTGTATAACTCCTTAATTGTGCTGTCAAAGTATTTCTTTTTCTTGAAAGAAATTGTATGGTTTCTTTAAATTCGTGAATAAGCTTGCTTATTTTATTCATTTGGGTAGTAGTGATTGATGAGACTGAGGTTGAAGTCGTCATAGTTGAAGAAGAGCTAGTAGACAATCGATCTTCTCTAGTTTTTAGTAATGAATAAGTATTTGATCTGGCGGTTCTTTTAACATTAGATGTTGGATCGGAAGATGGTGAATGTCTATCAAACTGACTGCGTAGTGTACCTTCAAAAGAAGGCTTTTCTATCTCACTAAGGCTTTTTTCTTGCTTTTCTTTTATTGCCTTAATATTTTTTGTAAAAAGACTGTTTACTTCTCCACTTTTAGGAGCTTCATATACTTTTGATATTTGCTGTCTATAGTGCTCAGCTTCAAAAATAAGCAGTTTAAAATAGAGTTCAACTTTCTTTTTAAATTCTTCTTTATTCAATTCAGCATCTTTTTGAATACATATAGCTCGGATTGACTCTCTAATCAGATCTCTTATTCTATCTTTTATGTAAGATATACAATTTCTTTTGCATCGATCAATGCCTTTAAGTAAGGTGGGATCTATTGTTTTAAGCAGATTGCTAATTGCATCTTGGCTTATTGAACAATGAGGGATACATTTTTTTTTTGTTATATAGGATTTTATAGCAGTAATACACTTGAGGCAGTTAGTAGAGGGCAGAAGCTCTGTCAATACAGTTGTTAAAAAATTAGACATAGGTGTCTTAGGGGATTTTCTTTTATGGGTCGTCTTAGAAGGCAATGCATCACCCACTTTTTGTCTTGAGCTAGATCGAGATTGGTCAGGTTGATCCTGAGGTTGGGCTTGAGATCGGGTTTGAGATCGGGTTTGAGATCGGGTTTGAGGTTGGGTTTGAGGTCGGGTTTGAGGTCGGGTTTGAGATCGGGTTTGAGATCGGGTTTGAGATCGGGTTTGAGATCGGGTTTGAGATCGGGTTTGAGATCGGGTTTGAGATCGGGTTTGAGATCGGGTTTGAGATCGGGTTTGAGATCGGGTTTGAGAGATC
>JAJACQ010000025.1 GCA_022601435.1 Chlamydiia bacterium
CTTTTAAAAAAGCACAAGTTCTCGTAGAAATTGCAGAAATACAAGTAAAGGCTGGTGATTTCGATGGAGCAAAAACTACAATTGAGACCATCTCTGATCCTTTTAAAAAAGCACAAGTTCTCTTAGAAATTGCCAAAGCACAAGCAAGAGTTGGTGATATCAAAGGTGCAAAAGTTACACTCACTGATGCAAACACCTTAATTGAAACCATAACTACTCCTCATACTAAATTAAAAGCATGTTTAAACATTATAAAAGCACAATCACAAATACAAGCAAAGGCTGGTGATATTGAAGGTGCAATAGTCATAATTGCAAAGATTCCCGATGATAAAGCTAAGTTAGAAGCACTTATGGAAATTGGAGAAGAACAAGCAATCGATGGTGATATCAAAGGTGCAAAAACCATAGCTAAATCTATGAGTGATTCTTTTTATAAAACAATAGTTTACATGGAAATTGCCAAAGCACAAGCAAAAACCGGTGATATCGATGGAGCAAAAACTACAGCTGCAACCATACCTGAACCTTTTTATAAATTAAAAACTCTAAGGGAAATTGCCAAAGCACAAGCAAAGATTGGTGATATCGATGAAGCAAAAGCAATAGCTGAGACTATGCCTGACTCATATCTTAAATCATTAGCATTCAGAGAAATTGCAGAAGAACAAGTAATGGCTGGTGATATCGATGGAGCAAAAATCACATTCACTGATGCAGTTGCTATTGCTGTGACCATTATAGACTATTCAAATAGATCAAAATCCCTTAAATGGATAGCAAAGGCACAAGCAAAGGCTGGTGATATCAAAGGTGCAAAAGCCACAATCACAAATATAACTCAGTTTTATCATAAATTAGAACCTCTAATAGAGGTTCTAAAAGCACAAGCAAAAATTGGTAATATTGAAGAAGCAAAAACTACAGCTGCTATCTTCCGTGACCCTTATCAAAAATCAATAGCTCTTTTAGAAATTGTACATACATTTGCAAGTAGTCTAAATAGTAGAAATATAAGTCACATTCACTGATATATAAAGTTAAAAGGTTTTCACAATTTAGATTGATGAGCATTCACTACAAAAGGACTTCAATTGAACCTTCATAAAATAATTAATGTGGTCCTTCTAGACTTTTCTGATTTTCAAATTGCTTAAATTGCAGGCATGACCCTCTATTTGAAAAGGTGTGGGGCTCTTATTTGAAAATTGGGTTTCGTAAAAAGAGGGAAGATAGTAAATTGGTTAAACTTAAAAAACTTTATAACGGAAGTGAAAATATGAAAAAACTTGAAGGAAAAAAAGCTTTTATAGCAGGACTAGGTGATGATCAGGGATTTGGTTGGGCCATTGCAAAAGCTTTAGCGGAGGAAGGGTGTCAGATAATTGCAGGTACTTGGGTGCCTATCCTAAAGATTTTTAAGACAGGGCTTGCTCGCAATAAGTTCAACACAAAGTTATCAGATGGCACAGATATGGAAATTGCAGGTATCTACCCTCTTGATGCATCTTTTGACTCTATGGAGGATGTTCCTAAGTCAATCTCAGAAAGTAAGCGCTATAAAGATGTAGAGCATTATGCAATTGGTGATGTCGCAGATTTAGTTCAACAAGATTTTGGGCCGATTGATTTTTTAGTGCACTCTCTTGCAAATGCACCTGAGATAAAAAAATCGCTTTTAGAGACCTCTAGAGAAGGTTATCTAGACGCTATCAGCACTTCGTCATATTCTTTTGTGAGTATGATCAAGCATTTTGCTCCAAATATGAATAAAAATGGATCAATCATCAATTTAAGTTATTTAGCTTCTAATAGAATCGTGCCAGGATATGGTGGGGGTATGAGTTCTGCAAAAGCCGCCCTTGAAAGTGACACTAAGACTTTAGCATATGAAGCAGGCCGTAAATATGGATTACGAGTTAACTCAATTTCTGCAGGGGCTCTAGAAAGCCGCGCTGCAAAGGCAATTGGTGATATAGAAAAGATGACTTATTTCTCAACAGAAAATTCACCGATGAAGCAAAAGCTATCGGGAGCACAAGTTGCAAAAACAGCAATGTTTTTATTAAGTGATGATGCCTCTGGAATTACAGCTTCGACGATCTATGTAGATAATGGGCTTCATGCCATGGGGCCGTTTTTAGAAATACCTCAAGAGCCATCAAGGGAAAGTCTTCTACACCCCTCACCTCTTAACTAAACTATTTAATAGTTGTTCGTAGGTGAATTTTGTGATCAAATAAAGCAAAATTCTGATTACAATCAATAAGTTGATTCTCTCGATTGCCTTTCATTATATGTCCCATAAAAGAGTGCTTTTTACAATTAAATGATAGAGTGAGAGTTTTCTTCTCTGTTTGAAGAGTTAATTTATCTTGAGGATAAAAGGCTGTTGCCTTTTGGTCTTCAATTAGAACTTTGCTATTTAAATAATCAGAGAAATAAAATGAGATTTCTTCAAACTCATCTAAAAATATGTCTATATGATCTCCATCTACTTTTAAATCAAAGGAACCTTGAGCTACTATCGAATGCTTATCAAAGTGAATTGATAAAAGATCTTCTTGATGATTTACAAAGAGATCATCACGCTCAAAGGATGGGTATGAAATCAGATCTTGGTAAGTATTTTTAGGTAGAAGAGCAGTATATAAGGCGCTTATATGAACACCTTGTTCTATCGCAAGTTGTGAAAAGAGTGATGATTTAGGTAAATGTTTTTCGTAGTAGGTCTCAGGTAAGGATCCAGTATAAACATCTAACTCTCGATGCCAAGGAAGAGTTACATCCTCTTCTCTTAAAAGCTTACATAAAATAAGAGTCTCATAATCTGAAAGAGAAGTCGGTTCAAAATCTAAAGGTTTTTTAAACATCGCTGTCTCAAAAACATATTGATCAATAAACTTAAGCTCTCGTTTTTGTATAATTGAAATTAATTCATCTCTTTTAGATTCAATTTTAACTCTTGAAGAAGATGGAATGACTTTAGAAAAGTGTTTTAAGAAGTATGATAGACTTAAAAGTATCCAAACATTTGGTTTATCTTGATAGACCTGTGGAAAATCATGAACATAGCCGCAAAAACCATTTTCTGTAGAAAAATGAAATAACCTTTCAATAAATGCTAATCCCTTTTCTGCCTTTTCTTTAGAAAGTGTTGAAACAAGACTCATACCGTAAAGAATATTTTCAAAAATTGGAATTACATCCCTTGTATCCTCTCTATCATTTTTAAAATGAATACATCCTGTATACTTACTTTTGTGATTTTCACAAAATTCAAGCGCATTTTGTAAAACCTTAGACTTTGTCTCAATCATTTATCATTCCTATTGCTTGATCTAAGGCATCAATAATCCCCATATCATAAGATGGTTTTGCTATGATTGTTGCTTTTTCTAATAAACGAGGATGACCATTTTCCATTCCAATAGAAATATCAACGGTGTCAAACATAGTCATATCATTTAAATCATCACCGCATCCTATCATTGGCCCTGTCCAATCATAATGATCAGCTAGTCTCTTTAATGAACTCCCCTTATCAACACCCTTTTCTGAGACCATGATAATATGAGATCCACCTGGTGATAAATCATGTAAAATCACACAGGACACATCAGGCTCAGCTTCTAAAATCTTTTCTTTCACCTCTTCCATTTGTTCTAAAGAACCAAATAAACGCATCACCGGAAAGTGAATATTTTCTATTTCTTCAAATGATGGAATTTTTTGATAACTCACCAACCCAAACCCTTGAACTCTTTCAATATACTCAAGCGCTTCATCTTCAAAATTTTCTTTTACATAATAACAAAAATCACCAAGTGCTACACCTGAATAAACTAAATAATCCCTATCAGAATATGGGTTAAGAGATCTAATTTTCATCATTTTCTCTCTAGTTAAAAATTTCTGCATTCGAAATTCTTTTTCTGGGATCTTTAAAACCTCAGAACCATTTTGCACACCTAAATGAAAAGGAAAGTCACATAAAGATAAAGCTTTTCTTGAAAAAGTAAAAGTTCTTCCTGTTAAAAAGACTATCTCAAACCCGTCATCATAGCATTTATGTAAGTATTTAATGACATCTTTAGGAATCACATGATCCCGATTTGTCAATGTTCTATCAATATCTGAAGCAATTATTCCACGCATATTACAATTATACCTGGACGATAAATGAAAAAAAAGAGATAAATAGTATATGACAAAAAAAATTCTAGCTCTTATTACAGCACCATTACTTCTCTTTGGTACAATTGAGGTTGCTAATGAAGTTGCTGCTAAAAAATCTTCTTCTTGCCAAGAAAAAACAATGGATCAAGCAAATCCTGCAGATCGCCTAAAGCAAAAAAATCAAAATAAAACACCTGAAGTAACCATAGATGATGATTCTTTAAAACCTGAAGCTACGACTCCAAATTTTATTGACCCCTCCTATCAAAAACAATTTTTTAGAACACTCATTTTCCTTTGTATCCTAATTATTTTTGGAATGATCATTGTTTACATCTATAAAAGATCCTCACCAATGAGCGTAATATCTAAGAAAAATGGTCGTGGCAATATCAAAATACTTGAACGCCGCTCATTAAGCTCCCAAACTCAACTATACCATGTAGAGGTTGGTGATAAACAATTCATCTTATCTGAATCCAAAGTTGAAGTCAGAAACGTCTCTACACTTGATTGGCCTGATAGATAAGCTATAACTTCTAAAAATTAAGAGGTAGAATCTTATCATAGTCCTTATCTTCTAAGGGTTTTTGTAATCTATTTCGCATCATGAAAAAATTTTCTTTAAATTTTAAATCTAACAATTTAAATGAGTCTTTAAATAAATCAATAGGATCTTTTTTTATCTCATCAAAAAAATGAGCATAATCCTTCCTTATAAGAAATAGATTTACAAAATTATAGGCTATTGGAATATATCCCTGCTTATACCCCTCCTTAATAAATAAACTCATTGGCTGCCCTACTGATGGATGTGATAATATTGCTTCTTCAGAAACTGGCTTTTCAAATAAGGGATGGTACCCAAACCCGCATTCAATACATAATACTTTTGGTCGAGCTTTTAGGGATTTCCAAATAAAGTAGTCTCCCCCATCTATATCAATAGACATAAAATCAATTTCTCTTCCTGGAAGAAATTCATCAAGAATATCATCTAGAAATCGACCCTTTTGATTTTCTTTCCATTTAATAAACTCTATTACATAGTTTATTTTTTTTCGTTTACAAAATCGTTTTTGAAGAGCTTGTTCATACTTTTTATCTGATTCAATATATAGCCCTTTCCATCCTTTACAGCATAATCCATAAGTATTAGAAAACTTAATACCATCCATCGCCCCAAATTCAACAAATAAACCATTTTGAATTCTCATTCTTCTAAATATTTCATCTATAATACCATCTTCACCAAACTGAGAACATCTATTCCACCTATAATGAAGAAGACTTGATTTAGAAATAGTTTCAAAGTTTGAATACAAAAACTGGTATAGTAAAAGTGATATAAAAAAATACTTTTTCACAAACAACCACCCTTAGTTTGATTGATTGTAAATAGTATATTAAAACTTTTTAAATATATCTAGGGGAATTTCTAAAATAGTGACTCAAAGCGATCAAGTTGGGGTTCACCTAAACCAATATTTGGTCGCCATAGTGTAACGGAGAAAGGGAATCCATAACGCTCTTCATTAACATTGCGTCT
Organism: Chlamydiia bacterium; assembly: GCA_022601435.1. Classification (GTDB taxonomy): domain Bacteria; phylum Chlamydiota; class Chlamydiia; order Chlamydiales; family 2-12-FULL-49-11; genus JAJACQ01. Next base: position 5,729 of record JAJACQ010000025.1, read on the forward strand.
AAAAATCCGCGCATTAGAGTATAAAACTGGATTTAAAAAACCAATATAAGGCTTTTTTTGTTCTAACCTTTTTTTATTCACAGCTTTTAGGGTTTCTAAAAACACTTCCGGCTCGTTAAGTGTTATATCAGGATAAGCCCGTCCATCATAATAATGATCAAGTTGCTTAAGCTTTGCTACTATTAGAGGATCGAGTAAATAGTTTTTCACCAAAAAGTCTTGATAACGAGCATACTTTTTTCTTTTAAAGTGCTCACTAAACCTTGGTGGATAACCACTATTAAAAGATGTAAGTGCTGGCATCTCCCCAAAGAAACTATCTACTGGGCTAAGAATAGTCTCACCTTGTATAGCTAAATCCATCAAAGCTAGATTAACACGTTTTTTTAACTTCCTAGAAGCTTCAAAATCACCTTCTAAAACATGAACACTCTCACTTGAGTTTAAAGCAGCCACTGCTTGCTCTATTTGATCAAAATCTTTTTCTTCTTTCACACGATAAAATGGAGGAACAAAGTGACGATCCCGTTCTTGCTTCGTGGTAATTAATCTCAGAACCCCAGGGAAACATGTTTTTCTTAATGCCGCGCCTTTGAATTTTTTAAAATAGTTACGTGCAGACTCTTCCCACCTTTCATCAAAATAATTATGGCAAGCAAACTGTGAATAGATCCTAGATGTTGGATCTGTTATTTTCTGAAACAACTTTAACATTTTACGTTGCTTCACAGGAAGGAAAACTGTATAAACTTTAAGCTCTGCCATATTCTCAAGGGTTTATTTTCACACTAAACCTTGAGGGTTAATAAATCAACTTCTTATATTTCTCTAACTAAAAAAAGGATTTTTATATTTAGGTTTATCTAATAATATTGACGATAATAATAAACCTTTCCTACCACCGACTAACTTCAATACTTTTGACATTTTTTTATTTGAACGTCTCTTTTGTCTTTTAGCATCGGTAAAAAAAGCACTTTCTTGTTTAAACTTTACAACCATTAATTCTCCTCACTAGCCAAAGCCATGCGCATATCAGTATCTGCCATGATATTTTTTATCTTTTGATAATCCATAATACCTAATTGACCTTTTTCAAATGCAGCTGCTATTGCATCTGGAATACGAGCTTCTGCTTCAATAAGTTTTGCTTTATTTTCTTGCTCTAAGGCAATTGCCATAGACTTTTTACCTTCTGCTTTTGCTTGCGCCACCTTCATATCCGCTAATGCTTGCTCAGATTGAAGTACCGCCCCCACATTTTTACCCACTGTAATATCTGCAATATCAATAGATAGAATTTCAAATGCTGTTTGTCTATCTAAGCCTTTTTGAACCACAGTTTCAGAAACACTATGTGGATTTTGTAATACATCGTAATGACTATCTGCAGAACCAATAGCATTAACAATACCCTCCCCAACACGAGCGATAATAGTTTCTTCAGTTGCACCGCCCACTAACTGCATAATATTTGTTCTAACAGTCACACGCGCCCTTACTAAAAGCTCAATTCCGTTTTTTGCCACTGCTGAAATATATTTTTCTCCGCCCTTAGGACAATCAATCACTTTAGGAAGTACGGAAGTCTTTACAGCGTCAAATAAATCACGTCCCGCTAAATCAATCGCTGTTGCTTGCTGCCATGTCAATTTAATATTTGCTTTATCAGCAGCAATACACGCTCTTACGACTTCTCTTAAGTTTCCACCCGCCAAATAGTGCGTTTCTAACTCTGATATACTTATGGCCTTTAACCCTGCTTTTGTAAGATTAATTTTAGAATCAACAATTAAACGAGGTTGTACTTTTCTAATTCTCATACCAATAATACTTAAAATTGAAACGTGAGCAGATGATACTAATGCTCTAAACCAAAGACTAATTACCGTTGAAACTATTGATAGTATTAAACCAATAACAAAAACCAAGCAACCAATTAAAATGATAGCGATATTATTCATATTCTCTCCTTTGTAGGGGGTGGGTTAAAAATATAATACATAAAAATAACAAAAAAGTCAATTATAGATATTATGCTTAAAGAGTTTATTTTAAAGAGAGTAGTTCATTGATTATTATCTCTAAATTTAGTAATATCTTTGCAAGGAGTTTTTAAGGAGAAGAACTTATGCCCACTTTAATTGATTCTGAAAATTTCAATGATGACGATAAGAATTCATTCCATGGTTATTACCAAGAAGATTACCAAAGTCTAAAGCAAGATGAACCATTAGAATCTGATTTATCAAAAATTGACTCTAAAAACGGCAATTATATTTGCAAAGATAGAAGTAGGATTAATGCAAAAGATGGCACTTATATATGCAATGGGGCAAATACGGTTGATTTAGAAAGTGACTCTAAAGAATTTGACGAATTACCTCCTAAAAAGAGCATAAAATCAACTATATTTGAAAAAGCGTCTCAATCAGTTAGTAAAAAGAATCCAAAACGAAAACCCAAAACTTATTTATTTGATAAATCTTCTCAACCTTTAAAAAAACAAAAGAAAAATGATGATCTAGAAAAGCTACTAAGTAGTCCAAAAACCGTCCGTGGTGAAGATGGAACCTACCATTTAGATCTTGCAAATATTAATCTCCTTAATCGCTATGGTGCCATAACTAATGATAAGCTTTCTAAATACACAGAGATAGAAGATAATATTGCAAAGCGAATACAAGATGGGCAAAGTATTTATCGTGAACTATTAAAATTTAGGGATGACTTTACAAAAAATAAAAAAACAGTTTCATTAGATCAATACGCAGATTTAATTGAGCGTTATCAAAATAAACATTTCCCAGATATCTGCGAGCAAAATAAAGGGGTGATCTCTGAAGATCAAAATCCATTTCCAAATGGATTTAATATTGAGGAAGTCTCTCAGGATACTCTAGATTTTATTACTGATACTATTGCTTCTTTGATTGAACAAGATCAAACAAAACTAACTCATCTTTCAAGAGATTTAAAATCCCTTATGGAGTCTTATTATCTCGTTAGTATGATGGCTGCAGATCGCGCTGGTAAGCGTTCTGAAATTGATACTATGACCCAAAATATGGGAAAGGCTTAAGATAATAATGATGGAATTAGAAGAAAAAACCCCTCTTGAAATGGCTAATCATTTAAAAGAGCTTTCTGAAAAAATTGAAGGAGATGATGATTTACACCCTTCTCAATATACTGATGAAGATATAAAACTTATCTACACAATTGCTCACAAATATTATACAATTGAGCAATATCAACAAGCAGAAGTGATGTTTATGCGTCTTGTACTTGCTCGCGGTGATAACATAAAATTCTGGAAGGGTTTGGCATCATCTAGACAAATGCAAAATGATCATGCAGGAGCATTAGTTGCTTGGGGCATGTGTGCTATGCTAGATGAAAATGATTTGTTAAATCACATCTACGGCGCTGAATGTTTAGTTAGTTTAGAAGAATTTGATCAAGCAAGACAGGCGCTTGATCATGTAGAAAAATCCATTACTGAGGATCATGTAGCTTATCAAAAATTTTATAAACTTAAATTAGCTGCTCAAGGATAGATTATGACTCATGATTGTAAAATAAATCGCAATGAACAGTCTTTAAAATTAGTACTACCCTCATTTGATACACCACTTTTAAGAAGAATCAATGATAGTATTTCGTCAACCCCTATGCCTTCACAATTTCCTCAAATAGAAAATGTCATTTCAATAGATAACATTTCTGAAAATCCAAAAGTATCTAAAACCTTAGCTCAACAAAATAGACTTCAAACTGATTTTCATGAAGCTTTGGATGTTAATCTAAAACAATTTAAAATTAGACTTCAAGAATTCATTAACGAAAAACAATCAGAAAAAGATCTTCCAAAAGAAGAAATTTCAAAAGTTGCCTTTCTTGTCAGCTTTATGGAAACCTTTGATGAGATAAAAAAAGAGCTTCACGTCTTTGTTGATGAAATTGGGATGGATAATAGAAAACACTTACATGCTGCCTTTTTAGCTCAACGTGCAAGTGAGCGTGCTTGCCAAAAATCTGATGAAAATAAAAGTATTTGGGATACAGTGGCAAACTCTATCGGTGGAATAATGGGTGTTGTTTCAATATGCATAGGGATCACGCTCTTATCAAGCGGAAATCCTTTAGGAGTGATTGCAGGTGTTGGTTTAATTTTATCAGGACTTGCCTCTGTTGCTGCTGTTATTATGGAAAAACTCGATATTAAAAATGAATACACTATGGGTGTACAAATTTTTGGTGGAATTATTGGATTAATCAGTGGTGGATTATCTATTGCCATGAGTGCTGATAAAATGGCTCTTATAATGCGTCTTGGTATAGCTCTTCTATCTGCGGCAAAACATTCAAGTGATATAATCTCAAGTTACTATCAAAAAGAAAGCTTAGAACATCAAGCAAGAAGCACACATTACAATAAAGATTTAGAAATGGATAGAGATGTGATTAAACAAGCTTTTAAAACATTAGATCGTATAGAACATGAAGATTTAGAATCAAAAATTCAATTCATTCAAGCTCTTAAATATGAGCAAAGAATTTATGAAAATATAAACAAAAAAGTAGCTGCGGGGTAAATATGGGTGCAAAAATATCAAATGATGATCATAATCAAAGAGCTTTAGATCGTATAAATACATTAGTTTCTCATCTTACACAAGAAGAAGAACCTACAACGATAAGTCAATTTGATAAAACAAGATATAAACTTACAGATACTCTAAGAGAAAGTGACATCAATCAAAAAGCTCTTCATCATGATCAAACTAAACGATTAGAAAAACTCTATAATTTCCTAGAACGAAATCATAGACATTCTGCTTATAAAATGACAATTGCAATCGTTGCAAGTGCTTTAGGTATAGTTGGAGGAGCTTTTGAGGCTGATGCCAAGGCTGGAAAAATCATCAATGCAGTCTCAAATGTCGGAGGGAAAGTAAGTGATTTTTTACAGCAAATGGATCAAGCAGATCGTAAAAAATTAGATGGATTAATTGACCTTCTAAAACAAGAACTTCAAGATGGTTCAAAAACAAAAGATCATATTATAGAAAGATTACGTGAAATTGATAACCTTCTTGATAAAGCAGAGCAAAAAAGACATGAGGCTATATCTCGTGCCCTTGGTAAATAATCTAAATAGATTTAGGCTGTATAATGAAATGATTTAGAGCTTCTGTAAAAAAAATCTTGAATTTTTCACTTTTATCTGCATAGTCAAATTGAAGTGTTCTATTTAAGGTATTTTAGTGCTCGAAGGATTTTTTTCACAATTTTCTCTTCTTACCATCACTGGGGAATATGTTGTCTTTATTGGCCGCGTAGTATTATCGATCTTCAAAAAATTTCCGAGATGGAGTTTAATTCGAGACCAACTTTTCAATATTGGAGTGTTATCTCTTTCTGTTGTAGCGCTTACCGGTTTTAATACAGGACTTGTTCTCGCTGCTCAATCTTATTATCAATTAGCTGATAAAGGTTTGGCGAGTGTGACAGGGTTAATGGTAGCAAAAGCTATGCTTACTGAGCTCGGACCTGTTCTAACAGCTTTTATGATTACAGGACGAGTTGGTGCTTCAATGACAGCGGAACTTGGAACTATGGTTGTAACTGAGCAAGTTGATGCCTTAAAGTCTATGGCTGTTGATCCTTATAATTATCTTATAGGCCCAAGATTTATTGGTGGGTTTATCATGTTTCCTATTCTTACTATTTTTAGTATCGTGATGGGAGTATTTGGCGGTTATTTAATTTCTGTTTATTTTTTCGGGCTCTCCCCTATCGTTTTTTGGGAACCCATCCCTATATACACAACAATGTTTGATATCTTTGTAGGTATGACAAAAGCAATTGTATTTGGTGTTTTAGTCACCACTATTTGTTGTTTTAAGGGAATGAGGGTTTCAGGAGGAGCAGCAGGTGTTGGAAAAAGCACAACTAATGCTGTGGTTATTTCATATGTAATTATTCTATTTGTTAACTTCCTTTTAACTATGGCACTTAACACTCTACATGATGAGATATTGAGGGTTATAGGATGATAAAAATAAAAAATGTGTATAAATCATTTGGTGAGAACGAAGTATTAAAAGATCTCAACCTAGAAATCAAAGACAATGAAATTTTTGTCATCCTCGGTAAATCAGGAATCGGAAAAAGTGTGATTTTAAAACACATTGTAGGATTGATGAAACCTGAGAGCGGTGATATCTATATCGATGATTTTCATATGAATGAACTAGAGGGAGCAGCATTATATGAGGCTTTAAAAAATATCGCTACTATTTATCAAATGGGCGCACTCTTTGATTCTATGACAATTGCGGAAAATGTTGGCTTTTATTTAAGAGAACACCTAACAAAAGGTGGCGAAAAAATAACAAAGAACGATATAGCAGGGTTAGTAACAGATTCATTAAAAAAAGTGGGTCTTGAGGGAATTGAAGATTTACACCCTTCAGATATATCTGGAGGAATGAGAAAAAGGGTAAGTATCGCAAGAGGAGCAATCTATAAACCGAAATACATTTTATATGATGAGCCTACTACTGGTCTTGATCCAGTTACAGCTCTTAATATTGCAGAGTGTATTGAACAACAACAAGATGAACTTAAAGGGACAACTATAGTTGTCTCTCACGATATTCCTACGACTTTAAAAATAGCAGATAGAATAGCATTACTAGATAATGGAAAAATTGAAATTTGTGCCGATCCCCTTACATTTATGCAAACAGATCATCCTATTGTTCATCAGTTTAATGAGACAATTGGTAAAGATCTCTCCTTGATCAAACGAGCAGCAAGGAGTGTTCATGGCTAAATCAATGAAAAACATGTTGATTGGACTATTTGTCTTTGTTGGTATCTTTTTAATTGTAGGAATCATCCTTTTCATCAAACCAAGTATTGGTGATGGTAAACAAACCTTAAATGTTCGCTTTAACAATATTGGCGGTATCCAAGTTGGAACACGAGTGACTTTGGCTGGTAAACCTATTGGAGAAGTTGAATCTATCCATCAAATTGCTAATGCAAGACAATTTGCAGTTAATGCTTTTGGAAAAGTTTTTCCTTTTGTTTTAACTTTAAAAATAGACTCATCAGTAAAAGTATATTCAACAGATCAATTCACAGTTCAAACTCAAGGACTTTTAGGAGAAAAGTATATCGCTATACTCCCCCAACCTCAAAAACCTGGACATACAGCTACTTTATTAAATGATAAAGATATTATCTACGCAGACTCCACAGATCTTTTTGAATCAGCAGTTAATGAGTTTGAAGCACTATCAGAAAAAGTCGAAAACACCTTAGAAAAAGTAATTCAGTGGATGGATAAATATGGAGATAATTTAGGATCTACAATTACTTCTATTGGCTCTTTAGCTTCTAACCTTTCTTCTACAATTGAAGAAATCAATGAATCACACGTTATAGCATCTGTGAATAACCTTATTAACGGTTTAACAAGTGCTGTTGGTCAAATAGATTCTGCGCTTGCAAAATTAAATGAGGAAGACTTTTTTGATTCATTAGCAAGTCTTGCTTGTAATGTAAAATCTATAACAGCTGATATTGCTTGTGGAAAAGGCACTATTGGAAAACTTGTCACTGATGATGGGTTTTATTTAGATGTCTCTGCAATATTAAGTAAAGCTAATACTATGATGAATGACATTAATCAATATGGACTACTCTTTCAATATAGTAAACCATGGCAAAGACAACGAGTTAAATTAATGGCTGAAACAAACTCTATAAAAGATCCAAAAGCCTTTGGTGCTCAAATTAATCATGATGTTGACTCCCTTATATCTACTTTACAAAGAATGAATATGTTAACAGAACGATTTTCCGCAGAAGAACTTTCTAATAATGCAAAATTTCAAAAGAAATTCTTAGAATTTATGAATATGCTAAACTCGCTTCAAGAAAGGGTTACCTTATATAATCAAGAGCTTTATCAAATACGAGATAGTGAAGATTTACAAAAACCTGATTCATGTAAGGAATGTCAATGCCAGAAACTAGACTAAAAAAAGGCTTTTTACTCGCAGCGTCTCCGGAAATTCAAGATCCTGTGACCTTTAAAAGTGTTGTACTTCTTTGTGAACATACCGCCGCTGGCTCTTTTGGGTTAATGATTAATAAACCTTTAGAATTAGATACAAATACAGAAAATGCTGAGTTAATGCAGGAGCTTTCTCACCCAAGTATCCATTTAAGATTAGGTGGACCTCTTCGCCAAGGACAAATGATGCTTCTACATAGTGAAGATCGTAAACAAGATCAAATGCTTAATGTTTGTAATGACGTCTTTTTAGGTGGAGATCTTGCTTTTTTACAAGAATCTCTTTCAGAAAACTCTTCAAAAAACCTTCTTCTTTGCTTCGGCTATCTTGGTTGGGGGTTTGGAGAACTAGAAAAAGAGCTCTCTGATGGTTATTGGTGCCTCTACCCTGCTGATGCAGATCTTATTTTTAATACCGATGCAGATAAAATCTGGAGTGCTGTCTTAAAAAACATCGGTGGAAAATATAGCTCTTATTCAATGCTTCCAGATGATCTTTCTGCAAATTAATTTGCAGAAAATAATAATGTTCAATACAATACATTAATAAAAGAACTGACAAAGAAGATCTGCACCTATTTTTTTCCTAGACTAATGCACTCTCAAAAAAGCGAAATACAATCTTCAATTTGGTAGTTGCTTTTTTTTGAACAAACTTTTTATGAAGAAAAAAGAGACAAGATAGACGTAGTACGTGACCGAATTAATACATATGGAGGCTCCATAAAATGGAATTTAATGCTCTTCTTTGGAAGACCTATGTGCCCGACAAATTCAAGAGCTACAGAAGCTAGAGATAAAAGGATGATAGACTCTGCAGAAAAAATCGCAGCTATTCAGATCCAATCTCTAGTTCGAAAATTTCTTACTAAACTCTCTAGAGTGTAAATAGCAAATCTTTTTAAGAAATGTTAAAAAAATTAATCTTGGTTCTAAATCCACTGCAGGCTTAAGGTCTTATCTAAGATGAAATAATATATTCATATTTTCTTTACAGTTAATATAAATTTTTAGTAAATTGTATTTTCTTCTTAAACTTATAAAAGAAGACTAAAAATAACAAAGGAGCTTAATATGTATGCTGTAAAAGTTAATGTCGGACAGACACAAAACAATCCAAATTACCCAGAAATAGACCCCAAACAAGATCTAAAGCCTCAAGTTGAGGCTTTAATACAACAGTTATCTGATGAAATTACTTATATTTCTGATTCAATTAAGATTTTACAAAGAAATAGTAGTACAGTAGAAAAAACTCGCTCTGCTTTTAATGATGTATATCAAGCAAATAATAGAAATCCAGCTGTTAGAGCAAATATTAAATATGTTCTTGAGTATAACAAAATGAGACACATACAAAGTCAAAACAGTGAATTGGATGAACAAGCCAAGACTCTTTTAGGTAAATTTGACCAATATATTGAAATATTTAAACAAATAATTCAAAATAAACAAAATGGTTTTTCTGATTGTTTTCATAATAGCACTACAATGAAAGAAAATAAGGAAATCACAGAAGCTAAAAAAGGGTTGGAATTTTTAGAAAACAATAGAGCTGCTAGAACTGCTGACATAACTACAATTGTTAGAGAAAGAACTAATGAGGATCGGGATTTAAATAATTTCTTTCCTTCTTCTGGAATGATAAAGAGTTTGATTGGGCTTGGAACTACTTCTGTAATAGGAACTGTTGAAGTTGCATCTGCAATTAAAATACAAAGAATATTCAGAGATGTTTTTACAGATCCGTCTAGGAAAAGTAAATTAAAAAATAAAAAAATATGCCGTGAATTAAGGCGGCTATTTGAAAGAAATGCTATCTTAAAAATTCAAAGTAAAGTAAGGCAATGTTTAGCAAAAACGACTTATAATTCACTTAAAGAAAAGAAAGAACAAGAAGATCTCCTTAACTTAAAAAATACTGCAATAGTGAAAATCCAAAGATTTTTAAGAGAAAGGAATAGAAGAAAAAAATATTTACAGTCTGGAGAATGTAAGCTTTTGTTAATGTATAAACAGTTACATATAGAAAAAGTTGTGAGGGATGATGCCTTACAAAAACTTCAAGTTGAGAAAGATGATGCTTTACATAGACTTCAAGTTGAGAAAGATGAAGAATTGAAAAAAGTTAAACAAAGAAATGAAAGATTGAAAGCAAAACTCGCGGCTACACATAAAGAAGCAAATGAATTAAGGAATTTAAATGCGTCTAATGGTCAAAATAAAATGGTAAGATAATATAAAATCCCCCATGCAGCACGGAATTAAAATCTGTGCTGCATTTTTATAAAGTAGAGTGAATTAATTAAGCTACTTTACTAAAAACCAAAATTGCATTGATATTTTAATCTCTAAAGTAGGTCATGGAAGGTATCGTCTGACTTCAAGGTTGGAATAAAATGGACCCATCAATTTAGTCATTGATTTTATAATTTTTTCTTTATTAAGTTCTAATTCGCTTGTAACCACTGATAACATGCTTACAATTCTCGAGATTGATGTAAGATGTGGAGCTCTTTCTCTTACGATTAAAGCAGATGAAAAAATCATTTCGATCATAAAGTCTTCATCTTCTACTTTCCACTCAAGTTCACCTGACATTGATTTTAAGAAGGCAAACATAGAGCTAATTGAAGATGATGAAATATCTACTCCATCTTTTGATGAAAAGGCTATATATGTATAGTCGTTTGCTTTAATCATATATAAACAGATCATATGGTATGCTATTTCGATAAAGTCGAGGCGGTTCTTTCGAGAAAGTGTTTTTTTAGCTCCAAAATAAAGTTTGTGGACTTCATCTATCATTTCCTTACAAAATGTAAAGAACTGAGTTCTATCTAATTTTTTAGGGTAGAAAAATCCACAATCTTCTTCCCCTTCTAATTGTTTTAAGAAAATTTCTTTAAAGTCTTGGGCGCTTTCAATTTTCAGGTAGTCATCACTTTGATTATAAAAATCAGTTTTTTTAGCAAGAGTGACAACTGTTAAAGCAAGACCTAACTCTCCATCAGATGCTGCTTTTTCTATTTCGTGGCATCGTCCATATTCTTTCCATGATGTTCTATCTTGAAAATTAATAAGTAGAACTCTTTGTTGTTTTGCAACCAATGATCTTATAAAAGCAGTAAACTCAAAAGAAAGGTTTGCTGATTCAATATGGGTCTGCATTGTAGGAGATGGGATTTTTAAAAATTCAATTTTCTTTTCGCCTTTGATATTAAAATAATTTCCAGGAAAATCCCATTGAAGCATGGGATCAAATTCCATAAATGAGTCAGATTCATTTAAGATATCAAGCACTTTAAATAAGGGTCCATTTGGACATGCTTTAAATACTTTTGTTAATGCCTCGTAATCTTCTAACAAGGTATTCCATAAAGCAGATGATGAACGGGTGCTTTTCTTTTTTGATTCCTTAATTTCTGAAACCATAGAAGCAATCAAAGCTCCTGCTTCTGAGGTGTTAATATGTGCAGAATATAAAACTAAACATAGATCATGTAGTAAATCTAAAACCTTAACATAGAAATCATCTTCTGGAGGATTATCAATATAGTTTCGGTAGTCAATTGAAGAAAGAGCTAATCTTAAATTCGATTGAAAATCTTTAAAGTATCCAGAGACACTTTTACCAAGGGTTGTTTTTAACTGATTCCTTGAATTACTAGCTAAAAGCAGCGCCATAACACCTCTAAAGACATTTTGGACCAAGGGATCATCTCGGTATTTACCAGCTTCTTTTAAAACTGTATCAAGCTGCACTTTTAAGCGCTTTTTAATTTCTAAGCATAAATGATAAGCTATATCATCTTTTAGTAAAGGAATCTTAATAAGAGGATCAAAAGATGAGAATTCACTGATAATTTGATCAAAATCAGCAACTAAACGTATGTGACGAGCTAAACTTTTATTAAAAAACCGTCCGCCGCCCTCTTTTTGTAGATAAAAAAGCTCATAATCATGATCTCTTGTGACCTCTGCTAAATCCTTCAAACCCCTTCGCTTAATATCAGCAGCATCCTCTTGCTCATCTTCTTCATCTTCTTTTTCACTATTTTGTAAAACCTGATCAAATCTTGGTTTAATTCTATTATTATAAAACTCAAATAAAGCTACATATTCCTTTGAGTTTTTGATATTTATCTTCTTTTTACATTTTTTAGCATATTCATCGACTTTATTAGCAGCCTCTTCAGCTAAATTAATAATAGAAATTATACCCTTTTGAACACTTTTATCTTTTAATTGAGAAGATTCTTTATAAAGACTTCTTAAGTAATTATAGACAACTTTGAGGGTTGCTTTTACAGAAGCTACTGTTCTTTTTTCATCAACAATATCTAACCATCTCATAGTGTCAACCTTAACACTATCTTTCTTAGTTTTAACACTCTCGATATCTAATTCTGCCATACTTGAGAGGTTATCTACAGCTTCTAATATTGATGGATCTTGTTCTGATTTGCCTTTGGCCATTGATAAAACCTATTAATTTTATAATCCCTTACTTCCACTCTTGCCCACAACAAAATTTAAAATCAAACCTTTTATAAAAAAAACAGAACACTCTAAATATAAAAAAGATACAACAATACAGTTGTATCTTCTATTTCATAAAAATCATTTATTTTGATTCTTAGTCACGGTGACAAAAAAGATTGCCGCAATAGCATTTACACACACCTGCTGCAATTAAGAAAATCGGCCAGTATCTTATGATTCCATGATGAGGAACAAGATTTGAGATTAAAAAGAACACACCAAAAGCAGCAAGTAATAATCCACCGCATTTTCTGTGACAAGGTTCACATTTTTTCATTATAGACTCCTTATTATTGTTATAGATCTACATACAACCATTACTTTACAAACTTGATTAATTAAGACAAGAGTAAAAAAACATAACGACCAAAACCAGCCATAACCCCTTAAAAATAAAAAGAGTACAACCCGAAGATTATACTCTTTATTAATAAAACTCTAATGAAAGAATTTTACTTATGGTGTCCGAAAAGACCACCGCAATAGCACTTTAAAAGTCCTGCAGCGATTAAGAAAATCGGCCAGTAGCATATAATTCCTTTATGTGGAACTAAATTTGAAATTAAAAAGAACACACCAAAGGCAGCTATTAATAATCCCCAACATTTTTTGTGACAAGGTTCACATTTTTTCATTATAGACTCCTTTTTTTGTTATTAGATCTATATACAACTCTCACCTTGCAAACGAATTAAATATAAACAAGCGATATTTTGTTATATACCTAAATTTAAATATATCATAATAATAATCAAAGAGTAAGCGAGTGAATTATTTTATATAAATCGTTGAGGAATTGACTGAAACTGGGTTTTTTACAATCTTTCCAGAAGAGTCAACCAATTCAATACGAATATCATGTTTTCCCTTCGGGAGGTTATGAATTACATAAGGTTGCCATGTTTTTAATGTATCTATCTTATTTCCATCTATATATACATCAACTTTATGCTCAGTAGATGAAATAATCACATTTCTTACAAAAAAGTCTAATAGCACACCAGATCCTGTAATAGTTCCTGTTGGTTCATTATAAACAATAAAGGGAGATTTTAGCTCTTTTTCTAAAACTCTAATCCCTTGTTTTTCATGATTATAACAATAAACATCCGTATAAAATGCATTATCATCTTTAATAGACTCACCGTAACAATTAACTAACATGCTATATATCAGAAAGTTTTCCTCCTCAATACTTGAATAGATATTCTGAGGAATCTTTACGCGAAAACGTTTGTTAAAGTAATTTCTTTGAGTAAGCAAAAGGTTCACATCATCTTTTGTCACATAAACCCTCATACCATTGCTAAACATTAAAAGAACTCGAGATCCTGCTTTTGATTTATTCACCCCGTTATCATCAAGGACCCGAGATTCTGAATCAACCCCTATTGGAAAATTTGAGACCAGAATTAAAACTGGTGAATTTTTCTTAAGCACTTGAGGTGAAGTGATTTTTAATCTTGCTTGAGCGTTATACCTTGTAATAGGCGCCTTTATAATGGTAATCGGTTTTGCAGAAGATGCAAAAAGCCCACCTAAACAACTTAGTAAAATGATAAATCTTTTCATATCGATACCTTTTTAATTTTTCCTTTTCTAACCTGCTCTGCATAGATTAACATAAGTCCTGATAGTGACAAAATAAACGAAATAATTGAGATCGCTTTTAATGCTCCAAAGGCAGCTTTTTTAGAATCTTGTTTTATAAGATTTGTTTTTAACCCTGTTGAAGAGGTTTTTTGCCCTCCAAGGTAGATTTTTACAAATTCTGTTTTCTGGGTTTTTGATAGATGAAGCTCTTTTTCGTTAATATAACTTCTCATATCACTTTTCATAGTACCTGAATGAATTGAGCCTAGTATTGCAAGGCCCATTGTAGCTCCTGTAAACCTCATAGTACTATATACACCAGCCACAAGACCTCTTTTTTCCTTCGGTGCTGAGCTTATTACAAAAGAAGCTGTTGGTGTTAATATTTGTGAAACACTAAAACCATAAACCACAAAACCAACTATCATTAATGGAAAGTACCCATAAATAGAAAATATGATCAAACAAAAATAAGTAATAGAATGACCCACGAATCCTATTGTTGTGGGGAGTTTTACTCCATATTTATCTAATAAATAGCCAGCTAAAGGTGCTGCTATGATTGTTGGTGCAGTAGATAAAAACACCCAAAATCCTGCTGTTGTAGGAGAAAGTTCCATTGCATTTTGCAAAAAAATAGTCCAAAAAACTGTATTCATTAATAAGAACTGAACAATAAAAGCATGTAGATTTCCAATTAAAAAGTTACTGTTTCTAAATAATGAAAAATCAAAAAATGGTTCTTTCGTTTTATAATTTCTATAATGAAAATAAAAGAGTAAAGCGAAACAAAAACCTACAATGAAGAAACTAGAATTTAAAAGCGAGGTCCACCCAAGTGACTCCCCTTCCATTGCTCCTAAAGTAATTAAAAATAGAGCTCCTACAAATAAAAATAAACTCACAAAATCAATTTTCACTCTACGACTAGGGTATTTTGGAACATAGCGCATTGTCAAAACAACACCAATTAGAGAAATAAAAATATTTATAAAAAAGACCCATCTCCAGGTCGCATATTCTGTAAATAATCCTCCAATGAACGGGCCTAATGCTAAGAAAAGACCGCCCGTTGCAACAGTCATACCTACTGCTTTCCCTCTTTGGTTTGAAGGAAATTTAGCGATTATGATAGAGGTCACCATTGGAGCAATGAGCGCCGCTGCTAAACCTTGAATTGTTCTTGAGATGATCAACCAAGCAAGGTTTGTAGCAAATCCCCCAAAAACAGAGGCCACTCCAAAAATTAACATTCCAATTATAAACATGCGACGGATACCGAAAATATCCCCTAACTTTCCACCAAAAATTACAAAACTAGCTTCTGCTAAAAAATAAACATTTACAATCCATTGAAGTCCTGTTTGTGAAATACCTAATTCTTTTTGAATAGTTGGTAAAGTCACTGGGAGAATTGTGGAATCTAAAAAAATCATAGAAATACCACAAATCATTGCTGCTAAAAGAAGCCACTTATCACTAGAAAATCGAAATGTCATTAATGTTGTCCAAAGTAATATTATTTTATTTATACCATGATTTAAGGGATTTTTCTAGGTTTTTTATCTATAATAAATAAAAAAAAATTATCAATTCTCAATTGTTGCTTTCTGAGAATTTATATAAGATTGAATTTTCTTCTTTACTTTTTATTTTAATTACAATAACCTTACATAAATTTTAACTCTCCATGGTTTTAATCTTGAAAAAACACCTTTATTTCTGCCTTTTTTTTATTGTTATTTCCTCTTTTTTTTCTTGTAGTAAAAAACCTTCACAGGATGAAATAAAGAATTCATTACATTTAAATCTTCTTCAGGAACCAGTTACCTATGATCCACGTAAGGTAGCGGATTTCACATCAACAACTATTTCTGTGCTTCTATTCGAGGGTTTAATAAGAAGAACACCTGATTCTACTACTGCCTTAGGTCTTGCCGAATCCGTTGATATTTCTGAAGATGGAAAAACATATATATTTCATTTAAAAGACACAAAATGGAGTAATGGAACTCCTGTTACAGCCTATGATATTGCTCAGAGTTGGTTGGACATGTTACACCCTAATTTTTCCACACAAAACGCTCACTTACTATATCCAATAGAAAATGCTAAAGAAGCTAAATGTGGAAAGCTCCCTCTTAAAAAAGTGGGTATAAATGTGATCAACTACAACACACTAGAAGTAAAACTCAATACTCCGACACCTTTCTTCGATGAAATTATCTCTTACTGTATGTTTTCTCCTGTTTGCCAAAGTTATATATCCGAAAATCCTAATTGGTTAGATGTAAAAGATCGTTCCTTTGTTTGTAATGGGCCGTATAGAGTTGCAAAAAGACGAATTGGAAGGGTTCTTATATTAGAGAAAAACCCCTATTACTGGGATGCTGATTCTGTTGAACTTGAACAAATATCTATTTCGATTGTAGATAATGAAACAACTGCATTAAATATGTTCTTAAACAATCAAATAGATATGATTGGATTGCCTTACTCAGGAATCCCGACAGACTCTATACCTGAATTTTTAAATAAAGGGATGATTGAAACAACAGAAAAAGCTGCATCAACTATCTGTTGCTTCAACTTAGAAAGCTTTCCCTTTAAAAACAAAAATATTCGAAAAGCTTTTGCAATAGCGTTAAACCGTCAAGAAATTGTTGATAATATTACGCAAACCGGTGAAGCGCCTGGAACCCAACTTTTACCAGACACTTTAATCCCCAATCAACCAACCCCAAGCTTTAAAGATGGAGATATTAAAACTGCTAATGACTATCTTGAGAAGGGTTTGAAGGAATTAAACATTTCCCGGAAAGATTTTCCTTCAATAAAAATGCTTCATCTTTCAACAGGGATCTATCCAAAGGTTGCACAAGCAATTCAAGAACAATGGCGTAAATCTTTAGGTGTAAATATCATTCTAGAGGGGTTTGAATATAAAGTCTTTTTAGATAAATTAGGAAAGAAAGATTTCTCCATAACTCAATGTGTTTGGATTGCTCAATACCCTGATCCCATGAATATTCTTGATAGATTTTGTCTTAAGGAAAATATAAAAAATTATCCTGGGTATGATAATGAAGAATTTAGAAATCTAGTTAATAATTCTGTATACTATTTTAATAAACAAGATCGATTTAATGAACTAAATAAAGCTTTAGATATAATTAATGAGGATGTTCCTATGACAGCTGTTTATCACTGGAAAAGTCCATTTATGAGAAAACGATATGTAAAAGATCTATTTATAAAACCAACAGGATCCTTTCACTTAACCAGTATCAAATTAGACAAAGATGAGGTTCCCAGCAATCGCCCAATTGATGTAGCAGTGAAATAAACAAGAAGATATAAAGATTGTCTTTACTTTATCTCCACCCTTACTTACAGTGTTTATTTATCAAGTTCTGGAAATACTAAGTTTATGAAAAAAACATTTACACCAATGCTCTTTTGTATTCTTTCTACAATTGCGGTTTTCTCCTGTAGTCATAAAGGGAATACAAAAAAGAAATCTGTTAACGGCATTCATATAAATGTATTACAAGACCCTACGACGCTTGATTCTAGAAAGTGTGCGGATTTTATATCCAGTTGCGTACAATTTCTTCTTTTTGAAGGATTAGTTAGAATGACTCCTGACTCAATTGCAGCTCCTGGGATTGCTCGGGATATTTTTGTTTCTGATGATGGATTAAAGTATACCTTTCGTATCAGAGATGCTCAGTGGAGTAATGGAACGCCAATTACTGCTTATGATTTTGCTCAAACTTGGTTGGATATGCTAGATCCACTTTTCCCCTCTCCAAATGCGCATTTACTTTTTCCTATTAAAAATGCTGAAAAAGCCAAGCGAGGTGATGTACCTTTAAGGGATGTTGGAATCAAAGTTGTCGATTACAAAACCCTAGAGGTTTATTTAAAAAATCCTACCCCTTATTTTAAAGAACTAATTTCATTTACTGTTTTTAATCCAATCTGCCAACACCACATCCAGGATAATGAAGATTGGGCTAAAAGATGTGATCGAACTTTTATTTGCAATGGGCCTTATCGGTTAGCAAAAAGACGACCTGGTAGGGATCTTATTTTAGAGAAAAACCCTTATTACTGGGATGCTGATTCTGTTGAACTTGAACAAATATCCATTTCAATTGTTGATAGTGAAACAACAGCTTTGAATCTTTTTAACAACAACGAATTAGACCTTCTCGGGATCCCCTTTCGAGGAATACCTTCAGATTCTATTCCCGACCTTTTAGATAGGGGGCTAATCGAGACAACAGATATTCCAGCAAGTACAATTTGTTGTTTTAATTTAGAGCGTTATCCATTTAATAATAAAAACATCAGAAAAGCTTTTGCCTACTCAATTAATCGAAAAGATATTGTAAATCATGTAACTTCAATGAGTGAATCACCTGGTGTAGACCTTCTTCCTGAAAATCTTTTACCAAATCAACCCACGCCTTTTTTTACAGATGGTGATATAGAAACTGCGCGCATGTATTTAGAAAAGGGGCTAAAAGAATTAGATATCACAATAGAAGATCTTCCCACAATAACACTTCTACACTCAACAACGGGTATTTATCCAAAAATTGCCCAAGCGATTCAAGATCAATGGAAAAAGGGGTTGGGAATTTCTGTTGAACTAAATGGATTTGAGTATAAAGTATTTCTTGATCATCTAAATAAGAAAAATTTTTGTATTGGACAATGTGTTTGGATTGCCCAATATCCCGATCCCATGGATCTTTTAGATCGCTTTCGTCTAAAGGAAAACACTAAGAATTATTCTGGTTATGATAATAAAAAGTATCAAGAGATTTTAGAAGGATCTTTGTATCATCAAGACAAAATAAAACGTTATGATGAGTTAAAAAAAGCACTCAATATCCTTAATGAAGAAGTACCTGTAACCGCCATTTATCACTGGAAAAATGCATATATGAAAAAGCCTTACATTAAAGGTTTAAAAATTAGTCCTTTTGGATTTTCTAATTTAACAGGAATAAAAGTGATTAAAGATAAATCACCAATCGATCAACCTATTATTGCAAGTGTAAAATAGTAAAAACAGTGTAAAAATATTCTTTACTCTATACAAATAATTTCTTATCTATATACTTTCTTAAGTGCATTAATATTTTCTAAGATATAATTTCTTTTAGGAGGAGAATTGAATATTTATTTTCCAATATCTCATTTTGATGAAGAATCAAAACCAATGATAGTAAACCTCACTAAGGTTATCCCTATTCATAAAATTCCCCACCAAAGAAAAGAGCAGTTAGAGAGTTATTATAATTCTATACAAGATGTTATCCGAAAAATGATTCCAGAGGAATGTGAAGATATAATAACGAAACATCAATTCAAGCCTGAGGTATGTAAAAGGCTTTTTTACAAAGGTATTACAGAAAGAACCCCTTTAATCAAAGGTGAATTTTATGAAAATGATGAACGAACAACACTCTCAATTACTACACTTTGCAAAGCAAAATATACACAAGAGGTGGGGAGGTTTATTTGTGACTATTTTTCAAAGTGGTTAATTCCTGGAAAATTAATGGAATTAAGTCATGTGCATTCATCAGAAATTCAATTTGAGCAATTCCAAAAACATAGCTTTTTTTTCTTTGAAATGTTTATTGAAATTGAAAATAAAAATCATTTAGAAAGTATTAAGGCTAATCTATCAGACTTAATAGATGAATTAAAACTAAATATTCTTACGGTTTATCATGCAAGGCGTGTATTATCTGTTAAAACGCTTACAGAAGAGCAGAAAAAGATCATAATACAAGAAAATATCTCTGAATTGTTAGATATCCCTTCTAAAGGATACAATCATAATCTTTTCGAGCAAATGCAGCATTTTCTACTAAAAGCTTCATCGGAAGAAAAAATTTTACGTATCAAAGACTCTTTATCACCTTTAATTGATTTAAAGCCTCAAATTTTTGAGCGTGATTTATTTAATGAAATTCAAAAATTCATTCTACCAGCTAAAAAAGAATTCACATTAATTAGAAAGCTCTCATATGTGACAAGAATTATTGCCTATTCCTACCTTCTTAGAAAGCGAGCGTCTTTTGCTTTTAATTCAAATCCTTCAAGTAGATTTGCTGTGACAAAACTTTTACGAACAAATCTTATTTTAGAAAATGAAATAAAACCTGTTCTAGGAATTTTAGTCGGTATTAACTACTCATCAGAAAATGAAATATTTGATGAAAGGCATTTATTAGCTGCTATTTATTCTATAATCCCAGATGCAAAACCTGTTAAAGATTCCACAATACACAATAAAAGAGAATATACTGGCACAAGAATTTTATATCTTGAGATAGAAAAGATGAATGATAGCTTTTCTAGTGAAGAAATAAAAAAACTACAAGTTAATCTCACACAAAAAGTGCTTTCAAAAATAGAAAGCGTGACAAATACTGTTTTTATGCCTCGTAATGAAGAAGAAATTCTACGAAATATTCTAACACTTAGCAACCAACTACAATTCCCCACGGATTTACCACAAGTAATGATCAATTATCATTCACAGCAAAAATCTTTATTAGTATTCACTGTTATTTTAGTAAGAATTGAATACCCCAATCTTAAAAAAATAAAAAAGTCCAAATCAAGCAATGAAGCCGTCTTTATAAGAGAAAAAGAAGAAAAGCAAGTAGGTGTTATAAGAAAGGAATATAAAAAGAAGGCTTATATCCTTGAAATCTGCTGCCAAAAAAAGGATTACCTTAGAACAGACTTTTCCATCGACTTAAATAAAGCAAGGCGTGATGTTTTTTCATTTATCACTAGCATTGGAGGTGATGTACGTGATTTTAATGGTGGTATGATTGCCAAACAAAATGAAGTATTAATAGAGCTTAAAAGGAACCTTCTTCAATCAAACTTTACTGATCTTTATATTTTAGAAAATTTCTTTTATTCATTTATTCCAAGATTTATGCAGTGTATACTTCCTGTTACAGCTCTTAAACATTCTTTTTCTTTCTTACTAGAAGCTCTTGAACATGATTTTAATCAAACAATCTATTTTATAAAAACTATCACCTGGGAAAAATATTTCATTATCTCAGTTGCTACAATCAATCAGTCATTTAAAGAGTTTATAGAAGAAAGGATTTCAAACCTCAACTTTGATTCTTCAAGCCTTGCTACTTCTTATACTAATATTCATGATATCCCTATTCTATCTTATATTTTAAATTTTTCAGATCCATTACAGTCAGAGGCTCTTCTTAAAACGCTTGTAGAGGGTATTAAAGAATGGAAAAATAAACTTTCCTAACCGGTATCTAAATACTTATTAATCAACCAATCTTTATCTTTTAGCCATATATCATTATGCTCTTTCTTAAAAAGATCAGCAGAGCTTAAAAGAGAATTTACTTTTTTTGCCTCATCTAATGCGACTTCTTCTTTTAAAATTGAATTAATCCGATGGTATTGATCTTTTAATATTTGTTGTAAGGGATAATGCGGTACTTGCATACTCATATCAGTCATTAACTCAAACAACTTTAATTTATCATCCATCCAATCATCAA
Source organism: Chlamydiia bacterium (assembly GCA_022601435.1). Lineage (GTDB taxonomy): Bacteria > Chlamydiota > Chlamydiia > Chlamydiales > 2-12-FULL-49-11 > JAJACQ01. Next base: position 27,545 of record JAJACQ010000025.1, read on the forward strand.
CTCCCCAGTCAACCTCCCCTTCAATACCTGAAGGATTAACCCCATTACCTAATGATAAAAGTCTTATAGAATGACTATCTTTTTTCCCACCATTTTGATCGATAAGACGAGAATAGGCAATAAGCGCAGGATTAACTGCAAACACTCCTCCATCAATATGCCCTTGATAGGAAGGGAAATATAAGGGTGCAGAAGCAGATCTTATTGCTACATCGATAACACGATCACCCCCATTTGTAAATGTATCGTAGATTTCTTCTTTCCACCTTCCACGACTAGGGTCATACAATCGACATGTAGGAATAATTAAATCTCTATCTAAATCATTTAATGTTAAATTTTTAGGTACTATTGTTTTAAGGAGGAATTTAAGTCGTTTATTATGATACTTTGAAGAGCCCTTAGTATTTTTAGCAAAAGCAAAAGATCCTAGATTCTTATAATAAAATAATAATTTTTTAGGAGAATGACCTAAGTTTAAACAGGTTGAAATTAAACCACCAGTAGATGTACCTGCAAAGCAATCTATTTTTTTGAGAAAATCTTTATCTACCTCATCTTGAATAAATTCCAAAAGTTTTAAAGCAAAAACTCCCCTTATTCCCCCGCCATCAATTGATAAAACTCGATAAACCACTAATTTTTCCTAATTTATATCTTTACATTGATCATACCTTATGTTTTACCACAAACTATTTTTATAGTGATTGCTTAGTATAGGTAATATTGTTATAATTTTTCGTATTAAAACAAAGGGGTGTTATGAGATTCTTATTACTTGCAATTGTTCCACTTATGGGTTTTTCAACAATGACTATTGAAAATATTGCAAATCTTTTTCCAAAAGAAAATGATTTATTCTTAATTGGTCGACCAGAACGAATTATGTTAAAAGTAGGACCTGCAACAACAGTGTATCATAAAACACGAATGCGCCCCTCTATTGGTTTAGGTGTTAGATCAGATAGACTTCAAAACATCTTATTTGATGCAATTGATGTCACTTTTTCTTATAGTTATAATAAAATTGAAGAACCAAGACGCCAATACAGCATTGGTGAATTCTATTATCCTAAAGTTTCTATTTTAAAGTATACAACACCACAAAGTAATTCATCGTTTTATTTTGGTGCAGGATCTGGACTTTACCGTTCTTGGCAATATGAAACATATGCAAACTCACCTTCTCTTTTAAGTAGTAATGATGATCATATTTACACTATTAATTCTTTTTATTACTATGGATTTACAGCAAACGTTTGTCTAGGGTTTGAAGCTTTTAGATCAAGTGAAATTTCTTCAGGAATCCAACTTGACTTAAGCTCTCCTATGATGCCTTTATCTAAGAGAAATATTGGTGAAGTAAGTCCTCTTTCTATTGAGATTTCATACATTGCAGGGTTCTAATTACACTTTCTGATAATACCCTATAATTGACTTTTAATAGTTATTTATGATATATTCCTTGCTATCCTAACAAAGGAGATATAAATATGAATAAAATGCTATTTTTAATTTTAGGGGCTACAGGAACTATTTTTAGTTCTTCTGTTTCTCAAAATCTACAACCAGAAGAAGTACAAAATCCTTCAGAAATATCGAATTCAGAACAATTGAAAAGTGTTGGTCACTTCGACTTTAAAGTAGGACCTAGCTTTTTAATAAATAAGACTCAAAAAACTATACCTGTATTTTTCTTTGGATATCAATCCCCCATTGAAACATCAAACCTTTTTGAATCAGCAAGAGTCGAAGTTGGTGGTGGTTATATGGGAGGAGATCATTCAATTTGGTATCACCCAAAAGTTGCCGCTGTAAAATACTTAAACCCAAATAGTGATCAAAGAGTTTATTTTCTAACTGGATCCCATTTAGCAACTGTTTTTGGCAGTGATAAAGAGGGTGTTACTAAAAGACATTATCAAGATACTTATATAGGTGGTTCTCTCGGTCTAGGATTGGAAATCGGAAAATCAGATTCAGCAGTTAATAGAGTTGAATTTGGATATGATATTCCATTACTTTCTTTAGATGATAAACCTGTTATTTTAAATAGAGGTGTACCTATGATCACCTACTCTGTAGGTTTCTAAGTAAAACACTTTAACCCTAAAAAAGGCCCTCTATTTTTGAGGGCTTTTTTTGTTTCGTTTTATAAAACTATCAGTTAAAATTTTTTTGCGAGGTACAAATATATGTTTAAGTCATTTGAACTAGATGTAAATAATTTCATCGAAGAAAGAAGGTGGGATAAATTCCATTCTTTAAAAAATGTAATCAGTGGACATGTTTGTGAAGTTGCTGAATTATTAGAAGTTTTCACCCTTTTTGACATTGATAAAGAGTTTGATGAGGTGAAAAAGGAAATTGGAGATGTATTCATCACCCTTTTTTGCATTTACCGTGTTTTAAATTTAGATATACATCAATATGTAGACTACGAAAATCCAGAAAAAACTGCTTTTGATTATATCCAGACAATCACTAACAAAAAACTTACACCGGAATTATTAGTGAGTCTTCAAAGTGTTAAAGCAGGGTTTATGCAAGAATCCTTTCTTTGGATTGAGGATAAAGAGAGTAAAAATTATGCTCAAGAAATTCCAATTGAGTTATTCACAACACCATTTTTAATAGCTTTAGCCCTTTGTTATTCATTAAATCTTTCTGCAATAGAGGTTATGAGTCAAAAGCTTGCTTATACAGCTAAAAAATACTCACTTGATTTTGCCTGTGATGATTCAATCTTGCAATCAATGAATAAAACTAAAGCTCTAAAACGAGGGAAACAATGTTAGGAAGTCTTATATCAATTATTACAAGTGAACTACTCACAACAAAAGCAGTTAAATTCACTGATCTTTGTGTTATTAACAAAAAGATATATGTTGTAGAAACAAGACCTGAAGATAAAGGCCGCAGCGTTATTTATTCATTAAGTGATGAAAAGGATATTTTACAAGCTCCCTATTCAGCAAAAAATGGTGTTCATGAATATGGTGGAAAAACTCTTTGTGGAGATAAAGAAGCATTTTATTTTACAAATAAGAAAGATGGGCAGATCTATAAAATTGCAAATGACAAAACTAGAAAATTAACAGATTCCCCTAAAATGCGTTTTGCAGAACCTACAATTTACAATGATTATATATTCTCAGTGTTTGAAGATCATTCTGATGAGGAGACTATTAAAAATGGAATTATGCGAATTCATAAAGACTCAGGAAAGCTTAATATTATTGAATCTGAACATGATTTTTATGCAGGTGTGCGAATCTCCCCTAATGGAAAATATTTAGCTTATTTCACATGGGATTTTCCTAATATGTCTTGGGATGAGGCAGATGTTTGGAAAATTTCATTATCCGATACTCAGGAAGTAATTTCCAAAAAAATGATTTCACAAAAAGGAGATACTTCTTCATGTGATCCTATCTTCACCGAGGATAATCAACTTTTATTTATTTCTGATGAAACTGGTTTCTGGAATATCTATAATGAAAACGGGTCTTGTTTATTAAATAAAGATGCCGATTTTACAAAACCACATTGGAAATTAGGAAATAAACTTTATACTCCGATTTCTGAAGAAAAAATTGCTACAGTGTTTACGGAAAATGCTATCGATCGATTAGGAGTCATTTCAAATAATAAACTAGACATTCTAGATCTTCCCTTCTCAACCTACATGTCACTTATTCATAGTAACAATAAGCTATATTTTATAGCTGCATCCCCCTCTCACAATCAAGGTGTTTTTAGTTATGATTTAAACTCTAAAGAATTAATAGAATTGAAATCATCAAAGAAAAATGATCTTGATGAATCTTGGATATCAATTCCCTCTCAGGTAGCCTTTGAAACCAGACATAATGAAACTTCATATGGCTTCTTCTACCCTCCAAAAAATCCGAATTATGATTTTGGTGATGAAAAACCTCCATTATTATTAATTTCTCATGGCGGACCTACAGGTCACAATCCCCCGCAATTTAGTTTAGAAATTCAATACTGGACTTCTCGTGGATTTGCGGTTGTGGATGTAAATTATAGTGGAAGTACAGGATTTGGTCGCAAGTACAGAAATCGTCTATATGGAAATTGGGGTATAAAAGATGTGGATGATTGTGAAGATTGTGCTTTGTTTTTAGCAAAAGAGGGTCTAGTAGATGGAAATCGTATGGTTGTTCGTGGAGGAAGCGCTGGTGGCTACACAACGCTTGCTCTATTAACTTTTAGAGACTCCTTTGTTGCTGGAGCAAGTTATTTTGGGGTTAGTGATATTGGAATGCTTGTTGAAGACACTCACAAATTTGAATCTCAATATTTTGAAAAAATTGTAGGTAAATATCCTGAAGATAAAGCCATCTATGATGAACGTTCCCCTCTTCACCATACAGACAAACTAAAAAAACCAATTTTAATTTTACAGGGAAGTGAAGATAAAGTTGTTCCACAAAATCAAGCTGAGAAAATGTATAAAGCTCTTTTAGAGAAAAATATCCCTACAGCTTATTTACTTTTTGAGGGTGAAGGTCATGGTTTTGTTCAAAAGAAAAATATTATTAAATCTATTGATAGTGAGTTGTATTTTTATCAAACAATTTTCAATCAGAAGCAAACTTTTGAGACCCCACCCTTAATTATAGATAATGTAAAATCTTTACAGTAATTTTATCTACTTAAAAAGTTTAGGGTTATGTTATTATATAACCTTATGAAATTTTTAATTAAGATTTGTTTACTACTTTCTATAAATTCTCTTGTATTTTCAAAAGAATCGCATTTTTGTAGTTTTCCAAAGATTTCCCTTTCTGAATTAATTAAATATACTGGGAAGATTGCAGAAGTTAATTTTATCGCTGATGATAATGATTTAGATATTAATGTCGCTTTTATATCTCAAAGCTCTAGGTCAAGTGATCAGATATTAAAAGATGTCCTTCTACTTATTAAAGAGCAAGGATTAGAAGTTATTAAAAACGATGATTCTTATTTGATTAAAAAACCAAAAAAGCTCGCATTAAAGTCTATCCCTAAAAAAGAATTTGATCTTTATAAACTTAAATACCATTCAGGTGAAGAGATTGTCGCTCACCTTAAAAACATAAAATCTTCATTAAGTGAAAACCCTTCTGACCAAGATCTTAAAATAACTCTTTCTACTATTCAATGGGTAAAATCGTCAAATACACTGTTTTTCTCTGCAAATCCAGATGTCTCTAAGAGATTAAAAGATTTAATAGAAAAAATCGACACTCCCTTAAAGCAAGTGTACGTTGAAGTATTAGTGCTTGAAACAGAAGTAAAAAATGGGCAGGATTTTGGCGTTTCTTGGCAAAACTCCCCTTCTGCTGACATCTTAAAAGCTTGTAAGGACTCTCTTTCACAAGGCAGCACAATGTCCATCATTGGAGATGCAATCATTAATGGTAAAAAGATTTTTTCTGAAATCAGCTCTTTTGTGAAATTTTTAGAATCAGACACCAATACAAATATTGTTTTAAATCAAAAAATCCTAGCTCGTGAGAATAAACCCTCAAAGATATTTGAAGGAGATAATGTTCCTTTTGCAGGATCTATTGTGGAACTTACAGGCACAAATCAGCGCACTACATCTAATATTGAATATAAAGATATTGGAGTACTTCTTAACTTAACTCCTATGATTAGTGATAATGGAATTATTACTCTTTCAATTGATGAACAGATTACAGAAAGTCATGACTACTTAATAGATAATTCAACTAACTTAAGTGGGATAAAAACTTCTAAAACACAAATGACAACAGAGGCTCATATTCCAGATAATCATTTTCTAGTCCTTTCTGGAATGTCTAGAAAAGTTAAATCTAAAAGAATCACTGGTGTTCCAATTTTAAGATCTATTCCACTTCTAGGAAGGCTTTTTTCTTCTGAGAAGAATGTAGAGCAAAAGAAAAATTTAATTATATTTGTAAGACCACATATTGTGAACAATTCAAGCGCCTAAAATGGAAATCATTCTTACTCGAATTTCCTGAAGCATTTCATTAAAACCATCAAGCAAATCTAATGCACCTTGAATAGCCTCTTCTTCTAAATCTAACTTATCGAGCTTTTCAATAGCTAATTTAATTTTTTTAATACAAAATACAAATGCTACAAAAGTCAATTTTGGATTAGAACCCTCTGGTTTTAGAATCTCAGAAAAGGGATTAAAACCTTTGGGAATATCAAAAAGTTCCTCTAAAGCATAAGGAACGATCTCATCATGTGATATAGATACACTTTTAGGCACCTCTAAAGCTATATTTGGATCTATATAGGTTTCTAAACCATCGATTGGCTTAGATTCAATGTATTCAACGCTAGACATAAGTGTATATTATACATTATAACTCATTTAAATAGAAGTGGTACTCTCTTTTTTGGCTCCAAATAAAGATATAATCATCAAAAATAAACAAATATATCCCATAACATTATTAAGTTCTACAAATGCAAAAGTTTCCGTTTGAGATTCAATCAAAGATTCCAAATAATTCTGAGCACTTGTTAAGTCTGGGATATATCTAGTAATATCTTCAAAATAGGCTCTTGATACCTCTTTATACTCATTAAAAGTTGTTGCAAAATTAGTTTGCTGATGAATTCCACGCCTTATGTAAAGTGTGGTATAAATAGATGTACCAATTCCTCCAGATAAGCTCCTTAAAAAATGAAAGATCCCTAACCCTGCTGCTAAATCTCTATCTTCTAAAGAATTTGAGACCATAGAAATTGTTGGAACCATCCAAAAACTTAACCCAAAACCAAAAATTACTCGAGACATTGCTATATGAAAGAAACTAATCATGGGAACAAAATTAGCTGCATAAAAACATCCTAAAGCCATCCAAAAAAAACCTGCTGCTATAAGTATTACATGTCTTTTTACTACAGTCATAAGCCTTCCTACAATCACAGCTCCTGTTAAGGATCCTATGCCCATAGGAGCTACTGCAAGACCCGCTAAATAAGAAGTGTACCCTAAAACATCCTCAAGCCATAAAGGGAAAATAACAACAGCTGCAAAATACAATGAGTAAGCAAAAAAGATAATAAAACAAGAGATTGTAAATCTTCTATTTTTAAAAAGGTTTAACTTAAATAGAGGTTTTTCTGAGATAAAACTCCACATTAAAATATAGGCAATTGATAAAAAAGCTATTATTGACAGTACTCTTACGCGATATGAAAGCCACCAATCCCATTGCTGCCCTTTATCTAAAAATAATTGCAAACATGTCATACCAAAAAAGAGTAAGAAAAATGTCACCCAATCAAAACCTTCCTTTGTTGTTTCATCTTTAAAGTCTTTCATTAATAGAGCCATTAAAAAAACACTTATCACTCCAATTGGAATGTTGATATAAAAAATCCATCTCCATAGATAATTATAACAAATATAACCCCCTACAACTGGGCCAATTACAGGAGCCACCATCACAATTAGTGAAAAAACAGTGGCAATAAGATCAACTTTTTCACGATATAACTTTGTAAGAATTCCTTGAGATAAAGGTATCAAAGGCCCTGCCGCTGCTCCTTGCAAAAACCGCGCAACCACTAAAGTTACTAATGTAGGTGCTGCTGCACAAGTAAAAGAAAAGAATGTAAATAAAATAGCTGCCCAAATAATGACCTTTGCATCACCAAACATCTTTACAAGCCATGATGTCATAGGAAGAAATATAGCATTCCCCACAGAGAAAAATGTAATTACATATGTTCCTTGACTTGTACTAACACCTAAACCTCCTGCGATATATGGAACAGCAACATTTGCAATTGTATAATCAAGAACAAACATAAATGCTACTAAACATAGCGCAAAACTTAAGACTATTTTTTGAGAAGATGTAAGGTTTTCACCTAAGCTACTTACGTTCTCTTGCAAGGACTCTCACCTCCTCGGATATCATTCCAGCAAAAGTTCTATTTTGCCGGAAAATCTCATCAATTATTCTCTGTGAGCCTTTTTCCTGTTCTTTAAATACATTGGTTTCCCAAAGAGGCGCTTGATCTTTAATGGGAGTTGGTAATTTTAAGCCATCAACATCTTTTACATTAATTGTTACATTCATTGAAAGTCCAAGCCTTAAAGGATATTTTTTTAAAACAGCAGAATCTAAACTCACCCTCACTGGGACACGTTGAACTATTTTTATCCAGTTGCCAGTTGCGTTTTGAGGGGGTATAGGAGAAAATACTGCTCCAGTCCCTCCTGCTATTCCTAAAACTGTTCCATTGTAAACGACACTGCTTCCATAAAAATCAGAAGTCATACTTACTTGTTGACCTATACGGATTTTATCCATATGGATTTCTTTATAGTTTGCATCTACCCAAATCTCATCTAAGGGTACAATTGCTAAAAGTTGAGAAGAAGGTGAGATCGCTTCCCCTACCTGAACACCGCGCTGAGCAATAATTCCTGATGCAGGTGCTTTTATAATACATCTTTGTAAATTCACATATGATCTTTTTACAACATCTGCAGCAGCCAAAACTTTAGGATGAGTTTGAACAGTTGTATTCTCTACTAAAGAGACAGCTTTTCTTAAATTAAAGAAAGCAGCTTCAAGAGCAGCAGCGGCACCTTCTAGTGTTGTTTTAGAGTGAATGTAATCTTCTTTTGAAACAGCGCCAGATGGAACTAAAGCTTCTCTATCAATAAAATCAACCTCAGCCCGCATAAACTCAGCTTCTCTTTCTTTTACTATAGCTGCATTTCTATACACATTTTCAAAAAGCTCTGTGACCTCTCTTATTGTTAAGGCAAGATCTGAAACAGCTTTATTAAATGCGATCTTGTTATCAGTCTCATCTAAAGTAACTAAAATTTGTCCCTGTTCAACATATTGAGTTTCTTTACAATAAACAGCAGAAACATAACCTGAGATTTGAGGAGTTAGCCTTACTTGGTTTCCGTGAACATATGCATCGCGTGTAAAATCCTCAAAGCGGCCCCAAAAAAGCCACCAGATGAAAATTCCTAAACCAATTAAAACAACTACGGCAGAGAAAAGAATGATCTTCTTTTTATTTTGCATTCCTCTCCTTTTCCTCTTTCTCAGTCTCCTTAAACCCACCACCTAATGAATTAATAAAAGAAATATAAGCTATAGCTTTTTGTCTTTCTCTTTCAATTAAAAGAGCCTTATTCTCTAAATAAACCTCATCAAACTTAAGAACCGAGATCATAGAGGATACACCATGAGAAAATCTTAAAAACTCTAACTTATAGTTTTTCTTTGCAAGCTCTAACTTTTTTCGTTGAACCTCTTCTCTTTCGATAGTTTCAGTAAATTTAATTACTGTATCCCTTACATCTTTAGCCGCTTTTAAAAATAGATCATTAAATTCGTAAACAGATGCTTCATAAGCATCTTTACTCTTTCTCCAATTAGCAAGTAATCTGCCACCTGTAAAAAGTGGTTGTGTTATTTCTGGAAATAAAAGATTTGCAAAAGAATCACCTTTAAAGAGATTTTCACCTTTATTTGTAACTAGTGCAGGCGCTTCCATAATTGTTACATCTGGTAAAAACTCTGTGACAGCAACACCAATTTCTAAGGCATTTTTCTTAGTCACCCATAACGAGGAAAGAAGATCTGGTCTACGAGATAATAATGTTGTGGTTATTTTTTCTGGAAGTTCCAATTTATATTTAACAACCTCATACGGTTTTTTTGTTTTTACTTCATTTTCTGGATTCACTCCTATTAAAATATTAATCAACGATTGTTGTAATAAAATCTCACTATTTACCGCAAGAAGCGCTTCTTGTATTCCTTTTACATTTTGTTTTGAACTTTGGGCTTGTATTTCATTATCTATTCGATTCTTTTTACGAAGCTCAATTAAAGCAGAGTGCTTTTCTTTTTTAGATAGCATTTGCTCAATGACTTCTTTTTTAGATTTCATAGCCACTAAAGTAAAATAACTTTTAGCAATCGATGTTGTTAATATAAGTTTTGATTGTTCATACTGCATTCGTGTTGCATGCATCGTTCCTAATGCTGCTTTATATTTCTTTTGGTTTTTCATCCAAAAATCAAACTCATAGGTGAAGTTAAATAGTAAGTTATATAAGAAACTATTTTGTTTTGAATCTGGTAAAATTTCCTGTAGAAAATGCGCATCAGTTAAATATAACCAGAGATACTGAAAAACACCTGATATTTCAGGAAATAATTTTGAACGTGTCATCATAGCTGTTTCGTTTGCCACATCAACTCGCTTTTTTAACCCATTTAAACCAGGGTTTCTAGCAAGAGCTGTTTTGATTAAACAAGAAAGACAATCATCACGAAACTCTTCATACCAATTTTGATCAGGGTAATCCCCTTCTGCAAATAAATCTGTATCTAAGGCTTCTTTCACTGTTTTAGTTAATGAAATATCTTTAGTTAAAGAAACCTTTTCACCCTTTCCAAGGCAAGAAGTAAATAAAACACAAATTAAAATCAATTTTCTTCTCATAATTTTCTAATAAGTAAAAAAATACTTTAAAACAAATAAATTCGTTATTTTATTTCAGAAAAAAAACATCTTAATATGATCTATACAAAACTCTTCTTAATGCATTCTAAGAGTTCTTTAACTTTAGTTTGGGGGCTTTTATTACGAAGAGTATTTTTGATTAAAATCGAAATGATTTCTTTATATGAATATCCATCTTTGATTAATGCCTTTGGATAAAGACTATCAGGAGTAAATCCGGGAATTGTATTTACCTCCATTACTTGAATTTCGCCATCTTCTTTTAAGAAAAAATCAACCCTTGCCATACCTTTACATCCAAGCACTTTAAAAGCCTTTTTCGCACACTTTTGAAATCTATTCTTATCAACATTTTCAGCTGGAAGAAAATATTTCGCACCCAATTCAGTATACTTTGTTTCATATGTATGTATTTCTGCATTTGGAATTAACTCACATGGTGACGAACAAATAATATTATCACCTTCTTGCAAAACACTACACCAAATTTCTCTTCCTTGAATATACTCTTCAACTAACACTTTTTTTCCAAGCTTGAAAGCTTCAATTAAAGCACTCTCTGGATGATCAAGAACTTTATAGACTCCAAATGTCGAACCAAGAGATGATGATTTTATAATACAAGGTGTAGAAATTTCATCACCTAATGCCTCTGTCAAAGAAAAGTAAGTCTTAAATGGTGTGGTTTTAATGCCGTGAGTTTCTAATACCCGTTTTGAAAGATCTTTATCCATGCAGATTGCTGATGAGTCCACCCCACATCCTACATAAGGAATATTATTCATTTCTAAAAAACCCTGAAATGTACCATTCTCTCCGGACCCACCGTGAAATAAAGGGAAAATCACAGAGCATTCTTTTAATGCAGAAATAATATCATTAATTCTGAAGCCATCTTTATACCAATTTCCATCTTTGTCTAAAAAAAACCTTACAGCATTTACTTCTTTACAAAAAGCATCTGTACTCATCACAGAAATATCATGTTCTAATGAATTACCACCATAAACAACGCCGATCATTTAGCCCCCTAAAAACATTTATCATAGTAAAACTTTGGATTATTTGCACTTGAAAAGAGTTGTTGTTCTGCTTACAATGAATACATGAATGCAATAGACATATTAAAAAATGATGAAGTCATTATCCACCCTACAGATACTGTGTATGGGATCTCTGGACTTTATAGCTCAGAAATTGCTTATAAAAAAATTTATTCTATAAAAAATAGATCATTTAACAAACCTCTCGGAGTTTTAATTTCTTCTCTGTCTCAAATTCCTACTTTCACTGATGTGGCGTTGGATGAAATTAAAACTGTAATACCCTTCTTAAACCAAGGAATGACCATTCTTTTAAAATTAAAACAAAGCGCCCCTTCTCATTTAAAAAAGCAAAGTGATTTTATAGGGCTTCGCATCCCCCAACACCCTGAAACACAAAATTTAATCAATATTACAGGTCCATTAATCTGTACCTCCGCTAATCTTTCCGGTGAAAATCCCATCACTTCTAAAGATGAAGCTCGTAAATTTTTCCAAGGTGTTTTTATTTTAAATGGTGAATCACCCAAAAGCCACACCCCTTCAACGATTATAAAATATGAAGATGGTAAATATACCTTAATTAGAGAGGGACACATCCAAATAAATGACTATAAATGTTTGTTTTAAAAACTCAAAACGTGTAAAATATAGAGGTTTTTGAAAAAAACCTTTTCAATTTAAAACCTATAAATTAAAATAAAAACTATAACAAAGGATTTCTTATGTCAAAACAAGCGCAAAGCGGTGATACAGTTCATATACACTATAAAGGTACATTAGAAGATGGAACTACATTTGATACATCTTATGACAGAAATGAACCCCTAAAATTTAAGCTCGGTCAAAAGGAAGTTATTGAAGGTTTTGAAAAAGCTTGCCTAGGTATGGCTGTTGGTGAGAAAAAGGATGTTAAAATCCCACCTAAAGAAGCTTATGGAGAGTACTCAAAGGAACTTGTTCAACAAGTCGAAAAAAAGTATTTCCCAGAAGACATTGAATTAACAATCGGTCAAGAGTTTATGATTGGTGGTAATGAGTTCCAAACAATGGCACGTATTACTGGAATAAAAGGTGAAGAAATTACTTTAGATGCAAATCCTAGACTTGCAGGAAAAACACTTAATTTTTCAATTGAACTTGTAGATATTACTTAAATAAGACTATAATTCCTTCCATGATTACGCTAGGAATTGAAACAAGCTGTGATGAAACAGCCGCAAGTGTCTATGATGGTAAAACTATTTTATCAAATATTGTTTTGTCTCAAATTGAACTCCACAAAGAATTTGGTGGCGTTTTTCCTGAACTTGCGGCAAGAAGGCATTTAGATCACATGCTATTAGTTATTGATCGTGCTTTAAAAGAAGCTCAAATTTCAAAGAATGATTTAGATCTAATTTCTGTTGCCTCTTCACCTGGTTTAATAGGGGCATTATTGATGGGTGTTAACTGTGCAAAGTCTTTGGGACTTGCTTTAGGGATTCCTGTCATCGGCGTAAATCATGTTGAAGCACACCTTTTTGCCAACTTCCTAGAATTTGAAAATGAAATTACCTTTCCAGCTCTAGGATTAATTGTTTCCGGTGGCCACACTGCCCTTCTTTATTTAGAAGATAAAAATAATTCTAAAGTGCTTGGCACAACACTTGATGACGCGATCGGTGAATGCTTTGATAAAGTTGCCCGTATGCTTGATCTCCCCTATCCCGGAGGTCCGGAAATTGAGAAAATAGCAAAACTTGGAGACCCCTCGATCTTTAATTTTAAAACACCAAAAATTAAGAATCGTCCTTATGATTTCTCTTTTAGCGGCCTTAAAACAAAAGTCCTTTATACCCTATTTGGGCAAGATGGAATAGATGGGAAAAAGCAAGTTCCGAAATCTTCTTATCCAGATATCGCAGCCTCTTTTCAAAAGGCTGCCTTCTCTTCTTTAATTAATGCAATTAATGAAGCAGTAGAAAATTTAAATGTTAACTCTATATTGGTTGGCGGAGGTGTAAGCGCAAGCAGCACTTTAAAACAAATGCTTAACACACAGCTTCTAAGTAGTGTGAATGTCTTTATTCCAGATATTAAGTATTCTCTTGATAATGGCGCCATGATTGCAGCTCTTGGTTACCATAAATTCAAGCAAATTGGTGCTTCTAATGAAAATTTAAGTGCCTCCCCTTCATCAAGAAAGCATTCCTTCGATTTTTGTCAAAATAGTTAAGTTTAATAATTTCATAAATCTTGTAATGCGCTATTCTAATTGTTTAATTATCTAAAAAAATAGGATTATGATGAATAACATTGGAGCTGCTAAAATCTTAGACCGTATATCAGAGGTTGAGTTTAATAAAGATAATCGACCTTGCAATGAGGTTGTTAACTTTTTTTCAAACTTTGTTAAAATAACAGGTCTTATTAAACAATATATTACTCTATGCAGAACAAATATAAATAAATTATTAAGACAAAGACATTCATACAGCCATGTCTATGGAGAAGATTTTACAAAATCCACTTTTATTTTAAAAAAGACTATGAGCCAAATAAAACTTCCAACGACTTCTATAACTAAAAAATTAAATTTTTGGAAGCTTTCTATAGAAACAGGATCAAAAGATGAAGAATTCGATGTTGCATTTAGCCTTATTAAAAATATTACTGAAACTGCTTTTCAGTTAATTTCCCATTTATCCAGAGCCTTACACTCTTATAATAAACTTTACCTAGATCTAAAAGATTTAAATCTTGCATTTATGATAAAAGCTATTAAAATTCCCAGACAATGTCTTGATAGAGATGTTCGTGTACTAAGATTTGAGTTTAACTTTGATGAGCAAATAAGGAGAATTAAGGACGCTGCACTACTTATCTTTAATTTAAAAACTAGAGAAGGATGATTGTTTTTTTGTAGTTTTTTGTTGAATCTATATAGCAAATATGTGATAAATAAAAACTTGTTAAAAATAAAGGTTGTCTGTATACTAGTCTCTAAAATTCATAAAGGATAAACAATGGCAAAGAAAAAAAATCGTCAACCAATCACTTTAGAAAGTACAGAGAGTAAATACAGAACAACTACTGTGAAAAACCCTAAGAACACTACTGCTAGATTAGAGCTTAAAAAGTATGATCCTACTCTAAGAAAGCATGTAATGTTTAAAGAGAAAAAATAAAATAAGTGTTTGAATTTTCAATCCTAAGACGCTATTTATGGCCTAAAAGAAAGAGGATGTCTCTTACTTTAATAGCTCTAATGTCTGTCTTTGTTATCTCTTTAGTTGTATGGTTATTAGTTTTATTTTTATCCATCACAGAGGGAATTGAAAAAAATTGGCTCGGAAGACTCACCTCCTTAAATGCGCCTTTACGAATCACTCCCACAGAAGAATATTATCGCTCTTATTATCATCTCATTGATGAGCACTCGTATGCTTCTGGGTATGAAAAAAAGACTTTTCATGAAAAACTAACGGCAATTATCACCGATCCATATGATGGATCTATTGATAGCGAGCTTCCATTATACATTCCTAAACCAGCAATTAGTGAAAAAGGTGGCTTATTAGATCTTGCAAAAGAAGTAAGATCTTCTTTAAATGAAGTTCCTAATGAAATAAGTGATATCAGTTTTCATGATTATCAAATGGCAGGCGCTCTTCTGAGGCTGACACTTGCTAGACAACCTATTGATCAGCCCTACTCTTTAACGCCTACATTGAATTTTTTAACTCAGGCAGCCTATGTAAACTCCATTCCTTTAGATCGTGGCCCTCTTCACTCTTTGATTATAAAGCCATCTGCAGAAGATATTAATCATTTAATCTATCTAGCAAACACAGGGAGAATTTCTTCTGTAGAAGATGTCCCTGAGAATGATCAGTATTCTTCCGAGGATCTTTCTGCAAGATTATTACCGATTCTACATAATATCCATATCAAAGAATTTGAAACACGGGGACGTTTTTCTCTTCCCCAGGAAGTGATAGGTGAGCCAATTGTGGCTTATGCAAAAAAATCGCGTGGTGAAATTTTTTATTTCATGATTCCTGAAAGTGTTGATTCAAGTATTCCTGAGGGTGAATTTACAAAGGGTGTAATAAAAAAATATGATGATCACCTTGTTTTTATTGAAAATGGATCTGCAGATGCTGTACGTGTTGATATAACAGCTCCTCTTCTCTTATCAGAAACTGTAAGCTTTACTGGACATATTGATCATGTCTCTCTTTTAGAAGCTGCTACTTTGACTGATATATTAATTTCGGCAAAGATTCCATTACAAGGGAAAATTTTTGAAGCAGTGATTCCATGGCAAGAGGTTACTATTAAGGATGTGGACATTGAAAATCAATTTACTAGACCACCTGAGAATGCGCCCCCATGGGCTTATTTTGTGGAAGATAAGCTTGTATTAAAGGATAATGGGATTTTACTACCGGTACATTTTAAAGAGCAAGGATGTCGCATTGGAGATGATGGATTTTTCTCTTTTGGAAAAACATCACCATTAATGGTTTCAGAGCAGCGAAAAAAGATTTACACTTCAGGATTTTATGATCCAGGAGTAATCAGCACGGGTGCTCGTTATATTCTTACATCTCGTGATGTTGTAAGTAGCATTACTTCCAAGGAAGAAAGTTTAGTTATAGATCCACTAATTGCAAATGGTTTTCAGGTATGGTTTGATGACACAATGCAGGCATCTGATGTAACTGCTTTCTTGAAAGAAGATTTCCAAAAGCGTGGAATTAGCGACTATTTTGCCATCACGCCTTTTTATGAATATGATTTTGCAAAAGATTTGATTGGTCAGTTTAAGAGTGATCGTGACTTGTTTATGCTCATCGGGGTTATCATTCTATTAGTTGCAATTTGCAACATCATCACCTTGTTATTATTACTAGTACATGACAAAAAGACTGAGATTGGTATTTTCTTATCGCTCGGGGCTTCGAAGATGAAGATCTCTACTATATTTGCGCTTGCGGGTGTATTACTAGGTGGAATAAGTACATTGATAGGAAGTTTTTTAGCATACATCACATTAAAGAACATAGATTCCCTTGTAGGATTTTTAAATATGATTGAAGGCCGAGAAGCATTTAATGCAGCATTTTACGGATCAAAGTTGCCAAGTGAATTTAGTATGTTAGCATTTACATTCATAGTAATAGCAACACCAATTTTATCTCTAGGCGCAGGGTTGATTCCAGCGATAAAAGCTTGTAGGCTTCGTCCTTCACAAATATTGAGGTCTGAATAATGCCAAAGCAAGAAACTTTAGATGTTTTGTTTTCTGCAGAAGATATTAAGAAGACATTTAGCTATCCTGAAAAAGTAAATCTATTAAAGGGTGTATCTCTCTATGTAAATCGTGGGGAATCCGTCTCTATTACAGGACCATCAGGTTCTGGGAAGAGCACGATATTATCGATACTTGGAACACTTGATAAAGCTGATTCTGGAAAGCTTTTTCTATTTGGAAAAGCTCTTCCCAAAAGAAATTTTGCAAAGATTAGAAATGAGAAGATTGGGTTCATATTTCAGAACCATAACCTACTAGATGAGTATACAGTATTAGAAAACCTACTTATAAAAGCACAAATTGGGCGACGTCGTATATCTAAAAAAAGTGACTCACAAAACCTTGCACTTTCATTATTAGAAGGAATGAATCTTATTCATAGAAAGGACTTTTTAGCAAAGCTTTTGTCTGGTGGGGAAAAAGCCCGTGTTTCAATAGCACGTGCGTTTATGAATGATCCAGAGATCATATTAGCAGATGAGCCTACAGGGAATCTTGATTTTGAAGCGGCCTCTCTTGTTCAAACCCTCCTTTTAGAAACATGCAAAGAGTTGAATAAATCTCTTATAGTCGTTACGCATGATCTTAATTTTGCAAAAAAATGTGATCGCCAGTATAACATCTCCAACGGCTTACTTGTTGAAGTATAGAAAAGCGCTCTACCCTACACCTACCAAAAAAAAACAGAGGGTCATGCCTGCAATTCTGCAATTTGAAAAAAAGGGTTTAATAAAAAAGGGATTTCGTGCATTTAGAAATTAATGTTAAAAAGATCTCTTACTATTGCCTTTTTATGTACTTCTGTTTCGCTTTTTGGTGATCCCATTGTTTTCAACACCATATTAACACCCGCTAACTGTACTCACAAGCTCTATCACCCAAAAGATAAAAATATTCCGCGTCCATATTTTTCAGATGTAGAGATTGATAGAAAAAGCATGACATCCCCTACAAAAGCGGTGGGTAGCGGTACATTTTTGTACCATCAAGATACAAAAGTTTTAGAGTATGCCATTTCATATTCAAATATGAGTTCTCCTGTTGTGATGATCCATTTACAAGTTGGTTACGCACATCAAGACGGGCCGATTTTTGCAACGCTATATGGTAGACCACATGAAAAGCGAATTCACTTCTCGCATTCAAAAAAAAGTAAAGAGATTTCTAGAACAAAAATGGCACCAGATCATAAGTATGGATTTTTAACTGGCTCTGTTAAATTATCTGAGTTAGGTGATCGATCTGATTCTAAGCCGCCAATTAAAGAGCAAAAGATGCTTCTTCAGGGTGGTTGCTACATCACCATTCACACCTACTTAAATGAGATGGGTGAAATACGAGGTCAGCTCACTCCTTTATCCACAAAGCACCTTAGAAAGTAAATGACTAGCTTGCTTATTTAGCATTTTTAATCTATTATCCATTACATGAAAAATGTGACTCTTATCCCCTTTTTTTGCATCGCCTTTGTAGCTCACATGACGCTTTCATTTTTCTCTCAAACATTTCCCTTCTTATATTTTGCTCCTTTTTTCGTTACATGCTTTTCTAGATCCTCTCTTTATTTCTCCATCTGGACATCCTTTGCAATTGGTTTATTTCTAGATCTATGTACAACAAGTACTCCTATGGGGTTTTATCCCATTTGTATGGTATTAACAACTGTAGCTATTCATAGGTTTAAGATCTATTTTTTAGAAGACAAGGTTTATACTTTTTCTCTTTACACAACCCTTTACTCAATTACCTATACAATCATTTTCATGTTCCTTCATACCTTTATAGATCCCAAGTTTCACATCTCATTACTATCTTTTCTTTCTGATAGTATATTTTTGCCAATTCTTGACACCTTATATCACTTAGTTTTTTTTACTTTTCCTATTAGTTCATATATCTACCTTACATCAAAAAAACAGCAAATTCGCTTTAGACGAATTAGAAGAAGGCTTTTTGAGCATTTTCCAAAACTAAAGAAGGTCTTTTCTCGATGATATTTTCACCTCAAGAACTTAAAAATATGACAACATCTGTGTCTTCGATTGCTTTAGAGGTCGGCGAAATGCTTGCAAAGGAATTTAATAGAAATATTACTTTTGAAGAAAAAACATCCCCTCATGATGTTGTCACAAAGTTTGATAAAGAATCTGAAGAGATCATCTACAAAAAACTAAAAGCCCTTTACCCTAATTTTGGATTCTTAGGAGAAGAAAAAGGTTATCGCGACTATATTGAAGGTGAGCCTTATTGGATTATTGATCCCATCGATGGAACTTTAAATTTTGCAAACAATATCCCTGCTTTTGCAGTCAGTATAGCGTTGGTTTATCACAATAAATCCCAACTTGGTGTTTGTTATATTCCTATGACAAAAGAACTATTTACTGCCTATAAAGATGGGGGCGCTTTACTAAATGGAAATAAAATTCAACCAAGTGAAACTAAAAATTTAGATCATGCGATTTTTGCTTTACCACCTGATCAAATTACCTTCAAAAGACCTGACTTTGTGGTTCGTAGACAAGGTGCAAGCGTTATGGATATTTGCTATGTCGCAAAAGGTGCCATTGATGGTTTTTATGACCCTCTCTTAAATCCCTGGGATTTTGCTGCTGCTTCTTTAATAGCTGAGGAGGCGGGCGCAGAAAGCTTTAGTTTAAAAACAAAATCTCTTGAAACGAATAAAAAATCGGACATTCTAGTAGCTAACAAAAATATTTCGCAAGACTTTAGCATGTGGCTTTTAAAACAAAGTAGCAACTTGATTTAAGTTAATAAATTTTTCTATAGTTGCCCTCTCTTTTTCAGAAGTGATCTTTGATGCAACTTGTTTTGCTATTTCATAACAAAAATTTAAAGATGACATTATCGCTACAGATTTAAATGCTTCATCATATGTACCCTTTTTATTATTTAATCGAGTAGAAAAGGTAACTAAATAACTAAGCAGTTTATCAATGGTCAAATAGTCAGTATATTGAAACTCAAATTCTCTTTTGTTCTTTGTGTACATATTTAAGCAAGCAATACAGACATAAAAAAGCTTGTTTATTTGTGCGTCAAAATGATTTTAAAATCCTGTCACTTCTAGAAGATCATAAGCTTTTGATAGCTCTTTATTGTTTATAGCATCATCTATTTCTTGTTTTTGATTTGCAAAAGGAATTTTATCACGATATTGTGCAGGATTTATACTTAAACTTTCTAACTTCATATTCTTATCTAACTAAAAAAGAAATAGTTTAGAGTTTTCTATAAATATATTCAATGACTATTGACACGAATAAATTTTCTGACATACTGGTAATAGTATAAAATTATAAATGAGTTTATAAAATGGATATTAATGGGCGCGCTATTGCACAAGTAATCAGAACAACCTTAGAAACCGAAATAGAAAAAAATAAGTATACTCCAACGCTTGCATTTTTTTTAATGGAGGACCATGCTCCTTCTCGCGTCTATGTAGGCATGAAACAACGAGCTTGTCAAGAAGTTGGGATTACATCTATAAAAGAAGAGCTACCTGTAAGTATTACAGAAAAAGGGCTTCTTGAAAAAATTGATAATGCCAATAAGGATCCAGTTATCGACGCTATCATTGTGCAGATGCCTCTTCCTGATCATATTGACTCAAATAAAATCATCTGTGCAATTGATCCTATAAAAGATGTTGATGGCTTTCACCCTCTCAATATCGGAAAAATGATGATTGGTGATAAAAATGCGCTTTTACCATGCACCCCACATGGAATTTGTAAAATGCTAGAAATAGAAAATATTTCCACAACCGGAAAAAATGTAGTTATTCTAGGAAGAAGTTTGATTGTTGGAAGACCACTTGCAAACCTCCTTTCTCAAAAAGGAAAAGATGCAACAGTCACCCTTCTTCATAGCAGAAGTCAGAACTTGAAAAGCCATCTTTTAAATGCAGATATAGTTATTTCAGCAATTGGAATCCCGCATTTTGTGAAAGAAGATATGGTGAAGCAAGGCGCGGTAATTATTGATGTGGGAATGAATCACCTAGAAGGAAAATTAGTTGGAGATGTTGATTATACAAAAGTAAAAAAAATCGCTTCAAAAATCACTCCTGTCCCGGGCGGTGTCGGACCCATGACAATCGCGATGCTTTTACAAAATACCCTGCAATGTCACATTCAAAGACTTAAAAGTAATCTTTCATTATGAAATACATATTCCCCTTTCTCCTTTTACTTTTCTCTTGTGGAAAACCCCTCGAGACAAAAATAGAAGGAGTTGCCATGGGAATGCGCTATATGGTTCTTTTTAAAGAAAAACTAAACCCATCCACCCGACAAATCATCCAAACAATCATAGATGAAACCTTTAAAGAAATAGATTCTACACTAAATCATTGGAATAATAACTCTGAGATCTCAAAATGGAATCACTCTACCTCAACAAAGCCAATTTCAATCTCGCCGCTTTTCCTCAAAGCAATCCGTATTGCAGACAAGGCTTACACACTAACAAATGGAAAGTACGATCCAGCACTGGGGAGGGCAACCCATCAATGGAAAACATCGCTTCGTCTCGGTAAATTTTTGTCTCACGATGAAATAGAATTACTTAAAAAATCCTGTGGATGGGATAAAGTGATTATTAAAAATAACACACTTCAAAAAAATCACTGCGACCTTAAGCTTGATCTTGATGGCCTTACTAAGGGTTTACTTTGCGATATTCTCAGTGAAAAAATTCAAAGACTACACTTCAATAACTTTTTAGTTGAATGGTCTGGAGAAATTAAATGTGTTGGTGGCCCCTTCAAAATCCTCGTCGATAAAGAGATTAATTCCTTATCTGATTTATCTATTGCAACGAGTGGAACTCTTTATCAATCATATCAGATAACTAAAAATAAAAAAATAACTACATATAGCCACTTTATAAACCCAAAAACATTAACACCTTTTAAGGTTGCTGATTTAGAAAAATCTAAATCTGTCACTCATAAATCCTGCTCACTTGCAGACGCATTAGCGACTTCAAATATCATACCCTAAACTACTTTTTGTTTGTGACTATTTTAAAAACTAAAGCCATTTGTTAGCAAGTGCTTGTCGATACATTCCATTTATATAGTCTACTTCTCCTGCCGCTTTAGTAGGGTCACTTTGATGACTTAATAAAGAAACTTCCCATGCTCTTCTTTCTCTTGGCGTCATTTTAGCAACTCTTTCTTGTAATAGCTTACCTTCTTTCATTTGTTGATTTTTTGGAGCAAGGGTTTTTACTTTCTCAGTGGTTGGGTCTTTTTTAGGCTTTTCTTTTGTTTGGGAATTACTTGAGTCCATTGTTTTTAATTTAGCACTTGCCGCTTCCATTGTATTATCCTTTCCTTAAAAAAAATAAATACTATAGTTTAAGTCTATTGATAAAGGCAACTTTAAAATAATAATTACTTATCTTTGCGGAGTTTATCTTCTCATAGTTTCAAAAAAATGAATTATAGATAAATCCTCTATCGAGATATCTTTTCATCTGGTATGCTGAGGGTATGAAGTTAGATCACGAAAAGACCATCCAAGGCAAGTTTTTTTTACATGTAAAAGGTTTTGGATTTGTCCAACCTGAAGATGGAGATTTCCCTGAAGTATTTATCCCTCCAAGAAAAAATAAAAATGCTATTTCTGGAGATATTGTTATTGCAAAAGTGTTAACTAAATCATCGAAGGGTTATGAAGGTGTTATTGAGGAAGTTGTTAAGCGAAACCGTGATGAGTTTGTAGCAAGTGTGATCGATGATGAAGGGTCAAATTATCTTTTGTTTTCACCATTAATTGGAGAGGATAAGGAGATATACCTTCCTAAAAAACATCAATTCAATATTGGTGATCGAGTCACTATCAAAATAGAAGAATTTGAGGGACGAGTTCTTCAAGCAAAGCTTATCGAGTTCTTAGGAGATATTTCTGATACTAAAATTGATGTTGATACAGCAATTATAGCTCATAATATCCGAAATGAATTTTCAAAAGATGTTATTAGTGAAGCCAAACAATACAAGATAGAAAAAGTTGATTACGAAGGTAGAATTGATCTACGTGATGTAGAAACTGTTACG
The DNA here is from genome assembly GCA_022601435.1 of Chlamydiia bacterium. Taxonomy (GTDB): domain Bacteria; phylum Chlamydiota; class Chlamydiia; order Chlamydiales; family 2-12-FULL-49-11; genus JAJACQ01. The sequence goes on from JAJACQ010000025.1 coordinate 50,511, forward strand.
ATTGATCCAACAACCGCGCGTGATTATGATGATGCCATCACTTTATCAAAGGACGATAACAATCATTATCTGTTAGGTGTTCATATTGCAGATGTTTCGCACTTTGTAAAAAAAGGAAGTGCCCTTGATAAAGAGGCTTTTTTAAGATCTAATTCAACTTACTTCCCCTCTCGTGTTGTGCCGATGCTTCCAGAGCAACTTTCAAATAATTTATGTAGTTTGGTAGAGGGCCAAGACCGCCTTACAGTTTCTGTACTTTTAGAAATTGATCCGGAAGGTAATGTCGTAGATAAAGAGATTTCTAAAACAGTTATTAAGAGTAACAAGCGTTTTACTTATGTAGAGGCTTATGAAATTCTTACAACGAATAAAAAGAGTAAACACCGAAAGCTTTTAGAAGATATGCAGGATCTTTGTCATATTTTCAAAAAGAAACGTAGTGAGCGCGGAAGTGTAGAGCTTGCCTTACCGGACACACAAGTAATTTGTGATGCTAATGAAGCACCAACACACCTTGTAACACACCTATACGATATCACTCACCAGATGATTGAAGAATTTATGTTAAAAGCAAATGAAATTGTTGCCGAGACTCTACTAGAGCGTGGAGACGAAGGTGTATTTAGAGTTCACGATGAGCCAGATTCTACAACTCTTGATCAATTTTACATGTTTGCAAGACTTTTAGGATTTTACCTTCCGGCAAATCCTACCCCTCATGATATAGCTAAGCTTTTTCAAAAAGCACAAGACTCCCCTCACACTGAGCAAATCGCAATAAAGTACATAAGAAGTCAAAAGCTTGCTATGTACTCACCTGATAATATCGGACACTATGGACTAGGACTTGAAAACTATTCACACTTTACCTCTCCTATTCGTCGGTATTCAGACTTAGTCGTGCACCGCATTCTTTTTGGAGAATCTTACGAGAAAAAAGAGCTCAAAGCCGCATGTGATAAGTGTTCAGAAAATGAGAGAAAAAGCTTTGTAGCCGAAACATCCGTAATAAAACTCAAAAAATATCGTCTACTAGATAAATATTTTGATGAAGATCCTGAACGCATCTACGAAGCAAAACTAACAAACGTTGCCAATAAAGGTTTAATCTTTGATGTCTCGCCGCTTAATCTAGAAGGATTCATTCCAATTCGCTTCTTAGATGATGATTACTATCAGTTCAATGAAAAAAGTCTTCAGCTCAAAGGACGCAATAAAGGTTTTTGCTATAACCTCGGCGACACCATAAAGGTTCAGCTCGCTGCCATAGATCTTGTTTTCTTAGAATCTGAATGGACATTAGTCTAACATAACCTTTCTCACCTCCAGCTACCAAAGGTCCATAACACCATTTTAAGTTTCTAAAAAGATAATGGGCTGCTGTCATATTCCTTAATCAAGGGCTACGCCCTAACAAACCAAGCTTGGTTTATTTTATATTCAAAAATATTAAATAAAACAATAGCTTCAATTATTATGAAAAGTCACTAATAAATCTATAATTACAAAAAAAACCAATATTAAATTAGATTTTCTTACTTCTTCTAGAAGAAAAGGCGAAGTATTTTGGATGGATTTTTGATTATCTTCGGTCGATAGTGTACGTAATGGTACTCGGAGACCGAAGATAATTAAAAAGGCGCCAAAAGACAAGCCTTTTTTACATTCGGGGGACGGTGATGCCTCTCTGCTTTTGATACTTTCCGGATCTATCAGCATAGCTAACATCGCATTCAACATCTGCTTTGAAGAATAGCACTTGGGCTAGGCCCTCGCCTGCATAAATCTTTGCTGGAAGTGGTGTTGTGTTTGAGATTTCTAGCGTGACTTGTCCTTCCCATTCTGGTTCAAATGGTGTTACATTTACAATGATTCCGCATCGGGCATATGTTGATTTTCCGATGCACATTGTGATAACATCGCGAGGAATTTTGAAGTACTCAACGCTTACGGCGAGTGCAAAAGAGTTTGGGGGAACGATGCAGACATCGCCTTTATATTCGATAAATTCATCATCTGTAAACCCTTTAGGGTCGACTGTTCCATTTTTTGCATTTGTGAAGACCTTGAATTCATCGGAAACACGAAGATCATAACCATAGCTTGAAAGTCCGTAGCTGATAACTTTTTCGCCATCATGTTCTCTTATAAGATGATCAATAAATGGAGAGATCATTTTCTTTTTTAGTGCTTTTTTCTTAATCCATGAATCTGGTTGAACTGCCATAATTACCGCCTTGGTTTTTAGGGTAAGAGTAACATAAAGTTGGGATATTAGCTAGATATTAAAGCTGATTTTATCTACTCTATAGGATATGAAAATGAAATTATTAGAAGAGGAGGGATTAGATAAAAAAATCCGGCCCTCGCATCTACAAGAATTTATTGGTCATGAGGCTATCAAAACTCGTTTGAATATTTTAATAGGGGCTGCAAAGTCTCGCGATGAGCCGCTTCCTCACATTTTATTTCACGGTCCACCTGGGTTAGGAAAGACTACGCTTTCATTAATATTATCCAAAGAGATGAATTGTTCAATCATTCAAACATCTGGGCCCGCAATTGACAAGCCAGCTGATTTAGCAGGTATTTTAACAAATTTATGCAAGGGCGATATTTTATTCATTGATGAAATTCATAGGCTTCCTAAGAATGTCGAGGAGTATCTTTACCAGGCGATGGAAGATTTCAAGATTGATATCATGATAGATTCAGGACCTACTGCTAAAAGTGTTTCCATTGCCATCAAGCCCTTTACCTTAGTTGCCGCAACTACAAAAACAGGGCTTTTATCTGCGCCACTAAGAACGCGATTCCCCTTCAATGTACGTCTAGATTTCTATGATGTAGACTCTCTTATTAAGATTGCTAAGCGAAGTGCTGATGTATTAAAGGTGAAAATTGAAAACTGTGCCGCACAAGAATTAGCGATGCGTTCGCGTGGTACACCTCGGATTGTAAACAACTTACTTCGTTGGGTACGGGATTGTCACACTAATAATTCTGGTGCAATAAAAAAATCAGATGCAGAAACCGCTTTAGATATGTTGAGCATTGATAAAAAAGGTTTAGATGAAATGGATATCCGTATATTATCATGGATAATAGACCATCATGGCGGAGGGCCTGTGGGATTGAAATCAATCGCTATTGCGATGGGTGAAGATGCCGATACAATCGAACAAGTGCAAGAGCCATTTTTGGTGATCAAAGGGTATATAAAACGAGGACCACAAGGACGCGTTGCAACAGATCTTGCTTATAGACATCTTGGAAGGAGTGAATCATGAAAAAAATCCTAGTACTACTTTTAGCTCCCTTTATTCTCTTTGGAACGCATGGCGTTGTGAAAATTGAAGACAGCGCAAAAGGGCGCGACACCATTATACGAGTTTTAACTCATACAGATTTAAAAGGAACTCTTTTAGAGATCAAAGGTGGATACTCTATTAAAGATCCAAGTAATGATAAAAATGTTGACTCATCCTATTTTAAAAAACGTTGCTATTTATCCTTTACAAACGAAGGGATGAAGTGGGGAAAGTTATATAAAGGGACTCATCAAATTGAAATCAAAACAAAAGATCCGAAAACATCTGTTTTAATCGACGGCATCCAGTACTGTGGGAAAATTTCTATTTATAATATCTCCTCAAAAATATTTATTGTCGTGGAGTTAGATGTTGATGATTATTTAAGATCTATCCTATCTGGAAATTTTTCCTATCGTAATATGCATCAAACAACTTTAGAAGCGCTTTCCATCTCAATGAGAACTGATCTGTATCATAAGATCGCCTCATCATCTAATCCATTCTGGGATATTAAAGCTACCGATCACAATTTTTTAGGCTACTCCCTTCAAACAGTAAATAGTGGAGCAGATGCGGCAGTTACAGCAACAAAAGATTTAATCCTTCTTTATAAAAACAGACCTTTTCCAACAACTTGGTCTGAAGATTGTGCAGGGCGCACTGCTGAATACAAAACGATCTTCCGAAAAGATACACCCTCCCCTCCAGGTGTCTGCGTTGCCTATGCTCAAAAGCATCGTACTAAAAACAAATGGAAGTGCAGCATCTCAACACGTGAGCTTGCAAAAAGACTAGAGTTAGATTCTATTCAATCGATCGAACCATTTAAAGACTCCACAACAGAGAAAATTTATGGCCTTCGCTTTAACGGAAAAAACCTTACTTTTAGAGAGCTTACCGTAACTGAGTTCCAAAAAATGCTTGGAAAAGAACGTTTACAAAGTAATGACTTTAAAATTAGTTTAATTGATAAACGTATTGAATTTTCAGGCTTTGGTAAAGGAATGGGTGTTGGTATTTGCCTAAAATCTGCAAAAGATATGGCCCGAGCTGGAAAAACAACAACGAAAATGCTTTCATCTTTTTATCCCGAAACAAAAATCATGAAACTAGAATATGTTCCTCAAGTTTTTTTTGAAGATGGTGAAATTGAATAAGTTTGTTATTAAACAATATTAAAGGTCCGGAAGAGGACTTGAGTTAACAAACCTTGCCTCAACAAAAGGATTAAAAGATAAATCAATTTTACAATTTCTCTCTTTTAACTGTTCTAAACTAGAAACTACCCCTTCTATAGAAGTGATTTCATTAAACGAAAGGTCTAAAACTTTTAATTCTTTAAATTTTGAAATCCAACTTGGTATTTGCCGTAATCCACCACTGGCAAAAGTTAATTCTCTTAAGTTTTTCAACTTTAGAATCTGAATTGGTATTTCCACCTCGTCACAGCTAAAAATCTGTAAAACTCTTAATTTTTTAAGACCTCCAATCCAAAGAGGTAAAAATTTGATATTGGTAAGTGTTAGCGATTCTAAATTCTTAAATTTTAAAATAGACTCTGGTAATAGCCAAGCTTTATCGCCTTTAATTTCTAATCTTGTGATACTGTCATTTGCCTTTTTACTATTTAAATCAGGACTAGTTCTTAAAGATTTAAACCTCTCTTTATGCGCTTTTTGATGAGCTTTTTCAAGGTTTTTCCTTCCCTTTTCACAATCGCAAAATATAGGCAACTGAGACCACAGCGAAGCAATTGAAACCACAGCATTAAATCTATGAAAATCCGGTAAGTAACGATAAATAATATAATTAAAAAGTTGTAATTTTGATAAACTCAAATATAACTCCCCCATTTGTTTAAAAAAAAGACCATGGATTCTCATCGATTGAAATGAAACCGCTATACTATCCATTGCTTCCTTTGACTTCTGTAATAAAGTAATATCTCCTATTCTCTGAAGTCGAACATTAGATTCTAAGCGATCTATACCAGGTTTTTTCCCTTTAGAAAATAATACTATTTTTCTTACAAGATTTAATGAAGGTAGTGGATTACCCACGCAATTAAGCTTTGCCTTTCCTACTAAAGGATCAAATCCAAAAAGGTCAGAGTATCTCTGTATATTATTATCTGCCACATCAAGTTCCTTAAGGTTACTGTTTTCAAAGATCTTCGGAATGGCTGTTATGTTATTATTCCTTAACTTTAAACATCTCAAAGAGGGCATTGCTCCTACTTCCCGAGGAAGAACTTTAATACTACCATCAGATAAATCTAAGTGCCTAAGGTTTGATAGAAGCTTAATTTGTCGTGGAATAAATGTAACACCAGCTATCTCTATATGGTTTAAGTTAATCAAACAAAAAACACCCCTGGGAATAACAGAAACTTTATCTGGTAATCCAACCACAAGTTTAGAAATCTGAAAATCTACCAAAACTTTAATGATTAAACAAAAATTTTGATCTGTCATGTTGGATATATCGATATTATTTTTTTTAAGATCTGTTTGTAGATCCTCATAAGATTTACCAAGCTCTCGACGTATTGAATCTAAACAATGCTGAACCTCTGTGCAATTTGCGACTTGACTCACTTCCTACTCCTAAATTAAAGAAGATATAATAGCAAAAACCTTAGTTTAAGACTACTTTTAATGTAAATTTGATTTAATCAAAAAAATAAGGTATTATACTAATAAACAATTTGGAGATCTTATGCATTTAAAAGTTTCTAAAAGAAGAGCAGCTGCTATTTCATCTGCTATATTATTAATTCTTTTAGCAGTTAATACATTGACTAATTCATGGTGGCCCTACATTTATTTAACAATTGGCGCTCCCCTTTTCACCCGTCAATTTTTAACAGGCCGTGTTTATGAGAGTATTGTCACGTGTGCGATTTTCGGTGGGCTTTTTATTGTCTCGAATTATCAAGTCGATTGGACCACAATTCTTCCTGTTGTCTTTATTATTTCTGCAATGATGATCATCTTTCGTGAATTTTTTAACCCTTATGCTTCAAAAAAGCGAGAAGATATTGATGATATCGATATAGAAATCACAGAAGAAAGAAAAGACTAATCAAAAACATATCCCGGCGGATAGTCATCTCTATTAATCAGACCATCTTCATCGCTGTATTTATTTAGCTTAGCCATTAGTATTTTTGGGATATCGCAGCGGATAGTCCATGGCCTTAAAAGAAAATCCGTAAATGAATAATCTCTATGGTTATCAAAACCGAATGAAGACGTTGTATAAAAAACAACCCCCAATAAAAGATTTGAAATATACACAGGGGGAAAAAAGAACAATCCTTTTTGCAACCATTTAGGAAGTAATTTATAGATCTGAGCAAATCTAATAACATATACATCTACCCAAATAGGAAAATAGTTTCTTAACATCAATTCCAAACCTAAGATATCCCCTTTCAATTCATATCCTAAAATTTCATTGACCATACGGCAGGTGTAGCTTACGCAATTCCCTCTCATTAGTGAAGCGACTCTTTTATTATTATATTTATCAGACTCGACTAAAGCTATCATTTTATCATGTTCTTGTTGAGTAATTGGAAATTTAAATCTTTTTAAATTTCTATGATTCTTAGGATAATAACTAGCATCATCTGGTGTTCTTATAATGGTATTTCCTTGCGCTGATCTAAAAATTCCATATTTTGGTAGATCTCGTATATGATCAAAAATATCTTGCCCAACTGATCGAATCAAACCATCCGAGCTTTTAAGTTCCATTGAAACATGAGTGTTATAGATATAAGATTTTTTTTCTTCTACATTCCAGTTGACCAAGATCTCCAATACATTTTGATAATCATACATCATCGGATCTTCATATCGATAAGGCCTAAAATGAGCAGAATCTAATTTGTTATATTTAGTAATGCCGTATAATAAAACACAATAATCATCAAAAAACGTTCTTTCTAAATCTGTTTCAAATAAAAATCTATCTTCTATAAAAACAGCATAACCAGTTGTTCGTTTCTCCCATCTAAATGCTTGCCATGGAAACCATGAAATTGAGCCTTCACGGATTTCAACCGGCAGATGAATCTCTCCATAAATATCATACTTTAAGATCAACTTGGTTGCAAAAAATATTCTATCCAAGTGATTACTAATCACAAATTGCCTAAACTCTCTTTGGGTGGTGAAATAATCAATAGGAATCTTAGCGCCCATTTTAATAGCTATAATGTAATCAAGAAGTTCACGCCTTAAGTCCTCATCTATCTCTGCTAATTTTGTGATCTCTTTTAAATCTTCTACATACTCTTTAAAACTTAAAAAAACAGGCTCTCTGATTTTTTTAACTTCTCGGATGGAAAAGTAGTAATACGACTCTTTGATTTTTTGAGACAATAAAACACCTCGCTCAAAAGGTTCTTTTGAGCCAAGTTCCATCATTAAAAAGGTAAAGGGTTTTATAAAATCACATTCTTCCGTAACTCATCCCCTCTTTCTCTTAGCTTGAAGTAATCAATCTCAAAAGCTTTCCATGGCATAAAAACTGTTTGCCAAGGAAGTTCTTTTGTAATGACCTTCAAAATTATCTTTGGAACAAAAAGATAACTCAATATTCTATTTCCCAAAGAGTAATAATTAATACACTCATGATGATCAAGATAGTTTAAAGTAAATGAAACTAAATCGTCTACACGTTCAAAATGTGAAGTGTATAGCTCCTCAATACACGCGTTGATTAACCCTTCTTTACAAGGTATTACAATCTTATCAAACCCCTTTTCATCTTTGTAAACATATTGATCTGGTGAAACTAAGCTTTTATTCTTAATGCCAAATCTATACACAGCTCCCTTTCCATCATGTAATGTTAAAAACAACTCTTTGTCTCTTCTATATATTTCCATTGAAGCTTCTGGATAACCACTTCGATAGACCATAAAAGCTTTATTTGTATTGTGAATAGTTAAAGCTTCATCTTCGATCATCAAAGGAGCCAGTAACACCCCATTTTCATCTGTTGAGAAAAAATATTCTCCGTTATAGAAGTATTTATTTTCCGAATCAAGAGAAGAGATGGTTAAATCTGAATAATAAATCTCTCTAATTGTTCCTTGAGGCCCTTTAACTGGAAATGCAATGCCTCTATCTGGACTATATTTTACCGAAACCCCATGATAAAATAAAATTTTATCTAGTTGATTCTTTTTAATAAATTCTAAGTCTTCATGATCTTTATTTAAGTATTCACGTGGAACAAGCCCCCCTATCCTCAAAGAAAAGATTTCCTTTTCTAGTAAAACAAAAACCTTTGAAGAAGTCGATAAAAATTTAGCTATATAAGTTTCTAAAATCGAAACTGTCTCTAACAGGGCATCTCTTTCACCTTTTGGAAGCAGTAAAACATCTAAAGTAGCAATCCTCTTCTTCAAAAATAAAAAAAACTCCATCGCACTTTTATCTTGCTCACCCTTTTCCCAATATTCCACAACATAAAAATGTAAAGCGTCCTGTTTTAAGGATATTTTAGGCTTTTTATTTTGCTGCATCAATGACTCAATTGCCTTGACGATCGGAAGAAAACTCTGAAAAAATACCTGCATACAAAACCTCTATTTATATAGCTTTATTATACCAAAAACATTGGAAACTACTTAAGTGTATGAGTGTTAATCTAGCTTTTTTGTAATTCATTTTCCTTCCTAAATAAAGTCTTTTAAATGAGTATATTTATAATTATAACCAGCTGCTACCAGCTTTTTGGGATAAACAGATTGATCTGATAAAATCAACTCTCTACCTTTATCTCCAAAAACAAATTTTATCATGAATTCAGGAGCCCGTAAAAAACTTGGTCTATGTAATTTTTCTAAAATAACACCCACTAAATCTTTATTAGAAATAGACTGTGGCGCCGTAAAATTAACTGGTCCCTCAATTTCTTTATGCTTAATGCAAAAAAATAAGGCATCTGCTAAATCGTCAATAGTAATCCAACTGATCATATGTTTACCATCACCTATTTTCCCAAGCATACAAAACTTTGCAACTGATAAAAAATGAGCTAAGAGGCCACCTTTTTTAGACATCACCGCACCAAATCTTGGAATAACGACTCTTCCTTTTTTATATTTGAGCGCTTCTTTTTCCCAATCCTTACAAACAGAAGCTAAAAAATCATTTCCGCTTTTAACGTCTTCATCTTCCACTTTTTTAGCTTCTGCTCCATAATAACCCACTGCTGATGTCGAAATCAAAACCTTTGGAGGAAGAAGTGGATCATTTAAAACTTCTACCAGTTTTTTAGTGGTCTTTATTCTACTTTCATAAATTAGCTTCTTCTTAAAATTTCCCCATCTTCCTTGACCAATGCTTTCACCTGCAAGATTAATCACCACATCCACACTCATCAAGAGCTCTTTTAAATCTTTTGAATTTTCTAAGATCTTCCGAGAAATACTTATTACATGCCACCCCCGCTTTTCAAAGGATGTCCTTAAAAAGCTACCAACAAGACCTGATGCCCCTGTAATTGCGATATTTTTAACATCTGTTTGTGAGAAAAAATCAAGCTGTCTCGGGTCTTCTTCCATAACCCCTCTCTATCAAAACAATGATATTTTTTAAAACAAAAAATTTAACCTCGAGAACGAATTCTTATTTTACGATCTTGTGGAAAAGTTGCGCCTTCAAAGATAAATTCATAACCACCTATAAACGCTATTTCTTTATCTTTTGGTTGATAACCAAGTTTTTTTTCCATGAACTCTTCTAATGTTAAACTTTTTTGATCAGTAAATGACGTTTTAAGACTTTTTGAAAGTTCTTCAATCGTAATTGAGACAGGATAGGCCTTGTTTATATAAATGCGCTCTCTTTCATGTAGCACTTTACTATTTAACAAAATGCCTGAAAAAATCTCATCAATAATAGATGATAAAGATAAAACACCTGTGACGCCACCATCAGCATCTAAAACTAAAGCTATTTTCTGGTTATTTTTTCTAAATTGATTAATCACTTGGAAAATTGTATTTGTTAAAGTAACAAACCAAGGAGATCTAGAGACATCTTTTATAGAATCAGAATCCGATAAGTTCAAAAGATCTTGCGCGTAAACAATTCCCACAATATTTTCTTCACTTTCATGAAATAACAAGACAAATTTAGCATCATATCTACTAATTAATGATCTTACATCACCTACTAGGGCATGATATGAAATAGATGGTACTTTTCGAAGTGGAATCATCATATCTTCAGGGCTTTTTGTTTTAAGAAGAAAAATATTTTCAATTAGCGGTTCTAAATCTTCTTTCTCACTTTCCTTTGGGCTACCTTCTGAATCCTTCATTAAATTTTTAAGCTCATCTCGAGATAATGTCGAATTTAACTTCATTGGTGATTTTAAAAAATAAGAAACAACCTTAGAAATACCATCGATTAAATAAATCAATGGAGTTAAAAGTTTTGAAAAGAATGAAATAGGCTTAATTGCAAACATTGCAAGATGCTCTGAGTGTGTTCGAGCTGCCAGCATGGGTATTAATTCTGCAAATATTAATACAATAGCAACTTGTGGAATATAGGCCCAATCAGGATCAATCTTTAATTCATAAAATAAACGTCTAGAGCACTCTGATCCTAATTGTAAAAAGAAGTTAACTCCCATTAGCGTTGTACCAAATAAAGTTGTCGGTCTTTCTAAAAAACGCATCAGGGATATAGCGCGTTTCTCTCCTTTTTCTACAAAATAGGCAAGTCTTACTCTATTGAAAGAAACAAACGCCATCTCAGACATTGTAAAAAAGCCCTGACATAACAAAGAAAGTATTAAAAGAACAAAAAAGATTAAAGCATCACCCATTAATCCTCCCTGGCCTCAAGTTCTTCACATACACACGCGATACTTTTGTTTCTGTTGCTAAAAGCACATGAAATAAAAGATGATTTTTCTCTACTTTATAACCACTTGCGGGAATATCTCCTAAAATCTCAAGTAAATAACCACCAACTGTTGTCTCTTGACCTTTTCTCTCTATATCAATATCAAATAACTGCTCTAAATCTGCTAAATCGTATTTACCAGAGCATATAATTACATCCTCACCTTGTCTGGTGAACAAAGTTTTCTCGTCGCGACTATCCTGAATTTGTCCCACAACAATTTCAACTAAATCTTCTCTTGTAATAAGTCCTGCAGTGCCACCATATTCATCTACTAAAATTGCAATATCCTGATTAATCTCATCAAAGTGCGCAAGTAAAGTTCTTGTCATCATACTTTCTGGTACAAAAAATGGTTTTTCCATTACCTTTTCAATATCTTTAGGCTCATGAATACGGTGATTAGCAGAAAAAAAACTAGATGCTTTAATCACGCCCACAACATGATCGATATCTCTATCAATAACAGGCACTTTACTCACTCTTTTTTTAGCGATTAAATCTCGTAGCTTTTGTGGAGAGTCATTGATGTCATGATAAAAAATATTTTGTCTTGGACATTTGACTTCATTTACCATCACCTCAGAAAGCTTCAAGCTACCTAGTAATAGTTTAGTTTCTTCTTTTGTCATCAGGCCTGTATCTTTAGAAGCTACAATAGCGTGCTTGATTTCATCTTTTGTCACCTCTTCATCTTTTTTAAGAAACATAAAAATAAATTTCGATAAAAATTCAGTGCACTTCAAAAATACATAGCGAAAAGGAGTCAAAAGCCAACTTAATAAATATAAGATCGGAGCAACTTTATAAGAAATTGCTTCATTTTTAGTAGCTGCAATTGTCTTTGGTAAAATCTCTCCAAAAACTAAAGTTAAGGCAAATGGTACAATCACTGTTAGTACGACACCTGATAATGTTCCAAAAATTGAAGAGATGACATTTTGTACGCCCAAATTTACAGCTACATTCATCATCAAAATAGTCACAAGCAGCGACTTTGGATTATTTAATAAACGGTAAGCAGCTTTTTTGCCTTTGTGTTCACTTTGTTTAAGGGTGGCTCTTTTAGAAGATGATAGTGAAAATAAAGCTGTTTCTGAAGTGGAAAAAAAACCACTTAAGAATAATAAAAGAATTAAAACTATGGATAAAAAAGCTATAGACATATCATCAATCTAGCCTATCAAAAATAACTTTTTGCTGCCCCTTAGGAGTTAATCCGAGCACTTTAATAAGAATCATTTTAACATAATCAGGATCCTCCCGGCTATGTAATTTTTGCTCTAAATATTCTTTTTCTTCATAAGCTAATTGTTGGTAATTTTGAAGCAGTTCTATCTTCTCTTGGATCTCTCGAGCAATTTTTTTCTGCGAATTTGCAGCGTAAATAAACCCGCTGAATGTAAGCGTTATAAATAAAAAAACCCACCATGATTCTTTTATAATATGAGCTAGATCTATATGTCTGGTCTCTTTTCTTAACAAATTACAAACATTTCCTATTAAAACTATTTATCTTATTATCTTCTCTATAATAGAGAATACAATAATAGTAACGGTTTTTCTTCAAACTTTCCACAATTTTTATTAAGTTAATTGCTACTTTGGTTCTAAACTACTGAGTGTAAACCCATGCCCTTTTAGCACCTCGTTTAACTCTTCAATAGATTTATGAAGTCTCTTTTTGTTATCAATGACAGCAGCCATTTTTTGAGAAAAAAGATCATCTGATTTAGAAGAAACGCTTTTTACAATCGCCTCTTGCTTTTCTTCAACCTTTACTATCTCATCTTTAACTTCTTCGATTTCTTTTTGCACAAGCTTTTCTACCTTCTTTTTAGGTTCTTTATTGACTTGGGCTCCGTGAGCCATCACTTTATTCATAAGCATAATTGCCTGATAAAGATTTAGCTTCTCGTTTTTAACCCCTTCTAAAACATCAAATGCATTATTAATCATTACTTCTAGATTAATTTTTGCATTATCAGCAACTCCCTCTACCTCATCAATTACATAATACTCCGAGACAATACGAGAGACTTCAGCTGTAGCATCACTGTACTCCATACGCTTGTTTGCAAGCTTGTGCAAAAGATCAATTGCTTTATTGATCATCTGCCTTTTTTGCTCTTCTTGACTCGCCGATTTTCTAATCTTTGAAAAAGTGTCCATAACAACTCCTTTAACATAAAGAGAACATCATAATTCCCTTCTGTAATTCCTTCAATATAAGACATGTTTTTAAAAACACATCTTGTTTATACAACAACCCGGCTTTCGTTATCTCCATTGAGATACTCACTCATTTTTTCTTCCATGATTTCTAAAGACTCATCGATGTCAATCTCGCCCCCAGACAGCCTGGCTATTAGCCAATTCATTTCATTCATTAACATTTCATACCTTTCAATCTTATCTTTTCCCTCACTGGACAAAAGCAAAGAAGAAAGAGGCTCATAAACCGCAGGATTTAATCCCACCTCGCAAAAAAAAGTGTGTATTACTTTTTGAGCATCAATCGGATTAATTTCTAGAGAGTAGACACCCTCTAATAAATCTATTAAAGTTCCCTTAAACAAATTTCCCCCTGGTTTTTTTAAGCCATATTTTGTCACACTAGCATCATAAAACTTACTGGTAAATATTTTTTTTAATTTTTTTCTAGTACATTTATTAACCTTTTCAAAGACAAAAAGTAACTAAAAAAATTTATGTTCACCTTGACAAGAGATAAAAGAAAATAATACAATATCCCTCTCAGATCCACCCAAGTTTAAGGACTATTTTATGAAATTTACAATCTCTAGGGAGAAGCTTGTTGTACTAATCAGTAAAGTACAAAGTGTTGTGCCATCAAAAGCTGTTGTGCCTATTCTATCAAACATACTTCTTGAGGCAAAAGATGACACAATTACATTGTTTGCTACTGATTTAACCGTTAGTGTAAAGGTTAGCGTTGATGTGACAATTACTGAAGAAGGTGCAATTACACTTCCTGCAAAAAGATTCTTCCAACTCATTCGCGAATTAACAGCTCCTGAAATTACACTAGAGACAACAGAAGCAGGAATTGCTCGTATTACTGCAGGCTCTTCACATTTTAGACTTCATGGAATGGATAAAGAAGAATACCCTGCATTTCCAAGTGATGATGAAGGAACTTCGTTCACCGTACAAGGTTCTGATTTAAAAGATATGCTCATGAGAACTTCTTTTGCTGCTGCAAAAGACGATACAAGACAAGTTTTAAATGGCGTGTTTATGGAAATTCGCGGTAATCACATGGTTTTAGTTGGGACAGACGGAAAAAGACTTGCAAAAGTTCATAAGACATTAGATCTTCATGAAGCTCTTGATTGCGCAAACATCGTTCCTTTAAAAGCAGTAGATGAGTTAATTCGTGTAATTGTAGATGAAGATGATGTAGAACTTTCAATTATGGATGACAAAATTAGCGTGAAGATGGGGAATTTTTGCTTGATTACAAAGTTAATTGCCGGACAATTTCCAGATTACGAAAGAGTCATTCCAGATCACTCACAACTAAAAGAAATCAAACTTCACAGAGAAGAGTTAATGACTCTTTTAAAGCAAATATCATTATTTACATCTGATGTGTCGCATTCTGTAAAACTGACTTTTACAAAAGGTGAATTACGCCTTCAAGCAACAAATAGCGATATTGGGGAAGGGAAAGTAAACATGCCTGTTGATCACAGAGATGAGGATAAAGAAATTGCTTTCAATCCGCACTACTTCTTAGATGTGCTTAGACATTGTAAGGATGAGACTGTAAACTTTTGTATGACAGATTCATTTAACCCAGGGTCTATTACAGACACCTCAGATGCGCACTATGTGATTATGCCAATGCGTCTTGGTTAAAGATGGGTTTAATTAAAAAAGTTGCTCTCACCTCTTTCAGAAATTATTCTGAAAAGGAACTTGAGTTCAAGCCGGGAATAAATCTTATTCATGGAGAAAATGGAATTGGTAAGTCAAATCTATTAGAAGCGTTATTAATCTCAAGTATAGGCCGCTCAACGCGCACAAAAAATTTAAAAGAAGCAATACAGCACGAACAAGGAAGATTTTATATAGATATCTTCTATAAAAAAGAAGGTCTCGGGCAAAAAATTCACATAAGTTTTGACGGGAAAGAAAAAGAGATCCTTCACAATAAAACAAAGCATAAAAGTTTTTCTAGTTTGCTGGGAATTCTTCCGTCTGTGATTTATTCACCAAATGATGTGAATATCATTACAGGAGAGCCGAAATATCGCCGTCGTTTTATGGATATTCATCTTGCACAATCAGATCCCGTCTATATATTTCATCTTTCGCGCTATAACAAGGCGCTAAAGCACAGAAATGCCCTGTTAAAGACAAATGACACATTAACAATTGAAGTATGGGAACATCAGCTAGCACAATCTGCAGAAATAATACAAACAAAACGGAAGGAATTTATAAAAGATCTAGAAAAGATTTTTGCAGAAGAGTTTGCTCATTTTAATCATAAGGATAAGGTACCAAAAGTAATTTATAAGCCTTCCCCGAAAGAAGAGATCACCCCTTCCTCATACAAAGAATCGCGAGAAAAGGATTATATACTTGGCTTTACAACAATAGGGCCGCACCGCGATGATCTTCTATTTTCATTAGATGAAGAAACAGCAAAGCATTTTTCCAGTGAAGGGGAAAAACGACTTCTCGTAATTGCTTTAAAGCTCGCTTCCTACCGGATGATGGATGCTCTTATTTTTGCAATGGATGATTATTATTCCTTTTTAGATCTAGAAAAGCAAGCTCATCTCATCAAGCGTCTCTTTTCACTCCCCCAGGTTTTCCTCACCGCCCCTGCTAACAACTGCTCTACTTACGTAAATGCATTGGAGCTTTCAGCTGCGGAGCCCTGCTCCGCGCCCTGCTAAAAAGACGAAATCCCTTTGGAAACCCAAATATAATTTTTCCAAAAAAACCTTTACTTAATTGTAAGATTATTAAGAGTTAACAATGAAAAGCCAAAATCAACCCACTTTAGAATTTATGTATAGAATTTAACAATCTATTTTTTATAAATCGACAGAACTCTTCGTAACATATTGCAAACTAAAACATGAACTATCGTCTTTCAATATTAAAAAAAATTATCATGTAATTATCCAATAGCTAAGATCCAAACCCTAAATTTAACCAGTATAAAAAGATTCTTGTCTGTCCTGTTCATTCGCATTTGCAAGAAGTCTTGTCATTAAATTTTTAAATTGACCACCACTATCACCCAGCCTTGAACAGGCAATATTTACTGTATTTCCTTTTGACATATAGCTACCTATATCAATAATGATGTTTTCCTTCTCATTCAGTTCTGCATCCCTGAAATCTTTATTAAATGCATTAATGTCAAAAGTCATATGATCTCCATAATAACCCAAACATACATTCAAATCTTCTCTTGTCTTCTCAAAGAAATCACACTCATTACTATTTTCAAATCGATTGATTTACCTGTATGTTTCTCTTGAAACTAAATATGATTGTCATAAGACATGTCTTTTCCTATCTTAAGCAAACTTGGAGTTTTCATGCCGGTCTTTCGTAGAGAGGTCTTCTAATTCCTTCATAAAGGCAATTTCAACATCTAAAGATTTGTCAGCTCCAAATTTTTTTGTGATGCGATGTGATTTGTACTCTTCTACGATTTTGTTCGCGATAAGCTTTCCTAATTGGACGCCTTCTTGGTCGAATGAGTTGATCCCCCAGATAAAACCCTGAAAAGCGGCGATGTTTTCATAGTATGAAAGCAATGAGCCCATTGCGTAGGCTGAAAGTGTATTTGTTAAAAGCATGCGGCTCGGGCGATTTCCTGGGAAGTATTGGTTTGGATTTTCTGAAGATTGTCCGCGTGCTAAAGAGATTGCTTGGGCAAATAAGTTAGAAAGAAGTTTTTCTTGGTTAAGAGTACCTTCAATCTCTTGATCGGTATTGTGTTGTGGATTGAAAAAGCCGATATATTCTAGAGGAACGGTTACTGTTCCCTGATGAATTGCTTGGAAATATGAGTGTTGACCTTCTGTTCCGCAAGTACCAAAAATAATTGGGCAAGTGCTAAAGTCGATAAATTTTCCTGAGTCTTGAGAGACGCGCTTTCCATTTGATTCCATATACAGTTGTTGGATGTGCCCTGCCCACAGATCTAATGAACTTGAGTAAGGGACGATACAAAGTGTATTTAAATTTAAAAAATTTCGATTCCAGATACCTAGCAAAGCTCCCATTAAAGGCATGTTCTTCTTTACATCTTTTTCATGCAAGGCATGAGTATCCATATCGCTTGCCCCTTTCAAAAACTCACTCCATACATCAAATCCGCAGATGAACGCAATAGGCACACCGCCGACCATAGATGAAACTGAATAGCGCCCACCAATAAAATCCCACATGTAAAAAATCTCACGGTATAAAAGAGGATTATCCATTGGACTGCCCTTACCCGTCACCATAACAAAATGATCTTTTGGATTAAGACCTTTTTCCAGGAATCTATTTTTTAGCATCTGCTCCTGTGCTTTAATTTCCATTGTTCCACCAGATTTGGAGATCACGGCTACAATTGTTTTTGATAAATCAATTTCCTCTAAAATAGTCGCGATCTTATCTGGATCAACATTCGAAGCAAAATGAAGTGTTCGGTTTGTTTTATGAAGCCCCTTTAAAGCCTTTGAAATTGCCAAAGCTCCTAAATATGAGCCTCCTATACCACAAACGACCATATGTTTAAATTCTGATGTTTTTGAAACAAACTCCTCAAGCTTTTTTAGCTCAACTTGAGATTCCTCATAGGCTTCCTTTGCTTCTTTTGACATGTTACTAGAAATTGACTGGGCTCGAATAGCAGTATGCCCTACCATCCTTTCCTCTGATTTACAGTTGCTTACAAAGTTCATTACCTTCATATCTTGCATGTCTTTCATCTTTAAAAAGACTCTTGCTTCCTCAGAAAGCTTTATTAAGTTTTCAAGCACCTCATTATCAATACGCTCCGTTCCATAAAGCATTTTCCATCCACAAATCTCTAATTTCATCTCATGGATACGCTCAGAACTTAAGAATCCTTCTTTCGTTAAATCGACAGGATTTTTCGCAAGTTCCTGTAACTTAATAAATGACTTATACTCTCTAAACATAAAAAACCCCTCAATCTCTTACCTCTATTTATGACATAAAACAAAAGGAGAAATCAAGGGGTATCTAAAAAAAAAACCGGTCTTATTGTTACAGGAGCTTTAAATATCCATACTAAGAGCGCTCAATTGATTGAGTATCTTAGCTGAGAACTCACGAATGATACCTTCATGTTCATCTAAATCTGCTTTTTTAAGACGGCTGTCAAGATCATTAAAAGAATTTATATGTTCTTCTTCTGTCAATAAATGCAACAATACTTCAGTTATTGCCTTCATCTTTTTAGCTAACGGAGTTTCGGTAAAATCGAAATGGAGAGGAAGAAGTGAGAAAGCCATATAGTTAGCTTCTACCGAATTAGATATAAGTCGTACTTTTTGCCAAGATGCCATATTCTGATCAGATCGATCTAAAAGAGTCTCACTTATCAATTCAAATAGGAAGTCAGCAAAATCTTCACTCTTTTGGGTATCAAGCATATACACTTTTATTTTCTTCGATAAAGTATCTCTTAACTTTTTTTCACTGTCTGTTAACTCAGTTTCTGCAAGTAACTCTGCTTTACTAGACGCTGAAGATAAACCAAGAAGACTGTTAGAATGAACCTCTCCGTCGTCTTCAGAATCACTCTTAGAAGCTGTTTCGTTTTTAGAGCTAATACTGTTAGAATGAACCTCTCCGCCATCTTCAGAATCACTCATAGAAGCAGTATCGTTTTTAGAGCTAATTTTGTTTGGAGGGGTGTTGACCATGTAGTTATATTGACTTCTATGAGCCTCTCTAACAGCTAACAAAATTAATGTAACTGGAAAAAATATAATCAGAGCTATTAGCTTAAACACAACAAAAGCAACTTTCCCAGCAGTGGCACGTTCAGAACCTGGGCCCTCTGGTTCAATACTATATTGTTCTAATTCTTGATCATATTCAATTGATCTTGCATTTGTAATAAAAGGGTTTGCTAATAAAAATTCAATCACAGTCCTAGTATCGGCACATGGCATTGAATTATTATAGATGTGGGATAAACGATCATTCGACCCTAAAACAAAACCTTGCTCCGCAACTATATTTATATCAATTTGATTTCCACCAGCAGAAGTCACACTATTCATAAAAAATCCTAACATATAATTTATTAATTGCCTATATTTTAACTAATTAAAGTTACCTAAGCAACCAAAAAAAGTTTTTATATAAATTAAAATTTTAATAAGACAACTTTGGCTTACAAACCAGATAAAATACTTTCAAATCGATTTATTTGTTTGTCTGTAACAGCAGAATCAAAGGCTCTTACTCTCTCATCAAGATATCCATATCTTAATCCTATAAAAGGAATCTTTCGCTTTTCACAAGTTTCTTCAACAGCCCTTAAATTGTCCCATTTATCATTGATAAAAACGATTTTCCTAGGATTAATTCCAAGCTTATCTAGAAATGAGAATAATGTTGTTCCTTTATGAGTTGCTGCGGTAAATAATACACCATTTCGATAAATAACACTTCGCCCTTGCACAAATAAATAGTCGTGGTCAATTAGTGCTGATCTTGAAAAATCAATACCTAGTTCCTCTAGTTGTATTATAGTATTTCTAGACATTGTCACACCACGAGTTGTAAAGCCCATCATCATAATATGATCGTCTTGTTGAGCCTTAATTATTTTATCACTGCCTGGTTCTACTTCTATAGGTTTTGATAACTGCTGAAACGCCGCCCACTCATTCAAAGTTCTATCTAAAGCTTTTTGCTTATTTTCTATTCTTGATCTATTAGTTTTTAATCTTTCTTGAAACCACTGATCAGTACCTAAATCTTGCGGAAGTGTCACTAAAGTGTTATCTATATCATATAAAAATAACACACCTTCTTCTTTGTACTTATCCATATCAGCAATAGTGCTTGATTCGATAATTTCTGCGGATAAAAAAGATACTGCAGTGCAAAATATTAACATAAAATTTTTCATAATACTCCTACCCATAAAACCTTAAGACTTTAGCAGCAATTAAGTTTTTCTGAATAGAGTTTTTTTTCGAAAAATATATAGAAATGTCTACAATTACCTTTAAAGTCCTCTTACGAACACATGTATAATATTTTTTTAAAAAAAATATTCAAGAGACCATTTGACGTAAAAAGAACCTATACACTATAATTCTGGTTCAAATAAGTGCCCAGGTGGTGAAATTGGTAGACACGCTAGATTTAGGTTCTAGTGCTGTGAGGCGTGGAAGTTCGAGTCTTCTCCTGGGCATAATTTCAAAAAATATATGAGACCGAAAGATTTAGAGTTTACTATTAAGGGTTTTGAAACGCGGAAGCCATCTTTTTCCGACGGTGTTTTGACTATCCCCTCATATTTTGAAAAGCATGATAGAAATTTATTTCCGGAATTAAATACAAAACTTGAACGCTATCAAACAATTCATGTTGAAATTTGCAGTGGTAACGGCGAATGGATTGCAGAACGTGCTCAAAAGAATCCTGAAATTCTCTATTTTGCGGTCGAAAAAAAATTCATGCGAATCAGAAAGATCTGGTCAAAGATGAAAAATAAAGGTCTTGAAAATCTAATCATTGTTTCTGGCATGGGAGAAGATTTTTTAGATCACTACCTTGATAGGGAATCCATTGATGAGGTCTTTGTAAACTTTCCTGATCCTTGGCCTAAAAAACGACACGCTAAACACCGCATTATTAAAGAGTCATTTTTAAAACCAGTCTATGACGTTTTGAAAGCCGACGGGCAAATCACTACAACTACGGATAGCAAGGAATATAGCGAGGAAATGATTGAAGTATTTAGCGCTTCTGATCTATTTAATAATCTTTATCCAAATGGCTTTACTCCTCTAGATGAATCTTACGGTGGATCTTACTTTAAAAGATTGTGGAGTGAGATGGGACGCAAAAATCGATTAATGACTTTTAAAAAAGTGGAAAAAGAATTATGCGCATCGCCGAAAATCTAACCGCCTGTTTACAATCTTTAAACTCATACGATTGTATTAACTTAAGTCTTGATGGATCACCTAGTAGTAATCTTTCATTTCCTGATTTAGATCATAAGATCGAAGAAATTCTAAACCTTGATAAAAAAATCTGCCTTGAACTCTTTTTGAATTTGCAAACTGAGTCTTTTTCTTTTTATAATCCTCTTGAATTCTCAATAAGAAAACGCTCTTTAGAAGTCCTACTAGAAAGGATTTCTAATATTCCTGAAGAAAAAATTTCTCACATAATTCTATATCGAGGTTCTATTGATTTTTCAAATCACATTAAACGTAACGTGCAACTTAATGAAGAATATCTGCTGTGGAAAAAAGATCTTCTGGAAAATGATATCGATGAAGAACACCTTTTACACATCTACTCATCAAAACTTATATCTGACTTTTTCCACTCACTTGCCGCCATTTTACCCGATCATATAAAAGCTGCCCTTCTACTTTCCTTGCCTCAAGAACTAGGCGTTGCAAAAACTTCTGAACTTATCTCTGAAGAAACTTTTTCTCATATCGATATCGGCATAAAAAACCCTCCCTTCTTTCACGAAGGAATCAGCTGGGGTCAAGGATCTGGCTTTCACTCCCTTTCATTTACCCCACAAAATTCCCTTGCCGAAGATGAAGTTAAAACTGCCGTGATACTCCCCTTCTTTGGAAACTGTAACTACAAACGATTTGAAAAAATCTGCGACAAACTAAAAAAACGAAATATCCCCTTCAAAGTGATTGAAGAAAATCTTTTAAACGAAAAGTGGTTCGATATCGACGTGATCATTTTTGATCATGACTCAACCTCCTTCGACGGAAAACGAATGGTAGATGGCTTTATCGCGGCTGGGGGAAAAGCCTTCGTTTTTGATGACGAAAAAACCTACGAAAGAGAAAACGTCACCTCAGAATACGGATACTTAAATTTTGAAAGCTTCAATGCATAAAAATGAATTTATTTAAAGAAATGGTTGATGGAAAACCTCTTGATGCCTTATACTGATGCATACTTTTTTTTCGGGGTATAGCGCAGCTTGGCTAGCGCGTCTGGTTTGGGACCAGAAGGTCGGGGGTTCGAATCCCTCTACCCCGAACTTGTTACAACTAACTCCTTTCGCTTCCCAAGAATCTTGGATTCAGAGAATGGGATGAGAACCCCCGAAGGGGTTCGAAAGCGAGCTAAAACATCTTGTTACACCGAATCTTCGAGCTTACCCAACAATGCGAAGCATTGTGCAGGAAATCCCTCTACCCCGAACTTGTTACTGTAATAACATTATACTACCAAAGCTTCTTGGACTCAGAGAATGGGATGAGAACCCCCGAAGGGGTTCGAAAGCGAGCTAAAACATCTTGTTACACCGAATCTTCGAGCTTACCCAGCAATGCGAAGCATTGTGCAGGAAAAGCGAGCTAAAACATCTTGTTACACCGAATTCTTCGAGCTTACCCAGCAATGCGAAGCATTGTGCAGGAAATCCCTCTACCCCGAACTTGTTACAACTAACCCTTTTGTCTCCCAAGAATCTTGAACCCTAAGTAAGTTCTGAAAATAATTTTCTAATAAATTTTAAAACCTATTTTTCAAGAGGAGGTTTTTCGTGGAGGGCGAAGGTTATTAAGATGGCGACTACCATGGAAAAGCAGCCCATCATTAAATAGCCTTGGGCGGCGGTGATGTCTATTACTTCGCCAAATAAGAAGAGCGTTGCAGCTCCGCACAAAACGGCGACGAAGCTTAGAAAAGTTCCGGCAGAAACAAAGCTTCCGCGGCTTTTTTCAGGACTTATAAATTGCACGTAGGCGTCTAATGGAACAATGTAGAGACCGCCGTGCATGCCGATAGAAAAGAACAAAAAGCATGATAGAATCAGGTTGTATTGGCAAACATATAGCAGGATATAAGAAGTAGCCGTTCCGTATCCTCCCCAAAGTGACAACCAAAGTTTTACGCTATCGGATGCAATAATGCTTACTAAAAAGGATCCAACGCCTAAGCCCAGGGCGGCGGCAAGGTACACGTATCCTGTTTGAATATCTGTTATACCTAAAGATTCGATGCCAAATGGAATTAAGTTTAATTGTGTGAATGATGCAGTATATAAAAAAAAGGCCGATGAAAAAAGAGCCAAGTTCAAATGTTTATATTCTCTTGCTGCTTTCACAGAGCGAAAAATTTGTGTAAGAAAAAAGAAGTTAACTTTTTTATCAGGATCTTTAACGGGAGTTTTTTCTATCATATAAGAGGTAACTACTGCGATCACAGATATAAGAATGCAAAATATCACTATGAGCGGAAAGTTTCTTTTAGTCATTTCAGACAAAAAAGAAGCAAGAAACGTTCCTAGCAAAATAGCTAGGTAGGTAAACAGGGTCATATGACCATTTGCACGGGTAATGCGCGATTCAGGTTCGATTTCTGGAATGATCGAGTATTTCATAGGGCTAAAAAAAGCCGATTGTAATGCAATAAGAAATAGAGCAAAATAAGAAGTTACTTCATGGTTATAGTAGATTGCAAAATAGGCAAGTATCATGAAGATGAGTTCAGCCCAGGATGTCCAGAGAATGATAGTCCGTTTACTCATCCTATCGCCCATTTGACCTGCAGGCATAGAGCATATTATAAATGGCATCACAAATAATGTTGCTGAAATCGCAAGAATTTCATTACTTTTTTCTTCGCCTAAAAGGTCAATCAAAGAATAAGTCACGATAAGACGAAAGATGCTATCGTTAAGAGTCACGATAAATTGGGTTGTATTAAGCGCTATAAAGGAGCTGCAAATTCTTTTTATCATAAATTTCAAACTATCAATTTAATTAATCACCGTAAAGGTATTTTTAATTGTTTTTTAAACAAAACCTCTTTATAATATCTCCATGTTTAGATTCAGTTTAAAAACAAATGCAGCTTTGGCTTTATTCACCCTCTTAGGGGTGATCACCCCTTATCTACAAATCGAATTTTTAATTACTCTTTCTCATGTGTTTACTACAATTTTCATTAAAACACTTTCTGTGATTGCTCTTCCTATTTTGTTCTTATCGCTAACTTCCACACTTTCATCTATGTCAAGCTTAAGTGAAATGAAGAATATCTCCAAAAAAATTCTTGCGTATACAGTTTTGACGACTGCTATGGCAGCATCTTTAGCTTTACTTATCTTTTTCTTTGTTTCTCCATATCTAGGATTTGGAGTAGAGCCTCTTTCTCAAGTTGTAGAAGTTAAATCCTATCTTGATATAGTCTTAGATTTATTTCCTTCTAATTTTTTAGCTCCCTTTGTTGAAGGAAATGCTTTTGGCGTAGTCTTTATATCGTTTGCTCTTGGATTAGGAACTCAATTTCTTCCCAAAGAAAAAAAAGATGTTTTACACATGGGTTTTGATGCGCTTTTTTCATTGTTCTTACAGCTTGCAAAGTCAATCACCGTCATTCTTCCTGTTGCTTCTTGGGCTTTTATGACGGAACTTGTGTCAAATCTAAGTCATACCAATACTTCATCGCTTAAGATGTTGATCATCTTTTTAGTGTCGATAGTCTCTGCCAATTTAATTCAGGCATTTATTATACTCCCTGCTTTGCTGTTAAAAAATAAGATCAACCCAAGATCACTATTTAAAGATGTTTCAAAAGCCATCTCTATCGCCTTTTTCACAAAATCATCTAGCGCTGCCCTCCCCTTCTCTTTAGATCTTGTCACTAACAAATCAGGTATTTCAAAAAAAGTATCTAGCTTTTCTCTTCCACTGTGCTCTACTATAAACATGAATGGCTGCGCTCAATTTATATTACTCTCCATTTTATTTTCATCTATGTATTATGGACAGGCTATTTCCTTCTATGGATTTTTGTTCTGGCTTGCAATATCCATTTTTGCCGCAATTGGAAATGCCGGAGTTCCGATGGGATGTTATTTTTTAGCATCACTATTATTGACAAGTTCATCACTCCCACTTGGTTTTATGGGATTGATTCTTCCTTTCTACCCATTTTTAGATATGATAGAAACAGCAATCAATGTTTGGTCTGATATTTGTATTACTGCAATTACAGACAAACAAATCAAAAAAGCAAAACCAGTGGCAATATAATTTTTTAATTGTTAATCTGGCCACATGGTCAGAGATAAAAGAAAACTTTCGCTCTTTGCGATAACGATGATAAATATCATCGCTGTCGACAGTATTAGAACACTACCCATATCAGCGCAATACGGTTTTTCTCTTATTTTCTATTATCTGATCGCTGGACTTTTCTTTTTTATTCCAAGTGCGCTTGTTTCTGCAGAGCTTGGCACGGGATGGCCTGAGCGCGGGGGAATATACATTTGGATTAAAGAGGCATTCGGAAAAAAAACAGCTTCTATCATCATTTGGATAAACTGGGTTTATAATTTAGCATGGTATCCAACAATCATGGCGCTCATTGCAGGAGTTTTTGCCTATACTTTCAATCCATCACTTGTGGATAATCCTTACTACATAATTTCTGTGATACTTGTTTTATTTTGGCTGGCTACTTTCTTAAATTGTTATGGTATGAGGCTTTCAGCTTGGATATCTGGAATGGGAGCAATTATCGGGACTTTATTACCAATGCTTTTTATTATAGTACTTGCTTTTGTCTATCTCTACCAACAAAGACCTTTAGCTATTGAAATCTCTAGTCATACATTTTTTCCGTCGGGAAGCACGTATGATAAGCTTGGATTTTTCAGCTCAATCCTTTTTGGCCTCTTAGGTCTTGAAATGGCAGCCACTCACGCCGGAGAAATGGTTGATCCTAAAAGAGACTATCCGAAATCTCTTTTCATAGCAGTGATAGCAATCTTATCTTCTATAATTCTGTCATCACTTGCAATTGCAATCGTTGTTCCAAGTGGAACATTAAATCTAGTTGTCGGAACAGTGCAAGCTTTTTCAGCTTTTTTCCAAACTTTCAATATGCCATATATGACAAAAGTGATTGCTATAGCCATAGTTATAGGAGGGCTTAGCGGTGTAAGTGCTTGGATAATAGGTCCTACAAAAGGTATTATGGTGGCTTCTCGTGATGAGATGCTACCGAAATTTTTTAATAAGGAAAATGAGCATGGCGCTCCCATAAACACCTTACTTACTCAAGCTGTGATTGTTACACTCCTATCGCTCTTTTACCTTTTTATGCCATCAGTTAATTCCACATTTATCTTCTTATCAATAGTAACAGCTCAACTTGCTATGATTGTGTATATCACGCTTTTTGCAGCAAGCATTATCCTTCATCACAAAAAAAGAGATGTGAAGCGTACCTTTAAAATTCCAGGAGGAAATATCGGAATCTGGCTAGTAGCAGGCTCTGGAATCACTATCAGTGTACTTGCTTTGATCGCTGGATTCATTCCTCCAAAAGCTCTTCTTATTTCTAATGTTGCATCATATGAACTTCTGCTTGTAGGGGTTATGATTATCTTAAGTTTTTTGCCGCTTATTCTTTCAAAATTATCGACTAAATAACTTGTAAAGTAATGCTCAGGAGTTATCATTTATCTTGAAAAGGGAGCCAATAAATGAAACCTTCAGACACTGTATTAGTTACAGCCACATACCATCCAAAACCTGGATATGAAAAGGAATTCATCGCCCTTTGGGATGAAAAGATAAAACCCCTTGCTCTACAATATGGCGCAACATGGGCTTCTATTTATCATAACGAGGAAACAGAAGAGTTTCTTTCAAGCTCACACTGGAATGCTAAGGCCGATGCCGATAAGTTTTTAGAGGATGAAAAATACTTCAAGGCTTTAAAAGAGCTTAACAAGCTTTCTCTTCTTCCTCCAAGTAAAGCATTTTATGACTTTCTACGAGAAGCGGCTTAAGCTTTAGCTGAATATAATAGTCTAATTGTTGTTCCAAGAAAAATTAAGATCATTCCTGTAAAAAAGTTAAACCCATGAATTGACCCCGGGTGAAGAATTTGATCTAGGACGGCCGCAAAAACTACTGACAAATAAATAAAAGGAGCTACGCTTGCAGGCTTTGCGTATTGATAAGATTTTCCGCGAACATATTGATTAATTACACTTCCGAAACCAATACATATAATAGAAAGAACAGGCCAAAATAGGCCTTGGGATAAAAATGATGAACCAACAACTTCTTTAAATGGTGAATATATCAAAGTTAGTAAAAATGCAATAAGACTAAGAATTGATGTATACAAAAAAAACAAAAAAATATTTTGAGGAAGTGTATCACGCTCTCTATTTACTCCATAAAGAACTTGCGAAACCGCTACAAAAAATCCTGCTATAAATCCAAATATACTAAAATAGTCAAACACCGAAGAAGAAGGTTTTAAAACACAAATCACACCAACAAACGAAACAATCAAACTAACCCACACAACTCTACTTGCCTTATATCGCAAATAAACATATGAAACGATTGGAATAAACAAAGGGGCTGTGTTTATCAACAAAACACCATTCGTAAGTGATCCTTCTGTAAAATAATAAAATAAAGCATACTGACTTGCTACAATTGCTAAAGCTCTCAACACATGCCTAGCTGTTCTTCTAAAAGAAATCTCACGAATTTGATTATAATAATAACAAAAATATGGGATCGTAAAAAGGAAAGGAACAAAAAACCTTAAAAACACCATCAATGGTAGATAAACAGTCACCATTGCAGCTTTTACAAAAAAAGCCATGAATGTGCCCATAAGTGCCGAAAGGACCATATAAAATGATCCTCTCTCAAAACCTTTTAACTGAACTCTTCTGAACATATCTTCTCATTAGAGCATTTCATACATCCTGTCAAAGAAAATCCGATCTTTAACTAATTGTAAAGGCGTACACTGTCTAGTCCTGGAAGATGTGACCCAGAAATTCTACCTATAAAAACAGGGCGACCACTTATATCATACTCACAACAAACAGGAGATGGCGATCTTGCCCTGTATGAAGTTGTATTGCTTTTGATATTTATCATTGATAAGAAATTCAAAAACAAACGTTCTTCTCTAATAACTTTTAAAACTTTCCTACCAAATGCATCACCCCTCATTTCAGCTACTACTCTTTCAAAATCAAGTTTTCTACCTTCTTTTAAAAGTGCTGAAAGATCTTGAATACAATTACAAATCTCCCGTTTTTCACGTGCTGCTCTTTCTTGCTCAGCTTTTTCTAGACGCTCTGATATCGGTACAAAAAAAGGTGTTTCAGGTCTAGAGCCACTTCTTGCTCTTATTTCACCACCTATTACTGGTTTAGGATTGCTCTCTTCACTTTGCGAATCTCTAACTGTTTCTACATCATCAACACCCTTAAACAATAAATCAAGAGGGCTTACATCCCGCTCTAACCGCTCTTCAAGACTATGCTCACTTGCTTCTGAAACCCGTTCCAAAAGACGTTTTTGTGATTTAACTTTTTTTGTCATTGATGATTTCAAGGCAAACCACCAGTTTCTTATTATTTTTTGTGCTTTGATTTGTGACTTTCCGTCTGGTCTATCTTTCATATAACTTGTAAAAACAGGAGTGGTCCGAGATTTAGGGCTAACACCAGAATCATCCTTATAACTATAAGCACTATTTAAAGACTCAGAAATAGAATCACTATTTAAAGACCCACAAGTATAATCACTATTTAAAGACCAGCGAGGTGGTGCATCATTAAATCTATTATTTACTTCACTCATCTAAAAAAAATCCTTTGTTAAAATAATTAGGGATCAAGTATATCAAAAACAGAAGTTTATTTCAAAAAAAACTTCTTGAAAATTCATAAGCTATGTGTTAATTAAATGTTATGGATAAGATAATTGTTGACATACATACCGACTTAAAATCTTTGCTTAGAGATTGGGATCAAGTTTGCAGTGATAATGCGCTTACAGAAAAAGCTGAGTTTATAGAGAAAGTTAAAGAACACATTCTTCTTTTAGATAGGCATTCTGAAGAATTAAAAGAACATAAAACTCTTCATGATTTAATTTACCATATACTACATACACCTGCAGGCGCACCAATGGTTTTTAAAGAATCGTTATTAGAGTGTGCGCAAAAAGAATCAAATGTTTTGCATGATTATTTAATTAAATCCCTTAATTCTTCAGATCAGAAAACTAATTTTTTATTTAACTCGCTGTCCATTTTAAATGATCAATTACAAAAGTTAGATTAACTCGGACTTACATTTTTTTATAACTGCTTTTTAAGTAGTTACACCCATTTACATAGCGCGAATTAACAATAGACCAATCTGTATATTCAAAGATCAAATCAAGATAAGCACATTTATCTAAACCAAACTGTGCAATGTAGGCATGCTCCCAAAGATCAATGACATAAATTGGCACATATCCTGATAAAAAGCCAGTTTCATGTTCTTGAACCCAAGCAAGTTTTATATCTCCACCATTAACTTTTCCAAAAAGAATGATCCAACCAATACCTCTTGTTTTTGCATAGCTATGAACTTTCTTTTTAAAGTTTTCAAAACTGCCAAATTCAATTTCAATTTTTTGGACAATACGGTTTTTCTTACCAAGTTTACCATTTCCACCTAAAGAGCAAAAGTAAAGCTCATGAAGCTTCATACCATCAAATTCAAAACCATATTGCTTTCTTAGTGATTGAAGCATAAATGCATCATTTTCTTTCTGCAATTGAGAATCAATAAAATTAACTTGGTTCACATATCCTTTGTACAGCCTTAAGTGAATATCAAGTAACTCAATGTTCATCTTTGGCATTTTCTTCTTTAAACTTGAGAAATCGATGGCTTTATAAGGCTGACTAAATAATCCTAATGAAATACAGAGGAAAAAAAATATTTGTTTCACAAAAACTCTCTTTTTGAAATACTGAATTTAAATTTAACTATATACCATTTTGAGATATCATGATCAATGTCTTTGACAACTTCTTTCTAAATGCAATCCCCCATATAAATTCTAAACTTATAGCTATCTTAAGCAACATTGCTGACCCTCAAACACATTTAATTTTTTGGGGACTTATCTCCCTTTATTTTTTATACAAACAAAAGTGGGAAGTTTTTCACACTAAAGCATTCTATCTCTTTAAATTAACAGGGCTTATCATGTTTTTTTGTGGAATATTAAAAATTACTGTCGGCCGGGCAAGACCCTTTTTATTAGATGAAAGCATCTCAGGCTTTTTCTTTTTAAGCGTTAAACACGCTTACCTTTCATTCCCCTCTTCACATACTGCTATTGCCACTGCCTTTTCTTATTACCTAAAAAAGACTTACAATTTCAATCGCTCAATTTACTTAGTTCCTTTATTTATAGGATTTACTCGACTCCTTCTAAATGAGCACTTTACAACTGATGTCATCGGAGGAGTTTTAATCGGTTTTAGTATCTCATTCTATCTGGAAAAGTATTACGACAAAGCTCTCTTATTCTTTCTTAAGACTTTAAAGATTCAAAGCTAATTTAATTTTCCATATCCCTTAAATCAACAAAAGGACTTAGTGGACTTGTAGGAATCGGAGGAGAAGTAGGGCTCGCGGTTGAGGAATTTCCATCAAAATTGGGACTTGCTCCTCTTTCAAACTTAATATAAAAAGGATAGATATTCCTAGGAGGGGTTCTTTTAGAATTTTCTTGCTCTTTTTGTTCCTGTTCAGCAAAAAAAGCATCCAATGCTTCATCATCACTATCAACAGTACTTTTTGGTAAGGTTACAGCTATAACTTTTATTCCTCTTTGAGCGACTTGATTTATTTTTGAATGAGGATCTGATTGGTTTGCGGTTTGGATTTTTGATGTACTACTTTTTGGATGGCTCTGTTCTTTTAAACTAGACAGGTAATGAACACTAGAAGCTGCATAAATCATATCGATCTCCATTTTAAGTGCAAAAATAGCATATCATATATGTTAAGAAGTTTTAAATAAAAAAAACTAAGAGGCCAAAGGCCTCTTAGTCTGAACGCTTAAAAAATAAATTATATCTTATCTTTTAGCTTTTCTTCTACGAACTACTCTTCTTTTAGTAGTTGTTCTTTTTTTAGCTACAGCTTTTCTTTTAGGAGCGGCTTTTCGTGTTGTACGTTTAGCTACTCTTTTCTTAGGAGCTGCTTTTTTAGCTACTTTTCTTTTTACAGTTCTTTTCTTAGGAGCTGCTTTTTTAGCTACTTTTCTTTTTACAGTTCTCTTTTTAGGAGCTGCTTTTTTAGCTACTTTTCTTTTTACAGTTCTTTTTTTAGGAGC
>JAJACQ010000026.1 GCA_022601435.1 Chlamydiia bacterium
ATTACTAATTAAATTACGCAAAGGGTATAATTTTAATTATAAAGCGTATATTAAATATAATAATAAGAGGAATTTATGGAAGCAATACAGGCAAATCAAGGATCATGGATCCAGCAAATGAAGGCAATGCCTCTTTGTATAGATCGGTCAATTAAGGAATTCGGATATTGGCTTTTAGCGGTTGTCACGCTTTCTGTGAGTTACTTAGTGGATAAAATTAATGAAAGACCAGTTTTAGATCGTGCTAAGATTTTACCTATTGATGGAAGGTCATATGGGATTTGTGAGGTTGAAGTGGATGAAATAGAAGATGAGTCTTTAGGGATTGTTTATAAAGCAAGACAAAAAGAACAGACTTCCGAAGATTGGATAAAGAATTTTTATATACGCAAACTGCAGGAACTGCAATAAGAGCAGGCTTTGATCAATTAAAGACTTATTTCATAAGATGTTAAAAAGCAACGCCTTGCTGCGATTTATTGTTAATTAATGGGATAACATTCCCTGATTTAAAGAGACGCTTTTTGAATTACACGTTACCTCCTTAAATTAAGTTAGTTAGGCTTGGTGTATAAATTATTTTTTTAACAAACCGTTGATATTTAATGTCTTTTATGTCATAATTATAATTTGAAAATTATTAATTAATGTTAAATAGAGGTTTTTTATGAATTTAGTTGGAAATGCAGGAGGTCAAGAGACTTTAGGGGTGTTATTAAGTAAAATTAATGATATGCCAATGTTACATACGCGTAGGTTTGCAAAAGTTTTATACTTTGCATTAGCTGTGATTACTTTGTCATTATCATACTTTATTGATAAGGCAATAGCAAAAAAACAAAATCTAATAGATAAATCAATTGAGATTAAACAAGAGCCAGAAGAAGGAATAGTTCCTAATCCATTTACACTTGCTGTTAACAAGTATGGTGTAGGAGTTGTTAGTGGAAGATCTACTTTTGAAAGAATAGCTAAGGAGACAGGAAAAACTTTTGATGAGGTGGGATCTGCTTTTTTTGACTATGTAAATCCTGATAATCCTGTACATTCAGATTTAGGCCAAAAAGTTTTTGCTGCCTTTGAGAATAGATTTGACTATGCTGATGAACAAATGAGTTTAGATAGTGATGATACTGAAGAGATGGCAACGCCATTGTCTATGATCCATATAAAAGTTTCAATGCCTTTAGTAACAAAGATAACAAAAGACGATTTAGATGAAGTTTTATAGTAGAGGCTTTAATTGAATTATTAGAATAGTGATTGAAAAGTCTTCTTCAAAAGAGGGGACTTTTTTTAGTATTTTTTCCAGATAAGGGCAAAGTGGAAGGAGATAAGCTGATTTATATAAGAGAGCTCAAAGCGAAGGCGCTTGTAGATGAAATGGGTATAGACTTGGCCATAGGGCAGCACTTTATAGCGTTCTGCAAAATCAGCGATGGATTTTAGCTGGTGATCGTATCCATAGATCCCTCCTAAGCGATACCCAAAGGTAAGAGCTGTATTTCTGGAGAGCCTTGTTTGGAACCAGTCTCGAGTGATACCTGCAGAGAAGCATTGTTGGTAGTAGGTGTTTATCATGGAAGAAACAAAATAACCGTTATATTCGATGCCGTAGGCGTGATTATTCCAGTTAGCATCATCTCCATTTTTGAAGTGTAGAGTCCACATTCCTAGGTAGATAGATGGCTCAGGAGGAAGGCCCCAGAGCTTTTGAAGAAAGGTTTTTTCGGCTTGTATTTCTGCGTGTAATCTGAAAAAAGAAAAGAAAATAGTGAGTAGAAATAGTCTTCTCATCAATAGTCTCCAATCACCCAGGTTAAATAGCCGCTGAGTAGTTTTCTAAAATATGATACTTCTAATCGGGCGCGTTTATATTGGGCTTGGCCGCATATTTGATAAATAGGAAGCACGGGATAGATTGCTGCCCACTTATTTAACTCCTCACCATATCCATAAATTCCACCAATGCGATAACCAAGCGTTAGTTTAGTATTCTTGCTTGGTTTAAAACCTACCCAATCTCGGGTAATTCCAAAGACTAGACAGCGATTATAATGAGAGTTTAAAATGGTGTTTAAAAATAAGCTTTTATATTGAAAACCGAAGGCTTGGTTATTCCAATTATCGTTTCTGTCTCTCCATCTCTTTTGGAAATGATAAGTCCACATTCCTGTGTAGATGCAATCAACTGGGGTTTTCCCATAGATGTCAGCAAAAAAGGTTTTTCTTCCTGAAGTGAATTGGTGAGGTAGCTTTGCGGCCTGGAGGTGGTTAGAAAAAAGCGCAAAAAGTGAAAAAAGTATTATATATTTCTTCATTTGTTAATTTTTAATTTTAAAGTAAAAATTTTCGCCTTTATATATTTATTAGTCAATATTTTTTTAGGATAATAAAGCTCTTGTTTATAGGTTAGGGTAGTGTTAAAATTTTGTAAGAGAAACAATAATTGGGTAAATTATGGACATTACTCTAGGAGATAATGACTTGACAAGAGGTTTGCTTCCTCCAGGTCCTAATGATAAAAAAAATACTTATCAAAGAGTGCATACTGGTGGACTTTCTAAGTGTATAACAATAATTTCAGAATCAAATAATGGGGATACAAGCTCTGGGAAGGGTTTAAAAAAGCGTCCTGATATAAGAGCCTGGAAGGCGTGTGATAGGGCTATGGTTGCAAAGAATAAGGCGCAAGTTGCTTTGAATAGAGCAAGAGCTGCCCTTCAAAGTCAAAAAAAATGCACTATACTATAAATTTTTTTATTTATTTTTTTTTGATTCCTTACTTTCTCTTAATATTAATTCTATGGTACAATTTAATTATAATTAATAATTTACACCCTATTTAGGAGGGGATATGTCTTCAGTTGCAAATGATACTACAGTTAATCACACTCCACTTCCACCTCCACCTGTTTTAGTAGATCCTTCGTCTGATTATCATTACTCTGTGTATGATATGGTTAAGAGCTATGAACACCACGATACAGTTTTACATGTTGTATATGCTTTTTTGTATGCTGTAGCAACTATTCTTTCAGCAGGAATATTTTTTGTCGTAGACATGATTGTACGTAACGTCAATATAATAAAAATGAAAGAAGAAGATGCTCCGAGCAGATTAAAAGATCCATCTAGTTCTGGTTCTTCTGCTATAGAGCCTCAATATTTAACAGAGACTGTTGAAGTTATTTTAGATAAAAGTCCTTTATCTAAATATGATTTAAGTCATTTAAAGGATGGAGAAAGAACTGTAGCGATAGATAAATTTTCTTGGCTGGAAGAACAGGAATATAAAGAGTATGTTAAGTTTCAGGGAAAAGCAGAGGTTGTACAAGCTTATAATCAATTCGGTGCTCATGTAAGCGGAGATTTTTTTATGACTGCGGATGATCCTATTGATGATGCAGCTATGGGCGTCTATTTAGAAAATATTGATGCTATTTTAAAAGAATATAGTACGTCTGTTAATGATAAGGCTCAATTTAACACAATTAAGATGAATGTGAAAACATCTAATGAAGGAGGGGTTTTCTACTCATTATTTAACAAAATGATTGATTTGTTAAATAAGGAAGTAGAAGATTCTGATTCTGTTCGAGACAATGATAAAAAAACATGCGCTGATGGTGTGAACCGAGCTTTTTATTATTTATTGTATTCTTTTAATAGCCAACTTTCAAATTAAAGATTTTAGGGAGAAGCTATGATGCAGTCTATAACAGAGACAAGGCCCCCAGAAATTCAGGTTGAATCTTTAGATGAGCCGAAAAGCATTCTTGACTTAGTCAAAGAAACAGCTCATAAAGCAAGGCAAATTCAACGTGAAAATGAAGCTAAAGCAAAATTAGCAGCGATTAATATAGCAAGGCAAGTTCAAAATGTACACCAGGAA
Organism: Chlamydiia bacterium; assembly: GCA_022601435.1. Taxonomy (GTDB): domain Bacteria; phylum Chlamydiota; class Chlamydiia; order Chlamydiales; family 2-12-FULL-49-11; genus JAJACQ01. The sequence goes on from JAJACQ010000026.1 coordinate 3,896, forward strand.
AGAGCAAGAGTAGAATCGCGCGCCACAGATCATGCTCTTTTGCAAACTACGGATGTTGAACGTGAGGAATTTGAGGAAGAAGTTTCCAAAGTCTCAGATCCATCTATTCAAGCTCATTTAAGAGCTTCTCAACAGAGGCTTTGGGAATCAAAAAAGGCTATTCTAGATTCTTACAAAGAAAAAGGTTTTTTATGAAGAATACTTTTAATTTATTTAAGAATTTTGTATAATTTCATTAGATTTAATGAATTACAAATATGTCGGAGGGAGAAATGGCATCAACAAATATGCAAACAAGCGAAGCAGGATTATTAAATCCAGTAGAGCAGTCTAATCAGAGCGAAGTTGCTCCTCAAGCTCTATTGACAAGTGATGAGCCTAATGAGGGTGTTATTCTTAAATCTGTTCAACCTCCAAAGAGTCTTTTAGAGTGTGTAAAAGAGACGTCAGATAAAGGTATGCGCATTTTTTTAGCATGTTTGTATGCAATAGCAACATTTGTGACAGGGTTGTTATTTATGGCGATTGATCATTTGATTAAGCATGTAAGAGTTCTTGATTTTAATAAAAAAGCAGATCAAGCAGCACTTGAAAAGCAAAAAGAGCAGCAATTAATTGATGAATCAGAGACTCAACCTTTGATTTCGGGGTTTGAGGACTCTTTAGATGCTTTGGATGATCTAACCGATAGTGAAGATGAGTCTGATAGTATAAATGAGCAACAAACAATTCGTTCTTTTATCTCCCAAAAAATGGTTGCCTTATTTAGCAGTTCTTCATTAAGCCAAGAAGGAGGTCAAGAAGATGAAGATGAAGATGTGATGCAACCGCTGTATGAAGAAGTACTAAAAATTGGACTTGATAGAAAAGATTCAGAAGAAAAGTTTAATCTATCAGATGGTAGGCCGTCTACTAAGACTTTTCGGCATCTTGAGGGTGCTTTAGATCGTCAAAGGCATGAAATCCTAGAAGCAGGCAATAAGGTTTCAGATTATTTACTACAAGATTATAATGTACTTTGTGAAAGATATTTAGTGGCGCTCATTTCTCAGTATATTTCTAAAATAATGGAATCTGAAAACTGTACAGAACAAGCTTTTAAATTATTAATGGATTATTCGTCCAATGAAGATAAAGTAGATGAAGCTTTTGATTTGATTGAAAGGTATCAAATGTTCAATTTACTTGGAGAGGGACGAGATTTTACGGAACAAGAATTTAAAGAGTATGCAACAACAAGAAGAGAAGAGCTTAAACAAAGTAACGATTTTAAAAAATTATCTATAAATATAGAAGATCAGGATAAAGATTCCAATTCAAAAAAAACGGCTATAGATCAGATAATTATGAATTATTCTGAAAATCTTAAGACATTCAAAGCTTTAGAAAGTGAAGGTCTGGGTAGATGTGAAAGTGACTATGATAGTGATAGTGATAGTGATGATTCTAGTGAAACTTTACGGAGTCAAAGTGAATGTAATAAAGCAAGGCTGGAACAACCTGATTTTAAAGAGGCAGTAGAGTTGTATTTTAATGAACAATTAAAAATGGATAAAATAGTTCCATGGGTAGATGGAGACCCTGATCCTGGAGCAAATCATGCCAAGGCGGTTTTACTATTACATCAGTTAGTTTTTCAGGAGTTAGATAAAGATGGAAATGTAGACGTGGCTGAATTTGAAAATTTTGTAGAGCATCAATTTGAGGGTTTTGAATACAGTAGTATGAATCAATTTACTGACCCTCTATATGATTTAGCTATAAACGATAATTCGCAAACTAGGAAAGATCTCAGAGAGGGCGTTTTACCTAGATTATTTAATGAATATTGTGAGAATATAAAAAGTGCATGGAAGAAAGAACATCCACAAGCTTCCCGGATGGAAGGGGTCGCGCAAACTGCAGCAGGTGTTACATCTCAGAATCTAAGTAATCCTAGCAATGAGGCGTTTATTCAAGATAGGCAAGAGGCTTTTGGTAAGACGGCGGCAGAAATTGAGGCATCGAAACAAAGTCTTGCTCAAGTGGGAGCTAGTCTTTTAGAAGAATCACAAGAAAATATTTTAGAAGTTAATCATGCTAGTTATATTGAAAATGAAAAGGAAAGATTAAATGATGCTGAATTATGGATAACTTCTGTGGTTCAAGGTTATATAAGCTCTTTGAGAGGCGGTAACCTCGATATTGAAGGATATAAAAATGAGGTCTTAAATAAATCGGAGCAAGAAGTAAGAAATGAATTCTTACAGGGTAGTGGTCTGTCAAATGATGACTTTACTAGATTAATACAAAAAGCAAGAAATGAGTTTGAACAAAAAAAATCATCAAATTTTAATGATAATGCTAATAAGTACTTGGAATGTGTTAAACACATAGATGATCCTTTTCAGGATTGTTCTTATGGTGTAGACTCATGGGCCGCTAGTCAACAGGCTCGTGAGGAGTTGATGGATGCTGAAGAAAACCTGCGCGATGATTTTTTAAATTATTTTAATCATATATGTGAAAAATTAGTTGAAATTATAAAGGCTCCATCTAAAGATAGAGAGACCCTGCTTAATAGTTCATCTTAATTTAGCGCATGCTATTATAAGTAACAATTATAGTCCTGCCAATTCAACATTTATAAAATAATTTTTATGATAGGTGGTGTTGTGATAGTCTCTAAAAATATTTTTTATCATTAACTGCGGTCTATTTTGTTTTTGATTAATTGACAAATGGTCTATAATAATTATAAGTTTATTAATTATTAATAGGATTTCTTGTGGAAAATTGTGATGTTTTGGTTATTGGTGGTGGCCCTGTTGGAGGGATAACGGCTGTTCATGCAAAAATGAGGGCTTTATTAGCTGATAGAGGGATGGAAGTTGTTATTCTAGAGAAGCGGACTACTTATTCAAGAGAGCATACAGTTCATCTAGATCGAGAGGTATTGAAAAAAATGGCTTTTAAGGCTCAAAATGTTGCAGCCGAAAAGCTTGAACTATTAAAAGAGTATCATGCATTACTTGATGAGATAGGTGGAAATAGGCCTATTCAGCTTATTGAGAGTATGGTCTCGGAGTTTGCTGATAAGATTGATGTAGAAATCAATAGAGGTGCTGAGTTTAGTGTATATGACCCTGATAGGACAGGTAAAGTAGAAGGACGTACTTTAGAGGCATTAATTGATGAGTATAAACCGAGAGTTGTGATCGCAGCAGGTGGAGCAAGGTGCCCTGCATCAAAGGAAGTGTTTGGAGAAGATCAGTATGCAGAGCAAGTGGGGATGAGTTATTTTTTAAAAGCAAAGTTTAGTGTGCCTGATAAAAGGAGTTTAAGTTCTTCGTTAAAACTACCCGCTGCTACAAGCGTGGGCGGGTTTGTTTCTCCACCATGGTTTTCAAGGAATCAAGATGAAAATGGCCTTTACAGGGGGCAGGCTTTTATGACTGTTTCTGATGAAGATATGAAGTTTATTGAAGAATATAGGGATATAGATGGTCAGAAATTAGGTAGTTATAGAAATCCGATTACTTTTGAAAAGTTAGATGGATTAAACGTCACAAGTAAGTTATCGAATAAGCTGCGAAAAGCAAGAGTTTTTACCGAAGATTACTTTTCAGATCTTAATGCTAAGCATGTAAGATTTACAGCTATTCGTACAACAGGGTATAGAAGTTCTGAGTATGCAAGAGAAAACTATAGTGGGGCAGCGGTTATTAAGGTTGGTGATGCATCTGCAGGGGTTCCATATCAAAGAAGTCTTTGCGGAAGTTATTTAGCTGTGCCACATGTAACAAAAGCAATTGAAGAGATCTTGGAAGGAACTAATGAAGATAAAGCAGTAGCTTTGAGTAAGATGACAAGTCATGTAGATTCTATTTGGAAGTGGGAGCTTTTTGTTGCCAAGGTGAAATATTTCTTTTTAAATTTATTGGATCACATTATAGCGTTTTTTTCCTTTTTGAGAGATTTGACTAGTAAAAATGAAAACATTGTTGAAACTAAAGAGCGTGAGTTTGCAAGAATTGTTGATGAAATTGAAAAGATCCAAAATGGTGATATTTCCTATGAAGGAAAGAGACCCAGAAGTTTAAGACCAAACAGAAGATTAAGGTCTGAATTAAATCCTCGTGGAATTCCTGAGATTGAGTACCGATTAAAAAAATTAGAGCAACTAAGACAGGGGGCGGATTTAAAGGGTATTGAAATGCTTATTGGCGCTTTAAGAAATCGATATGATGAGATTAAGTTAGCTCGTGAAGATGTATCGAGTGAAGCAAGTGTTGATAGTGAAATCAGCATAGATAATAACAAAAGAAAGCCAATTAGATTTCATGCTATTGAAGAAGTCTTTTCTGAGGGTAAAGATGGAAGTTCTAAAAAATGGCGCCTAGGGGGTAGATTAAAGGATCTCTTTCAAGAAACGTCTTTAAAATTGGCTGTTGAAAATACTACTTCATAAATATAGCTGTTATGTAGTGGATGTTTATATAAACAAATATTTTTTTTCAAGAATTAGCATATGAATATTCATTAGACATTTAACTACTTGTTAAAAAGATTCGTTGTCAGATACTGATTGATCTTGGAATTGTCCATAAAAAAGAGAAGGGCGGTCGAAAGTTTATCTTTGTAAACAAAGTTATTCTTTCGGTGGTGCCCTTCTAATTCAATTATAAGCTGGAAAGGGCATTATTTAGCCAAAGATATCTTTGTTTAAAGTGGTTTATTTCCAAAAGTTACTAGTCTTTAATTATTTAAAGACCACAGTTTTTTTGCCATCGATGAAGACCTTGTCTTCTGCAACGTGTTTGACAGCGCGTGAGAGGACTACAGATTCGATATCAGAGCCAAAGCGGGTAAGTTCTTGAACTGAGTGATGGTGGTTTACGCGAATCGTTTCTTGACAGATGATAGGGCCTTCGTCAAGATCTTCAGTTACAAAGTGAGAAGTGGCTCCGATAATTTTTACACCGCGTTCATGTGCTTGTTTATAAGGGTTTGCGCCTTTAAATCCCGGTAAAAATGAGTGGTGGATATTGATGATTTGTCCTTCGTATTTTTTACAAAATTCAGAGGACAGGATTTGCATATAGCGAGCTAAGACTATGTAGTCAATTTTGTTTTCATCGATAACTCTTTCAATAAGAATTTCTTGCTCTCTTTTATTGTCCTTTTCTATAGGAAGGTGGTGGAAGGGGACGTTATGATAGGCTGCGATTGCTTCGCAATCTGTGTGGTTTGAGAGGATGTGAGAGATTTCGACAGGAATAGCGCCTTGTTTTACTTTCCCGAGCAAGTGAATAAGGCAATGTTGTTGTTTGGAACAAAGTATCAAGATACGCTTTTTTGTATTCTCTTGATATAAAGAGATTTTCATTCCGAAGATTGCTTTGATAGCTTCGATAGTAGTAAGAAGTTTTGGGATATTGCTTTCTTCTAATTTAAACATCATACGGAAGAAGAAGTTTTTAGTCTGAGAATCGCTATATTGATCAAGATCAGTGATATTTCCTTTTAAGTCAGAGATTGCTGAAGTTAACTTGCTAATAATGGAAGGTTTATCAAGGCAGGAGATCTTTAAGGTATATCTATTCATAGTACTATATATTTTCAGTTGAATCAAATGGCAATATTACCATAGTAAGAAATAGTTGGATAGGTCATATGGAGTTTTTTTGAAAAAGATAAGAGTGGCAGTGACTGGTGGTGCAGGCAACATTTGTTATAGCTTGCTTTTTCGTATAGCATCTGGTGAGCTTTTCGGAATAGAAACCTTGGTAGATTTGAGAGTGTTAGAAACAAAAGAGTCTATAAACTGCATGAAAGGTGTAAAGATGGAGTTAATGGATTGTGCATATCCACTGCTTAATTCAATCAAAACTACTACATCACCTGATGAGGCATTTGAAGGAGTAGATTATGCTTTCTTGGTGGGGGCAAAGCCTCGATCAAAAGGGATGGAGAGATCTGATCTATTAAAGGAAAATGGAAAGATCTTTCAGGTTCAAGGCAAAGCTTTGAATCGATCAAATAATGCTAAAGTCTTAGTGGTGGGAAATCCATGTAATACAAATGCGCTGATTTTAAAGTATGCCGCAAAAGATTTGAACCCTTTTAATATTAGAGCAATGACAAGGCTTGATCAAAATAGAGCGGCTGCGCAGGTGGCAAAGCGTGCGGGCGTGCCTGTTTCAAAAGTGAAGAACATTGGTATCTGGGGGAATCATTCTGCTAAGATGGTGACGGATTATTTGCATATTCAGATCGATGGAGACAAAGCAGTGGATGTGATTCAAGATCTAGAATTTTTTCAAAAGACGCTTTTTGAGAAGGTAGCGCAGCGTGGAACAGAGATCATGGAAGCTCGTGGGTTATCTTCTGCAGCAAGCGCAGCAAATGCAGCAATTGATTCGATGAAAGATTGGATAGGTTCAGATGTAATGCATTCTGCAGGGATATATTCAGAAGGCAATCCATATGGTATAGATAATGATTTATATTTTTCATTCCCACTAGTTAACGGAAGAATTATTGAAGGATTGCAAATCGATGAATTTTTAGAACAAAAGATTAAAGAAACAGAGAATGAGTTAATTGAAGAACGAGAAAGTGTCAGAGCTTTTTTGTAATAATCTAAAAAATTTTGTAAATTTTTAATTTTTTTTTATATAAGTTTAGATCAATGAAAGGGTAGGGTTATTAAGGATGTTTAATTGATTGTTTTAAGTTGTTGTAAATTTTATGTGACCGTATAGTAGATGTTCCAAGGAGGAAAATATGATTATACCTACTATACAAAATTTGCCATATGTGGAGTTTCAAAAAAATGGACATGTTCTTTATTCAAATCCACGGCACCCTCATTTGTTTAAAGGGATTTTGGATGGCAATATTTTTCCATCTTCTACAGAGAAAGCAAGACAGATCTATTCTAATGTGTTCGATAGATATTGTCGCATCGTGGGATTACCTAATGCTATAAAAGCTCAAAAAGCAGCAGATATAGAAAAGCTGTATTGTATGCTACAAGTTCTAAGCCTAGTTTATTTTACATTAGGGTTTGATGTTCCAATAAACGTAAGGAGGACAAGTACTGGGTTTTTGAAGCTAAGGCAAAGACCTTTTTCTCCTGATAATTCACCTCCAGGGTCACCGCTCAATGGTAGGGTTAAAAAATTTATTGGACAAGAGTAGAAACTAGATCATATCGTTTGACTATTCAGAGTTTGGAGTGTATTATACTTTCTGATTAAAAGAGGTGAGACTATGCAATTATCAGAGATAGAACAGATATTTAATAGGGCATTTTCTAAGATTTTCTCTAGAAAGAAAATTTTATTTTTATTCCCGATACTAGCTTCTTGCGGGATTCTAACAATTTTTTGTCGTACTCTTTCTTTAGGAGTGAATGATTGGGTTTGGATGTCACTTTCGTTTTTACCAATTTTTTTATCAACAGGGATCTTATTGGCTGCGGGTGTGTTATTGACTAAGATGTACATTTTTGAGATAAAAGGAATGGAGTTTAAGGTTGGTAAACTTTTTATTAGTTCTCTTCAGATGGTGATTGGAGTGTCTTATTTGTGTTTTCCTCTTATTTTAGCGTATTTGATTTTATGGTCTGTTTTAGGCATTTTTTATTTGCTAAAGCAGATACCTGCTTTTGGAGATGCCTTTGGAACGCTTTTAGCTTTTGGTCCTTATTTATTGGTTTTGGGATCGTTTGCTTTGGCGATTGTCTCTGTGATGTTATTATTTTTTATAACGCCACATGTGGCTCTTAAAAAGACGCTTAAGATGAATTTAGCAGGCGAAGTTGGACAATTGATGAAGAAAAGTGTGTTTGGAAACATGGTGTTATTTTTCACTGCGGTATTTCCTTTGGCAGTTGTGTTATTCTTTTTGATTTTAGGAGCTGTAATGACTGGCTCTAGTTATTTTGCGGCAAAGGCTGCATTGGCGATAGGAATTCAGTGGATTGTGATGATGATTCCATTTTGTTTGATCTTGACGCCGTTTGTGATTTTCTTTTTTAATTTTGCGTTAGAAAGTTATATGCTTTTAAAACGCAAGAATGAAAAAGCGATTGAGAAGAAAGAAGATTTATGTCCTGTATAGTCATTGGAAGTGGACTGGCAGGGCTCTCGGTTTCGTATTTTCTTAAAAAGTGTGGGTATGAGGTGAAGATCATTTCTTCATCAAAAAAGCCTGGTGCTTCAAATATTTTTGTAGGGATTTTGTATCGTTATCCTGGCCGTTGGGGTAAGAAGAGTAAGTTCGCCGATGAGGCTTTTTTAATGTCACGTGAGTTGATAGATGAAGTGGAGGTAAAGACCAAGCGAAAAGTGATTATTTCAACAGGGGTGATTAAGAGGTTTTCTAAAAGGCTAAAGCGTTTTTCTGATGTAAAGATGGATGGTGATGATGCTTATATTGATGATGCAGTGACTATTGATATGTTTCAGTATATTGAGGGGCTCAAGGATTTAATTGGAAGAGATTGTTTTATAGATCGAGAGATAGATTCACTAGAGGATATGAAGGGGATCAAGGTTGTGGCGGCTGGCTACGGTATGAAGAAGCTTTTGCCAATCAATAAGTTGATCTATCGCAAAGGACAGCAGTATATGGGGCAAAAGAAGGTTGCAGTAAGTAAATATGGAACGATGGTAGGAAAAGGGCATGTGTCTTTTTTAGGTGGGGATAAGATTTGTTTAGGAAGTACATATGAAAGGGAGTTTGAGTCAGATGTCCTAGATAAAGAGTATGCAGAAGCTGAAATAAGAAGTCGTATTGAGCCGTGGTATGAGTCTTTAGAAGATGTAAAAAATAAAGAATTTGTGTGTGGTGTAAGGGTTGGACAAAATGATTCTTATTTACCACTTGTAGGAAAGATTAATGAAGACACCTATGTTTTTACGGGTTTAGGGTCACGCGGGCTTTTATATCACGCTTATTATGGTAAAATACTCTCTGATTTGATAAGATCTTGATAATATGAAAAAATCATTACAATTACTAGGAACGGGGGGATCGACAGGAATCCCAAGAGTGGGATGTAAGTGTCCTGTTTGTACATCGACGAATCCAGCAAATAAGAGGCTTAGATCGCAGGCATTATTTAAAATGAATGATAAGAACATTTTAGTAGATGCAGGTCCTGATGTAAGGTACCAATCTCTTAAGTATGGTATTGAGACTATTGATGCTATTTTTATCACCCATTATCATGAGGATCATATCGGAGGAATGGATGATTTAAGAGGTTTTTTCTTCAATCGTAAAAAGGTGCCTATTCCTGTATATCTTTCAGAAAATACTTATGATGCCATAGCTCTTCGATTTGGTTATTTATTAGAGCGGTTTGAGTTTATCAAGTTAAATGAGCATTATGGAGTGTTTGATGTAGAGGGAGAAAAATTTACATATTTTTCATATGAACAGGGAAGTGTTCCTGTGCTTGGTTTTAGGCATGGTAATGCAGCATATATAACAGACATTAAGACTTATGATGAGAAGATCTTTGAGTATTTAAAGGGCGTAAAGAATTTAGTTGTGAGCGCTTTAAATTTTACAGGAAGTCATATGCATTTGTCTTTAGATGAAGCAAAAGCATTTGGTAAAAAAGCAGGTGCTACAAATACTTATATCATCCATATTAATCATGAAGTGGAGCATGAAGCAACTTCAAAAGAATTAGGTGATGGAACGCAATTGGCAGTAGATGGAATGGAGTTAGATGTCTGATTTTGAAAAGATAGAACAACAAGAAAGAGCAAGCTTTGAAAATGTAAAGAAAGCTTTGCTTGTTGGCGTTTATATCTCAGGAAGAAGTGTTAATGAATGTGAAGATCATTTAGCAGAACTTGCAGAGCTTGCCAAGACACTTGGAGTTGAGGAAGTAAGAGAAATATTTTGTCCTGTTAAGAAATTAACAGCGGCAACTTATATCGGTTCAGGAAAGGTTGAAGAGATTGCAGAGATTGTAGCTTCTGATACTATTGATGTGGTGATCTTTGATGATGTGATCACGCCTAATCAGCAGAAGAATATCGAAAATGTAGCAAAGGTCCCTGTCATTGATAGAACAGAGGTTATTTTAGAGATCTTCGGGCTACACGCAAGAACAAAAGAGGCGATGCTTCAGATTGAGATGGCAAAAATTCGTCATCAGCTTCCAAGGCTTAAGCGTATGTGGACACACCTTTCACGACAAAGAGGGGGAAGTTCAGGCGGGGGAGGCGGTTATCTTCGAGGGACTGGTGAGAAGCAGATTGAGACAGATAAGAGATTGTTAAAGCAAAAGCTGCGTTCCCTAGAAAGAGAAATCAAACAAGTCGTTTCCCAACGTGATCAAAATAGAAAGCAGCGAATTAAATCAGAAATTCCCACTTTTTCAATAGTTGGATATACAAACTCAGGGAAATCAACACTACTTAATGCATTGACTGGATCTGAGGTTTTAGTAGAAGATAAACTCTTTGCTACCTTAGATACAACAGCACGAGCATATCAGCTTCCAAATCGATCGAAGATTATTTTAGTCGATACAGTTGGGTTTATTAGAAAGCTACCTCATGGCCTTGTTAAAGCCTTTAGAAGTACCTTAGAAGAGGTGTGCTATACAGATGTCTTGGTTCATTTACTTGATAGCTCGAGTAAAGAATCCTTAGAGAGATTTGAGGCTACAATGGGCGTGCTTAAAGAATTAGGCATTAAAGATAAACCGATGATTGTTGTGCTAAATAAAATTGATCTAGTAGAGCAAAGAATAGCTCTAAAACGATTTAAGATACTTTATGATAATGTCATCGAGATTTCAGCTGTCACACATGAAGGTTTTGAAAATCTACATAAAGCACTAGAAAATGAGGCTTCAAAATTTGCAAAAGTCTTTAAGCTCCGTATTCCTCAAAGTGATTATCGCATAGTGGATGAGATTATGAGAGAAGGAAGAGTCATTCACACAGACTACGAAGGTAACGACGTAATTTTAGATGCTGAGATTCCTGTGCATTTAGAGTTTAAACTCGGTGAATACATACTTGAAGACTAAAAAGTTATGGGACAAAGTCCCAATGTCCTAACGTTGTCTTACATTTTCGACTTGATTTTGAGGGAAGTTTTCTTTAACGAGGCTGATCGTACCGCTTGCTATCATCTGAATAGCGATAAAGCAAATTAAGAGACCACCTAGGCGCTCAAAGGCTATAAGACCTTTTTCGCCAACTAGATACTTGATGTTTGAGGCGATCAATAACAGGATGAGTGATGGTATGAGTGCTGCAAGAATGATAATCGGTAGTGCCCACTTCTCTTGAAAGGTGTTAGCATAGAGCATGACTGCTGTAATACTTCCTGGTCCTGCCATCCCTGGAATGGCTATTGGTACAATAAAAGGCTCATGATCAGGCACACCTTCTGACGAATGCTTAGGAAAAATCATTGTCATTGCGATAATGAATAGAATAATTCCTCCTGAAATTCCTAAGGTGCCTTCAGAGATACCAATTCCTTTAAGGATCGCTTCCCCAAAAAAAGCAAAGCCCAATAGAATGATAAAAGAAAAAATAAGCTCTCTTGTTAAAATAAGTTTTTGTCTTTTAGGTGTATATTTCCTTAAAAGTGCGATGTAGAAAGGGATGTTCCCCAGAACATTGAATACAAGAAATAATGAAATCGCTGCGCTTAAAATTGTCATACGAAATAATATATCGAATAACCTCTTTTTTTTAAAGGGTTTTTCTTGTTATACTCTTTGGTTATGAGTAAAAAAACATTTCATATCGCTACCCTTGGGTGTCGTACCAATCAATATGAGTCTGCTGCTTTTACAGATATGCTGATAAAGATGGGCTGGATCCAAGATAAAGGTTCTGAGGTAGATCTTTGTATAGTCAATACTTGTACAGTAACAGCTTCTGCTGATCAAAAAAGTCTTTATGAAATTAAAAAAATTATTCGCGATAAGCCTTTGGCAAGGGTTGCTGTGACGGGTTGCATGGCTGAAAAGAAAAAAGATTTTTTAGAAGGCATTGATCCTCGCGTTATTGTGGTTCCAAATAAGGACAAGGAAAAATTAATTGAAAAGCTTTTTCCAGATGAAGAGAATTTACCTGAGTTTTCTATAGAAAATTTTTCATCTCATACTAGGGCTTTTGTGAAGGTTCAAGATGGTTGTAACTCCTATTGCTCATATTGTATTATTCCTTTTGTAAGAGGTAGATCTCGGTCTCGATCGATTGCAGATGTTGTAAAAGAAGTAGAAGCCTTGATCGAAAATGGCTATCGCGAGGTGGTTCTTACAGGTATTAATATTGGTGATTTCGATGATGCTGGGTCTGATAAACGTTTGGGTGATCTAGTCAGAGCTGTTGATGAGATTGAAGGTCTAGAAAGGCTTCGAATTTCTTCTATTGATCCTGATGAAGTAGATGATGATTTACTCGATGCTGTGATCAATGGAAAAAATACTTGCCCATCTATGCATATTGTCTTGCAAGCAGGATCTCAGAAGATATTGGATTCAATGAGACGGAAGTATACTTTGGATGATTTTTTTTCTGCAGTTAATCGATTGAAAGCTAAAAACAGCGACTTTACCTTTACAACTGATATGATAGTTGGTTTTCCTGGCGAGACTGAAGAGGATTTTGAAGAGAGTTTAAAGGTTATAGGAGCTGTTGAGTTTGCTAAAGTTCACATGTTTCCTTATAGTGATAGAGAAAAAACAAGAGCTTCTCGTATGGAAGAAAAAATCCCAAAGCCTGTGATGGAAACAAGGCGCCAGGAATTGATGAAGGTTGCAAAGAGGCAAGGCTATAAGCTCAGAGAGAAGTATGTGGGACGAAAGATGAAGGTTCTTGTTGAAAATGGGAATAAGGGGCACACTGAGAATTTCTTAGAAGTTGAGATTTTAGGAGAGCCTGTCAGAAGCAATGAAATTAAAGAGGTATTAATTCAAGCAAATACTGAAAGTCACCTTGTAGGTGTATTGATATGATAAAAATTAGAGAAGATTTTCGTTTATTTACTCATTTGCCGGGAAAAGAATCAATCATCCCGGGAGCAAAAGCTTGGATGAAAGCATTTCCTTGCTTGATGGAAATTTATACAGAAGGCCAAGTTTTTAATATTAAATTTATGCTCGAAAATATTTCAGGATTCACTCATCTTTTAAATATTGAAAAAAGAAGAGTAGAAGTTTTTAAAAAAGCAAAAGAAGGTTATTTTCATTTGTTTGTTTTTGCAAGAAATGGTGAGATTATCTTAAAGCTTCATCGAGGAAAAAATCTGAGAATTTTGATTGATGGAAAAAATGAAATATTGAATTTAAAAGATGAATTATCAATTTGTAAAACTCTAACAAAAGATCAAAATAAAAAAAGAGAAAGAGTTTCGTTTGGTTGTTATAAAAAACCTATGCTCGAAAAAAATATAGATTTAGATACAAAGTTATATTTGTTATCTCAAGACATGCCAGATACAGATTTGGTAGATCTTGATAGTGTTCAGATCAAATCATTGATGTATGATCTATGTGCTCCTAAAGCAGAAGATATAAATCATCGAGGTTTGAAACTTCCTTTAAACCCCTTTGATCGTTTTGCTCTCTTTGCTACATTTAAAAAACAGTTTCGAGATGCTCTTTTTTTAGAAAATGAAGAGAGTGTCTTTCTTCTAAAAGAAGGAAGAAGATTTCCAATCGCAGGGCGAGCAAATGGCTTGCAAGGTGATGGGTTTTTGATGGATCTTTTATGGAAAAAGGGTAAAGTACAAAGAGCCATTATTTACCCCTCAAAGAATTGCTCAAAAACGTTTATTTTTCCAAAGCAGGCAAAAAGATATAGAATTAAATCTCATCTAAAAGAGCGTGGTAAATTTATCGAGAGCTTATCATCTCTTGAGCTTGAAGCTGATAAAAAAGTATACATAGACCGAATCGTATATTGAATGAAATGATAGCCTTCTCTATAGAGAGGGTATGGATAGAAAACTTTTCAAGAGTAGGATGTCGACATCAACGACAAATCCCCACGGGATCTTAGGTTTACATGATGATCGCATCATCTATCAGTTCTCTCCCAATATGAAAGAACATGCCATTTCTGTAAAAGGAAAAGAGCAAGAGATGAAGCTAATCGATTCTCAAGGTTTTTTTGTTTATGAATCAAATAGTGATTTAAATTCTCAAGATTATGAAATCTTTCATAGCGACGGAAGTAAGGGGTTTGATCCGTATAATTTTTCTCCTAGTTTTTCTTTAGTAGATGGACATCTACTTTCTGAAGAAAAGCATTTAAGTCTTTATGATGCTTTAGGAAGTCATTTTTGCGAGCATGATGGAGTGGAAGGAACAAGATTTGCTGTTTATGCCCCGAACGCAAGGTGTGTACATCTTCGCTGTGATTTAGGTAACTGGAGAGAAAAAATCTATCCAATGAGACAAGTTTTTGATACTGGTGTCTTTGAATTATTTATCCCCGGATTTCATGATGGTATGATGTATAAATATGCTATTTGTACAAAGGATTATCAAACGATATTAAAGAGTGATCCTTATGCCAGGCGTTTTGAGATGCGTCCTAATACGGCTTCGATTGTTCATAAGGTCAAAGATTTTAATTGGACAGATGATGAGTGGTTAAAAAAAAGAAAAGCAGCTAATGCATCTGATCCCATGAATATCTATGAACTTCATTTAGGAGCTTGGTGTAAAACAACAAGATTCCCAAATTTTAAACAGATAGCTTCAGAAGTTGCTCTTTATGTAAAGGAAATGGGATATACTCATGTTGAGCTGCTTCCTATTAAAGAACACCCTCTAGATGAGTCTTGGGGTTATCAACCAAGTGGTTATTTTGCGCCAACATCTAGATATGGAACGCCTGATGATTTTAAGTACTTTGTCAATCACATGCATACAATGGGAATAGGTGTTGTTTTTGATTTTGTGCCTGCGCATTTTCCAAAAGATGAGTCTTTTTTATCACACTTTGATGGAGAGGCATTATTTGAGCATCCTGATCCAGTCATGAAAAATCATCCTGTTTGGGATACGTTAATCTTTAATTACGGCTCAAGGAAGGTTAAAAACTTTTTAATTTCTTCTGCTTTATTTTGGGTAGAAAAGATGCATATTGATATGATCCGTGTTGATGCTGTGCATTCAATACTCTATTTAGATTACGGAAGATGGGGTCAAGATTTTGAGAAAAATCATCTTGGGGGTGTAGAAAACATTGAGGGGATAGACTTTTTGAAAGAGTTAAATCAAGCAATAGAAGAAAAGCACCCTGATGTAGCTATGATTGCAGAAGATTCTTCTTATCATAAAGATGTTACAAAAGATCAAAAGCTTGGTGGCCTTGGGTTTTCAATGAAATGGAATGTGGGTTGGTTTGCAGATTTATGTCGGTATCTTTTGCTTACAGAAGAAGAAAGACAATCAAATAAGCTAGATATTTTAAATAGCTATAAAGAAGTATTTCATGAAAAATATATGCTATCGATATCTCATGATGATACAGTGAAAGCAAATTTTTCAGATGATGTTAATGAGCAAATGAGCTATCAAAGACTTATGTATTCTATAGCAATTGCTCATCCAGGAAAAAAACTCTTCTTTATGGGAACAGAAGTGGGAGATTCATCGCAATTTGATGAAAAACTTTCTTGGAGAAAATCTCCTTTAAAAAATCATGCCAGTATAAAACATAAAGGGTTTGTCAAAGAGATGAACCATTTATACTTAAATGAAAAAGCTCTTCATGAAATTGATTTTGATGAGAAAGGTTTTGCGTGGATAGACTATAGTGACTATAATCCTAATGTGATATGTTTTGTAAGAAAAAGCGCATTAGAAAGATTATTAGTGATCCACAATTTCTCTAAAGAGTCATATGAAAACTACTTAGTGAGTATTCCAGGAGTGACCTCTATAAAAGAGGTGTTTAATTCTGATGAGAAGAGATTTGGCGGTGAAGGGGTTTTAAATCCTCAAATACAGATTCAAAAGGATCAAAAGGGAATCTATCTTAATGTGCCTAAATTAGGGACAGTTATTTGTAAGGTGGTTCTCGATGTCAAAAAGTGTATTCTCTAAAAATGACTATAAAAAGCTCATTGAAGAAGTAAAAAAGCACGATAAATTATATTATCAAAAATCTAAACCTGAGATTTCAGATTATCAGTATGATATGTTGGTAAAAGAAGTTGAAAAGATAGAGAAAAAACATCCTGAATGGATTGATGGGATCTCTCCTACAAAATCTATCGCCACAGATGCCTCTGGTCATTTTAAAACTGTAAATCATAAATATCCGATGCTCTCATTGGCAAACACCTATTCAGAAGAGGATCTTCAGGCATTTATTGATAGGATGGAAAAACTAACAGAGCATAGTGATCTGTCTTTTAATGTAGAGTTAAAAATGGATGGCGTGGCGCTTTCTGTGATCTACGAAGATGGAGAGTTAATTCGTGCTGTCACTCGTGGAAATGGTCAACGTGGAGATGATGTAACTCAAAATGCTTATGGGATTCATAATCTTCCTCATAAATTAAAAGAAAAGCATAAAGGAATACTAGAGCTTCGAGGTGAAGTCTATCTGCCTTTAAAAGAATTTAAAAGACTCAATAGAGATAGAGAAGATGCAGGTCTTGATTTGTATGCAAACCCTAGAAATGCAGCAAGTGGGTCATTAAAACTTATTGATGCAGAAGTTTCTGCATCTCGAGGATTAAATGTGTTGCTTTATGATTTGGCAAATCCTCCAAAAGAAATTAAGCTTCAATCAAAAATAGCTCCTTATTTAAGGAAGCTTGGCTTGCCAGTTCTTGCAAAAGAATTATCACATACAGCAAAGTCGGCAAAAAGTATTTTGGATTTTGCTCATCAAATTGAGCAGAAGAGATCATCGCTTCCTTTTGAAATAGATGGGATTGTAGTTAAAGTGGATGATCTAGATGAAAGATCAACGTTAGGTGCAACAAACAAAAGTCCTCGATGGGCCGTTGCTTATAAGTTTGCAGCAGAGCAAGCAGAAACGCAAATAGAAAGCATATCTGTTCAAGTAGGAAGAACAGGAGTATTAACGCCTGTAGCAAACCTAAAGCCTGTAACAGTCTCAGGGAGTTTAATTTCAAGGGCAACTCTTCATAATCAAGATGAGATCGATAGAAAAGATATTAGAGAGCATGATTATGTGATTATTGAAAAGGGTGGAGATGTTATCCCTAAGGTTGTCTCTGTCGTACAAAAATCAGGTAAAAGAAGTCCAAAGTGGTTAATGCCCACAAAATGTCCTCATTGTGGGAGTGATGTAGTAAAGAAAGAAGGAGAGGTAGCAGTTAGATGTAAGGCTGGAACAAAATGTACAGGTCAATATATCTCTCGTATAAAGCATTTTATAGCCAAAGGAGCAATGAATATAGAGAACTTTGGGATCAAAGTGATCGAAAGATTCTATGAGCTTGGATTTTTAGAGACTTTAACAGACATATATAGAATTAAAAGAGATGATATCATTGATCTAGAAGGTTTTGGAGAAAGGTCTGTAACTGTACTATTGTCAAATATAGAAAAGTCAAAGGATTGTGAACTTTATCGTTTTATCTTTGGGCTTGGAATTCCATTTATTGGAGTGGTGGCAGCAAAAGTCATTGCTGAGCATGTCCAAGACATTGAAACTTTAGTAAATGTGACACATGAAGAATTGATTGAATTAGAAGGTATAGGAGAAAAAGTAGCAGATTCTGTAATTGACTATTTTGATAATGAAATTCATGTTGAAGAAATTAATGATTTCTTGAGTTTGGGGGTAAATCCAAAACCTCCTGTAAAGAAGAAAAAGGGGCATATATTTTCAGAAAAGACTTTTGTGATCACTGGAACATTAGAAGAATATTCACGAACAGAAGCAAAAGAAATAATTGAAAGTCTTGGTGGGAAAGTAACTTCCAGTATATCTAAGTTAACAGACTATCTTCTCCTTGGCAAAAATCCAGGCTCTAAGTACAACAAAGCTTTAAAGCTAGATGTACTCATCTTAAAAGAGCAGGATTTTAAAAAGTTATTATGAAAAAGTCACGTTATATATTATTTCCCATATTTTTAGTTGTCTTTATAGATAATTTTGGGTACTCACTAGCGTTTAATCTTTTAGGGCCAGTGCTTTTAAAGCCTGAGTATGGGATGCTTGCAGCTGCAACATCTGTGCACTTAAAAAATATTCTTTTAGCAATTATATTTGGGGTATTTCCTCTCATGCAGTTTTTTGCAGCTCCCATGATAGGAGAGTTTGCAGATGTATATGGTAGGAAGAGAGCATTTTATATAACCCTTTTAGGGATAACTGTAGGGTTTTTATTAACAGCATGGGCTTTAGCGCTACATAGTATTTTCTTTTTGATATGTTCACGTCTTATAACAGGGATATTTGCTGGAAACATAAGCGTCTGCATGGCATCAATAGCGGATTTAAGTATAGATGAGAAGGTGAGAGGGAAGAATTTTTCAATGGTGACAGCTTTGTTTGGGCTTTCATGGGTGCTTGCGATGATAATAGGTGGGTATATTGGAAATCCAAATGTATTAGGACAGTTTGGGCCAATATTTGCATTTTTATTTTCAGCAGGTCTTTCTCTTATCAACTTTTTTTTAATAATACTGATGTACAGAGATACCGCGCCAAGGCATGCTCCCATAAAATTTAACTTTGCCCAAGGGGTAGAAAATATCAAGCAAGCGATATCATTTAAGCCTTCACGTTTATTCTTTATAATATATTTCCTCTGGTCGCTAGGGTGGGTGATGGCAGTGCAATGGTTTCCAGCCTATGCCATTGAAGTCTTTCATGCAAGTGTAGATGATTTTACCACGTGGTATTTACTCATGGGGGTGACCTGGACAGTAGGGGCTTTCTTTGCTAAGCATTTCCTCATAAGCAGATTCTCAACACTCACAGTGGGGATATTTGGCTTTTCAGTAATGACGCTATGCCTCTTTCTCATGCAGTGGCTAAACATCTTCACACTTTTTTCTATTGTATTTGTAGTAGCAGGATTCTTTGCTGTATTTGCTATGAGTTCATCACTTAATCTCATATCCATATCAGCACCTCGAGAAGTGCAGGGAAAGATAATGGGAATATCTCAATCAGCACAAAGCATAGCTTTTGTTTTTGTATCAGTAATCGCCTTCCTCGTTTCCCTCTTCACGATCCGTATTCTCTTTTATTTCGCCGCCTTCATCTCTTTGCTAGGGTTAATTCTTTTGCTCTACAAGCGAACTTCCAAGACACCCCCTGCGGCCAAAGGGCCATAGCCTTTTTGGAAACCCAAATTTGTATGTCTTTTTGGAGATTTTCCATAATTTAACTTTGCGAGTACGTTCGTACACGCTGCCGTTAAATGATAAATAATCTCTGTCAAAAATACATACAAATTTCTAGGTGAGAAAAAAAAGCTTTGTGTCGTGACACAAAGCTTTAAGTTTTTATTCCTATTGATTAGGAAGAAAATAAGTTTGGAGGCTAGTTTTCCTACTTCGAGGCGAAGGTGTACGAATGTACTCCGAGACGAAGAATAGGAAAAACAGACCCAAATTCCCGCGTTTTAACGTTTGGAGAACTGGAATGACTTACGAGCTTTCGGCTTACCAGGCTTCTTACGTTCTTTTCTTCTAGGATCACGAGTTAAGAATCCAGCTTCTTTTAAAATAGATCTTCTTTCTTCTTGCTCAGAAACCAAAGCTCTAGAGATAGCATGACGAATTGCGCCCATCTGACCTTGTGGCCCGCCGCCTTTAACATTAATAACGATATCACGGTTTTCTACTTCGCAAAGCTTTAGAGGAGATAGTACTGTTTGTCTCTGAAGTTCAACCGGGAAGTAATCATTAAGTGATTTTCCGTTAATTTTAATTTGGCCTTTGCCTTCACGAAGATAAGCTCTGGCAACAGCAGTTTTTCTTCTTCCGGCAGCCAAAGATGTGTTAGTTGTTTTCTTCTTCATTTATCGTCTCTCCTTTAAATATCTGCAGAAATAGGTTGTTGTGCTTCCATATTATGAGTACCTTCTGCAAATACGTGTAATTTTTTTCTCATCGCTCTTCCAAGCTTTGTTTTAGGCATCATGCCGAATACAGCTTTTTCTATAACGCGTTCTGGGTGTCTTTCCATCATTCTTTGGTAAGGAATTTCTTTAAGTCCACCGATCCATCCTGTATGGTGACGATAAACTTTTTGAGCTTCTTTATTACCAGAAACTATAACTTCCTTTGCATTAATCACGATTACAGAATCGCCAGTATCTTGGTTAGGAGTATAGGTAGGTTTGTGCTTTCCGCATAGTACTTTTGCAATTTCACTAGCCAATCTTCCTAGTGTTTTGCCTTTAGCATCAAATAAATAGTGAGAGACTTTATCTTTTTTCTTTGTGAAAAAGACTGTCTTTTGTTCTTGATTTGTCATGTCTTTCCTCTAAAAATCATTTAGTAAGAAGCAGTATAGACGATTATGAGGTTTCTTGTAAACGGATTTATATTGAAAAGAGATAGATCTTCAGATACACTCTTTTGCAAAAATAATCATAGGAAAAATTTTATGTTAAAGCAGAAAGATCCAAAGACTTTTTTCATCCGCACCTACGGCTGTCAGATGAATGAGCTCGATACTGAAATAATGATTGGTCAACTTGAAAAAAAAGGTTTACAAAGAGTCCATACTGAAGAAGAAGGTGATATTTTAATTTATAATACTTGTTCTATAAGAGATCTTGCCGAAAGAAAGGTAATGGGGAAATTAGGTGTTTTAGGCAGAGCAAAAACGCGCAATAAAATTATTGGTATCACAGGCTGTATGGCGATGGCTAAAAAAGAAACTTTGTTTAAAAAAATGCCTCACCTTGATTTTGTGCTAGGCACAAATAATCTTTCAAATTTAGAATCTGTACTAGATGAAGTGCTTCATACAGGTAAGCAAACAGCAATGCTCGATAAAAAGTATGAAGAGGACCTTGATTACCTTCTTGCTAAACGTGAGAGTAAAGTTAAAGCACACGTATCCATTATTCGGGGTTGTGATAAATATTGTACCTATTGTGTTGTTCCATACACTCGTGGAAGGGAAGTGTCTCGCCATTATAATGATATAGTTGAGGAAGTAAAACAACTAGTTGATGGTGGCTATAAAGAAATTACTGTGCTTGGTCAAAATGTGAATAGCTACGGAAAAGATCAAAAGGATTGGAATGTATTATTCCACGATTTACTTGAAAAGATTGATCAAACTGGTATTGAAAGAGTGAGATTTTTAACTTCGCACCCTGTTGATATCACTAAGAATCTGATGGAAGCCATAAGAGATCTACCATCTCTTTGTGAATTTGTGCACTTTCCAATGCAAGCAGGGAATAATCGTATCTTAAGAAAAATGCACCGGATCTATACTATGGAAGAGTATTTAGAAAAAGTAGAAATGCTTAAGGAAATAGTTCCTAATGTGGCACTTGGAACTGATATGATCGTAGGATTTCCAACAGAGACTGATGAGGAATTTGAAGATACCTATAAAAATATGGAACTAGTGGATTATCATGTGGCTTTCTTATATTCCTTTAGCCCTAGAAAGGGGACTCCTGCAATGCGATTTAGGGATGATATTCCTGAAGAAGTAAAGCAAGAAAGACTACATAGATTGATGGATCTTCATAAAAGAGCAGGGAATAATCATAGAACCCAGCTCATTGACCAAACAGTAGAAGTGCTATTTGAAGGAAGAACATCTAACGGAATGCTTAAAGGACGCACTAGGTGCTGGAAAAAGGCAATAGCTCACGGTCCAGACTCGTTAATTGGTCAAATAGCTAATGTAAAAGTAGAAAGCTTTCTTCATGAGACATTGATTGGATCACTCACTTAAGCTTCTTATAGTGATTTAGATGGACAAAATGCTAAGCAATCCTTACTTTAGTTCATTTTATGAATTGTGTAAGTAGTGATATTAGAAGCAAAAGAACCAAGGATTTTATTTTATTTGTTTGGTTATTAAATAGATAGGTATTTGTTGCAATTAATTGTTAAATAATTAGCCTTATGTTGAATAAATATAAGGTTTAAGGTTTTTTATGACAGAGGCAGCAGGTGGTTCAAATAGACCAAGATTATCACATGATTTAGCAAGGATGATAATAGGTCAAAGAAATGAAGCGTCAAAAGAGCTCAAAGCTTTAAATCAGCGGATTGATGATTTGAGCATTCGCATGAAGGGATCAACAAGTGGAGGCGGTGGCGCTAAGAAGATTAAACCTTCTAAAGCACAAGCATTTTTCAGCAAAGAGGTTGAAGCTGTGAGTAAGGCAAAACAAGAGTTAGCTCACAAATTAAGAGAGTTACCAGAAAGAACTTCTGAAAATGTAGTTTCAAATGAAAATCTTAAGAGTTATGAGCAAATTGCTGCTATAGAAAAAAAAGAAGAAGTGGTGAGTAAAAGGGCTACCGAATTAGGCCTTAGTTCTTCGCCCAAGGCAAAAGATGCTTTTAAGGCTTGGTTTAAGCAAAATCTTGGAAAGCATAAAAGATCTCGTGATGAAGAGGTGGATCATTTTAAAGTAAGTTGTGAAACTAGAATACTGACAGATGCTATAAATTTAACTAGAGCTGTAAAATCCGGAAACGCAAAGTCATTCGAAGCTTTAAATGGTTTGTTCAATAAAGTTTATGGAAGTAGTATCTTAAAAGTTGCAACGCCGGATTTTAAAAGGCAATTTAAAGCTCAAGTGGAAACAGCTTTAAATAAATACTATGGAATGGATCACTACAAATCTAAGTTGGCTGAACTTGAAGCTCTATTAAAACAGGATATGCCAGAAAAGCCTTCTTCTGGCGGAGGAGGAACAAAAGAAACAGCCCCTGTAAGATTAGACATCGACTCGTATTCTGCTTTTGATTTAAAAAAAGAAATCGATGAGTTTATGGATAGCGATCACCCTGTGATTAAAGAGGCAGTAAAGCAATTTGAAGGTATTATAAATTCACTTCCGAATATAAAAGATCAGGCTTCTGAAAAACTGCAAGGCTTAAATAGTCAAGAACTGTATGAAGCTCTTATGATTCCTGGAAAGGCATCAACTCTTAAATTGAACTTGCAAACAAATCATCTTTTAAAGGTGCTTAGAACAGGGACAATAGAAAAAGTGTATCAGTCATTAGAAAAAGCAGGTTTAGGTGAAGCAACAGATATTACTTCAAAAATTATTAATTCAGAAGATGTTAAAGATCACATAAATGATCTTAAGCGTATTGTGAATGAGTGGTTAAATGGACCTTACGAATTAGAGAAAGTAGAAAATCTAGAAATAGATTACCCAAATGCTATTGCTGTTTTAAGCAGTATAAAAGATGACCTTGATTATCTAAAAGGAACGCTGCATACAGAAAATGTAAAGCATAATCTTTCTGATAAGGAGTTATTAAAGGCTCTTTTATTTCCTCAAGTAGCGGAGGAAATGGGTGTTTCAGAAGAAGTAAAGGCTGAATTGCAAGAGACTCGAGATGAGGAAGGTTCTTTTAGTGGCGCATTTTATAATGCGCTAAGCTCTTCTTAAAGGTAGCGATGTTCTAGATAGCATATATAATCTTCTGGTGAGAATGGTTTTTCGGTAGCACGTTCAATAAGTTCAAAAGGTAGGTACTTTCTTCCGTGGACATGAATGTTTTCTTTTAGGTAGGATGAGAGAATTGAAAAGTCACCAGAAGCAATTTTTGATTCCCAATCTATATTTTGCTTGATAAATTTTGTAAATAATGATCCTGCGTACATAGAGCCAAGTCCATAGGTAGGGAAGTAGCCGAAGCATCCAATAGACCAGTGAATATCTTGCAGGCAACCTGTTGCATCAGATGTTGGTAAGATTCCTAATGATTCTTGTATTTTTGCCTTCCAGATATTGGGAATATCTTTTGGGTTTATCGAATTCTCTATCAGCCCTTTTTCTATTTCGTAGCGTAAGATTACATGTAAACAATAAGTCACTTCATCTGCAAAAATTCTTATGAGAGAAGGTTTTACTTCCCGCACTTTTGAGACAAAATCTTCCATTGAAATGCTCCCTAAAGCTTCAGGAAAGAGTTGTTGGAATTTTGGGTAGTAAAATTTCCAGAATGGTTTACTATTTCCTAGGCATGTTTCATAAATACGGGATTGACTTTCATGAATGCCAATTGAGGAAGCTTCAGCAAGAGGTGTTCCGTAAAAATCTGCAGGCATGTTGTTTTCGTATAGCCCGTGCCCTGCTTCGTGAACTGCAGCTGTAAATCCTTTTAATACATCTTGTTCATGGTAATGAGAGGTGATTCTAATATCATGTGGATGAAGGGGGATGCAAAAAGGATGATGGGTAGTAGAAAGGTTATATTGATCAGGGTTTACTCCAATTCGTTTGATCACATCGTGAGACAGTTCTTTTTGTTTATGAATGGGAAAAGGCCCTTTTAAATCAAAATCAGAACTTTTAGATTCCTTGCTTGTTATTTTTTTAACTAAAGAGATAAGTCTTGGTTTTACTTCTCCGAATATTTCATCAAGTTGTTTGGTAGTCATGCCAGGTTCAAATTCATCAAGTAAAGCATCATAAGGATGATCTGAGTATCCGATTAGTTGAGCCTTTTTCTTGCAAAGATTAATGACCTTTTTTAACGAAGGAAGAAACTGTTTAAAGTTTGAGTTCTTATGAGCTTTTTTCCAAGCTTCACAAGCGTGAGCAGTTTCTTTTGAGAATTTTTTGACGAAGGATTTACCAAGTTTTTTTTGTTTTTCTATGTCTTCATGTATTCTTTTAACGATGATTTGTTCATCAAAGGAAGCAGGAGGGGTTGAAGTGAGCGCATCGATTGAGTTCTTGAGTTTTGTTCCCGTCATAATCTTATGTTTTTCTTGAGCTATGAAAGACATAATGGCAGCTTTGGGTTCAATGCCATCTTTAGGCATATAGGTCTCTTGATCCCAGCTTGCTAAATATTCTAAAGATGTAAACTGTGCTGCTTTTTGGCACTCTTCAATGATTTTAAGAAGGTCTTTATTGCTTGTTGTCATATAAAATATTATTTCATAAACTTAAAAAAAAGTAAATCATAATACTATACTTTTTTGACGTAAGCAATTAGAGGCGTGAAGACAAACAATGAAGAGGCAACTGTAATAAAGAGCAGGGGAGATATCACGCCACCGTTACCTAAAATAGCGCTACATTCTAAAATATAAAAAGCAAATAAAGAAAGAAATAACACAACCCCAAGAGATAAATAGTAACGTCTTCTGAAAGTTTGATGAAATCCAAATACAGTGGCAATTGCCACTGCAAAAACATTTAGAAGTGGGAGAAATACTCGATAAGCAAGTGTTGTTTTTAATCTGTCAAAATTCATTTCTTCATCATCTTGCTTATTTAAAAAAGCGTTAAATAATGTAGAAAGGCTTGCTGAGATTTTTATTTGAGAGGGTTTTTTAATCAATGAGTGATTAAATGGAAGAAACACTTCATTCATAGAAATTGTTTTTTTATATTGATGATTATGTTTTTCAAATTTATCAACATTTAAAAGTTTAAAACCAGTATCTAGATACTCTCCATTCTTTGCATAGAGTATGTTTTTATCTTTATCAATGAAAGTAAAATTTTTCAAATCCTTTTGAAAAAAGAAAATTTCATTATCAACGCGATTGATATGGAAATTGTTATTATAAGAAGAGAGGAAGGCATCCTTTTTGAGTTGTTTGAGGGCAGAAGGTAAAAAAAATTCGTTAATTGTAAGGCTTACTAATGTTAGGAGTAATCCAAATAATAAAACAGGCCTCATGAGTTTAAAAGAATGTATGCCAGATATAGAAAGAGCAACATTGAGGTTTTCTCTTTCAAAAGATTGGATGGTTGTCAATGTAGCAAAAAGAAGTGAGAAAATAGAAAAGATATTAAAACGGTAAAAAAAAAGGGCGGTAGTGCTTTTTTGAAAATTATCCAATGAATCTAGTTTAAGATCTGGAGAAAGTATGATTGAGGAGAAGGTGATAAGAGACAGAATTATAAAGTATCTTTTTAAGCAAAGCTTTAAATGCTGTTTCATCGGATACCTCTTTTATAAGCTCGTAGATTAAAAAAATATAATGGGATTATCAAGGCAAAAGAAAGAAGAGATAGATAAGTGATGGTAGGCCAGAGAAGGACTGTTGTAATAGTAAATGTAACAAAAGTATAGAGTAAGAAAACAGCTGAAAGAAGGGGCCAAATACCAAGTCCTAAAAGAATACCATAAAGGGTAAATAGAATTGGATGAAGAGAATAAACAATAATGGAAAATTTTTCAGTTCCTGAGTAATCAATAGGATCAATTCTTAAGATTGATTTTGGAAAAAGTGAGAAGATCGCACTTTTGGGAAAGAAGATAGAGTCGTTATGAGAATACATGATTGTATCATTCCCATCTTTTTCTGAAGCAATTACAAAAGTAGATGGATGAGAAAAGTAGACGCCATCTTTTTCTTCAACGATATAGTCTGCAATCATCCAGGAAAGAGCTTTTTTAGTGTTGATCAACAAAAAATTAGATCCTTTATTTGATCCTTTTTCAGTATCAATGTTTAGAAATAAATTATCTCTATTAAACCTTCTTGAAAAGGAGGGCAAAAGCTCCATGTGTTGCTTTTTTTCATCAAGTGCAGAGTTGAGTTTTTTATTGATATAAGGGCTTAAGACAAAGCTTATACTTAAATTACAAATAGTTAAAAAAATAGAAAGAATGATTAGTGGGGAAAAAAGCTTTTGAGGTGAAAGGCCTAGAGATGAAAAGGCTTTAATTTCGTTATTCTTTTTAAGTGAAGAGACTCCGATATAGGCAGATATAAGGCAAGTGATAGAAAAAGCAAATGGAAAGCAACGATATAAAAAGATACCGAGCAGTAAAAAAAGCTCTTTTAGATCAATTCCTGAAACAAAGTATTTGGTAAGCCTTGAGACTTTAAAGAAAATAGTCAGGGCTACAAAGAACACAGTGAAAAAAAGAATATTTATTAAGAATTTTTTAGATAAAATTTTCCAATAGATAGGCATTTTTTTGATCTTTTTGACTTTTTGTGTTATCATAGCTCATATGTTACAAAATGCAAAGAAACAAGTTATAGAGATTAAAGGAAAGTGTTTGCTGGGGCTTTCAGGCGGTCCTGACTCGATGTGTTTATTGAAGCTTTTGATAGAATATAAAAAATCTTTTCAAATAGCTCATATTGATCATAATTTGCAAAAGCAAAGCTCTAAGATTCGAGAGGAGTTAGAACTTTTTGCTAAAGAACATGGTATTAAGTTTCATTATCTTATTTTAGATGCAGCCTCAATTCAAAAGAAGAATTTAGAAGATAAGTTAAGGGTTAGACGCCTTGACTTCTTTAAAAAGATCGTAGAAAAAGAAGGTCTTGATTATCTGCTTCTTGGTCATCAAAAGGATGAAGAAGCTGAAACTGTTATAAAGAGATTCTTTGAAGGAGGGTCTTTATTGAATCTTTCAGGAATTAAAAAAACTAGTTCTATTTACGGGATGAAGGTGATAAGACCCCTTCTTAAGACTTCAAAAGCAGACGTTATTAAGTACTTAGAGTATTATCAGATTCCGTATCATACAGATCCAACAAACTTTGGAGGGGGAAATCTAAGGGCTAAGATGAGATCAAAGCTTCTTCCTATGATCGAAAAAGTATTTGGTAAAAAGATTGTATCACCAATTTGCGATTTAGCTGATCAAGCAGAAGATTTACAAAAGTATCTTAAGAAAGAATTTCTAAAGGTTGAAAGATTAGCTATTAAGGGGCCTTTTGGAATCTATTACCCCTATAAAGGTTTTGAAAATTATATTTTTATTCAATTTATATATAATGAGATAATGAATCTAACAAAAGAACACCGTAGGTTTATAAAAGAGTGTATTGATAAAAAAGAAGTGGGTAAAACTCTTTTAATTAATGGGTTTAAGGTTTGTTTTGAAGAAGAAGGGGTCTTTTTTATTAACTCGAACACATCTAAAGATCAGTATATTACAAAAGAAGAAGTAGATTGGCTAGATTTTTGGAAGCAGGGGTATAAATTGCAAACAATAGTTAATTATCAGGGAGATAAGGTTAATAGAAAAGTTTTAAGCGAGTATCATCGCATTAAAAAAACGCCTATTTGTTTAAGAAGGCTTTATCCGATTCCTTTGACCACAATTGAGAAAAAGATTAAAATCAGATAATTTTTACGGCTTTAAACTTGCTTCTAATTAAAAATGGAGTAAAAAAAAAGAAAGGTTGTTTTTCTTAATGGAAACATGTAATACGTAAGATAAGACCATTTTTAATATATATTAGAGAGAGCTAAATATTTATGACTCATGAAAATAAGAATCCAAACCAGAAAAAAGGTGTTCCTGGAATTTTAATTTTATTCATTATTGGGGCCTTTGCGCTTCTTTTAATGAGGAATACTTCGGCCCAAGAAAGGGCTAATGTTTCATTTAGCCATCAAATAGAGCATCTTGTGAATCTAGATTTATTACAACCTTCTTTTAGCAATAAGGTTTCGATTAATGATAATCTAGTGTCATTTTCGGGGAAGTTCAGAGATAAGAAGACTGAAGAGGCAAAGCAACGGTTTAGGTTCTTGACTTTATTAGATGAGAATAATTCATTGAAGCAAGAAAAAAATCAAATAAGTAAAGGTATTAAAGGCGCTACTGCTAATATGCAGGAATCAATACGTTATTTCTATGAGCTCAATGGTAAGGCGTCAACGTTTTCATCAGTAGTTGTTATTCCTTCTATGGAAAAAGATGGCGTAGATCTTTCTGAAGTAAGTGTCTCTATGAAGGGTATTCGTAGGCAGGATATCAATTTACAGAACATGATCACACGTTATGAGTCTTTGAGAAGAGGTTCTCAGGGAGTAGAAAAAAGGCAATATGGAAGACAATTAAAGGAATTAGTCGCATCATATAGATCATCGAAGTTAGGAATTGGAGACATAAAGCTAAAAGCATTGTTAAAAGAATCAAGTGCTCTTTTAGATGGATCTTCGGAGTTAAGTGCTTTTGGTAAGGTATTAGAAAATTTAACAAGAGTGAACAATGCTCTTTTAGAGAAACGTTCAGGTGTTAAGTTTTATGGGTTAAGAACTGTACGAACTCTTTTAGAGAAACAAGAGGCTTATTTAGTAGCTGCAGCAGCTTATCAGGCAAATGCTTTAAAGCTTACAAAAGCTGCCTCTAAAGTAAATGATGTTGTTTGGTATTTTAATAACTCAGAGATGTCAACAAAAGGACTTGAAGAGGTTGATGTAGAAGAATATCATCGTTGGTATGTAGGTTCTAAAGCAGAATGGGAAGCTTTTCCTAAGAATATGAATTTAGTATTTACATCACCTGATCAGCCAAGAAACTTAGTTTTAGAGAAAACATTTAAAAGTGAAGCACCTCCAACAAATTACTTTAGTTATATATTTACATTTCTTCCAATCATTTTAATAGGAGGGCTTTTATATTTTGTTTTCTCAAAACAAATGAAAGGTGGGGGATCTTCAGCGATGAATTTCGGAAAATCTCCAGCAAAACAAATTTCAAAAAGTCAGCAGAAGGTTACTTTTGATGATGTAGCTGGAATTGACGAAGCTAAAGAAGAGCTTGAAGAGTTAGTGGATTTTTTAAAAGATCCAATGAGATATAAAAATCTTGGAGCAAGGATTCCTAAAGGTGTCTTATTAATAGGAGCTCCTGGAACAGGAAAGACATTAACAGCAAAAGCAGTAGCAGGAGAAGCGGGTGTTCCGTTTTTCTCTATCTCCGGATCAGATTTTGTAGAGATGTTTGTAGGAGTTGGAGCTTCTCGTGTAAGAGATCTTTTTGAGCAGGCAAGGAAGAACTCTCCTTCTATTATTTTTATTGATGAGATTGATGCCGTAGGGCGTCATAGAGGTTCAGGATTAGGCGGTGGCCATGATGAAAGAGAACAAACGCTTAATCAGCTTCTTGTAGAGATTGATGGGATGGATACAGTATCAGGTGTGATTATAATTGCTGCAACAAATAGACCTGATGTTTTAGATAAAGCGCTTTTAAGACCCGGACGTTTTGATAGATCTGTGTCAGTAGAACTACCTGATTATTTCGGTAGATTACAAATTCTTAAAGTTCATGCTAAAAAGATAAAAATGTCTGATGAGCTAAACCTTAAAGAAATTGCCAGAAGAACAACAGGCAGTGTAGGAGCTGATCTAGAGAATATTATTAATGAAGCAGCACTTCATGCAGCAAAGAAAAGACGAAAACTGGTGACTCAAGAAGATATTCGTTATGCTCAAGAGAAAGTTCAGTTCGGAAAAGAGCGTAAGAGCATGGTGATGAATGAAGAAGATGTAAAAACTACAGCATGGCACGAAGCAGGGCATGCTTTAGTTGCTATGACTTTAGAAGTTACAGATTCTGTGACCATGGTAACGCGTGTTCCAAGAGGTCAATCGTTAGGAGCGACGCATTTTGAGCTTAAGAAGAATCGTGTAAGTTATAGAAAGCAAGAGTTATTAGATCAGCTAGCTGTATTAATGGGTGGACGTTGTGCAGAAGAGATAATTAACAAAGATCCTACTTCCGGAGCGCAAATGGATATCAAGCAAGCAACTAATATCGCGCGCTCGATGGTTTGTAAGTGGGGGATGAGTGAAAAAGTTGGGATGATCAATTATGGAGAAGAAGGCGATGGTTCTTTAATGGCTGGCTTTCACGAACGTGAGTTTTCCGAAGAAACTGCTCGTCTTATCGACTCTGAGGTGAAAAGGCTTCTAGATGAGGCTTATGAGCAGTCAATGAAACTGTTGAATGAAAATTATGATAAGCTTCAGCTCATGGCTTCAATGCTCATAGAATTCGAAGCTCTAGATAAGCAAGATCTTGATAAGATTCTTGATGGTTCTTTCTCAATTGATGAGAAAAAAGAAAAGGTTGAAGCTTTTGAATCAAGTTCCAGAAAGAGTCCTCCTCCCGTACCCAAGAATCTAGGCAAAAAAAGCCGCAAGACTCCGCCGCCGACGAAGGAAGGACCTGCTCCAGCCTAAGCGGGACGTTGCCCCGCACCCCACCAAAGGGGGATACCCCTTTGGAAACCCAAGTTTGATTTTTGCGTACACGCAAAAATAAGTAGGCTCACACCTCTCACGCTCACGTAATTATGA
>JAJACQ010000027.1 GCA_022601435.1 Chlamydiia bacterium
ACTAGAAAGTATTAGAGCTTTCCTTTAGAGAACTTATGAATTAAAGATGAATCTTTTTTATTCATAAACTCAGAGGATGGGATTGTTTCAACAATTGATCCCTCATGAATCAAATGAACGGTACATTTAATCATTTCAATAAGTGTTAAGTCATGAGTAGATATAAGTATTGGTAATCCCATGGAGGCTAGTTTTTGAATGATTAGTGCAACTTTTCTTGTTCGAATAGGATCTAAGGCAGATGTTGGTTCATCCATACATAAAACTTGTGGATTAGCTGCTATTGCTTGAGCAATAGCAAGTCTTTGTTTTTGACCCCCAGATAAATGAATAGCAAGTTTATCAATTTCTTTTTCTAGATCAAATATGTGAAGTAGTTCTTGAGTTTTTTCTTCAATTGGATCGGTTTGATTTTCTAGAACTAATGTAAGGTTTTTTTTAACGCTTAAGTGTTCAAAAAGGAAAAAATGTTGGTGTACCATTCCGGCTGAATCAAGAGGTTTATTCTTGAATAATATGCTTCCCTCTTCAAAAGTTTCAAGCCCGCAAATAGCTCGCAAAAGAGTAGATTTTCCAGCACCAGAGGCTCCTAAAATAATAGCAATTTCACCAGGCATGAGGTTAAGGTTGATATTTGCAAGAATATCTTTTTTACTTAGATTTTTTATGCATAGCATGTTTTATTTCCTTTTTCTATTTTATACCAAATTAATTGAATTGAAAGTGTGACTAGAAGATAAATACTTGAAACTCCTAAAAGAACAGTAAAGGCATCGTATGTATTTGAGCGAATAATTGCTCCTTGCTTAGTAAGTTCAATTACACCAATGATAGAGGCAAGGCTTGAGTCTTTGACTAAAATAATTAACTCATTCCCAAGCGAAGGCCAACAGATTTTAAATGTTTGAGGAAGAATTATATGTTGAAGTTGTTTAAAAAAGGGTATTTTCAATAACTTTGCAGATTCTAGTTGTCCTTTTGGTATTGCCTGCAGACCGCTTCTTATTAGTTGACTAACATACGCACTACTATTTAATCCAATAGCGATAATAGCTGCCCAAATAGGAGGGAATTTAATTCCAATTTGAGGTAAAGCGTAGAAGATAAAAAAGATTTGTACAATCATCGGAGTCCCTCTAACAATAGAGGTATAGATTATGGTAATTTTCTTTATTGATTTCGTGTATACTTCAATAATTCCAAAAACCGTACCTAATATGAAACCAATAAAAGCTGCAAAAAAGGCTATTTTAATAGATATTAAAACTCCATTGAAAAGTGACGGGAGTGAGTTTATTAATAAATTATAGTCAATCATATAGTCCCCATTTCTTTTTGATTTTATCTAAAGTTCCGTCTTCTTGGAGCTTTTTCAAGCTTTGATTTAATTTATCTTTCAGTTCAGTATTTTTTTGATTTAGAGCAAATGCGACTTCTTCATTATTGTCTTCGATCGTATAAACAGCAAAGTCTAAATCCTTTTTTATTGCTAATAGAGCAGTTGCAGTTGCTTTTGCAATTAATAAAGCATCTGCTTGGTTTGATTGAAGAGCTAGAAGACCTTCTGTGACATTATCAAGGTGTAAAATATTGACTCCTGAGATTTGCTTAAGTTTTGTTTCAGTGGTAAAACCGGTATTTACAACTACTTTATATCCTTTCAAATCTTCTAAAGAGAGAATTTCAGGCAACTCATGATTTGCTATGACAATGAACCCTTGTCCATTATAATGAGGGTTTGTAAATAAAACCTTTTTTCTTCTTCCATCGGTAGGGCTCATTCCGGCTGCAATAACATCAACGTTACCTATTAAAAGCTCAGGAATAAGAGAGTCAAACTGTGCAATTTCTTTTAGAGTGTAAGGAATACTTGCTCGTGTGCAAGCTTCTTTAATCACATCAATATCAAATCCTGAAATGGTATTTTTTTCTAGGTATGAAAAGGGGGGATATTGAAGTTCAGTTCCAATAACAATTGTTCCAGTTTTTTCTTCTTCTTGAGTTGTTGAGCTAGATACCCATGTTAGAAAAAATAGTAAGAGTAGCGCAAAGATACTGAGTTTTAAATATTTCATTTTTTCTGATCCTTATATTTTAATATTTTGCAAATTTCTATATAGAAGTTCTTTATTTTTTTTATACTTTTAGGGGTAACAAAAACAACGTTTTCACCAGCTAGTGTTCCTAAGATTTCACTTGATATTTGCATGTCTAGATAGTCGCCAACAAATCCTGCAAGACCAGGAAGAGTGTCAATTACGATAATTGCTTCATTGTGTTTTATGGAAAGGATTGCAAGCCTTAAAATCTCGATACTTGCATCAAATTGAGGTAAATCATAAACCAATTTTCCTGAAACTAGTTTTTTTGTCGCTCCTAATTTTTGTAGGTCTCTTGAAACTGCAGTTTGGTTACTGTCAATTCCGTAAGAAGTCTTAAGAAGTTCAACTAAGCTGATTTGGTCATCAATGTTTTTTTCCTCTATTAATTTCTTAATAGCGTTTAGTCTGTTTACTTGTGATTGAGTCATGAAATTTCCTTGTATGAATTTTTATTCTCTATATATGAATATTAATTCATTTCGAGAAATACAGCAAGTGTTTTCTTAATGCCTTGATATTTAACTTGTTGCTACGTGTTAGTTTATCATAAACCCATCAGAAGAACCTTTGAATTCTTTACCGATAGGAAGAGATCCTGTAAAAAATTTATAGTAAACAGAAAGAGCTTGTTTGTGGTTTTGGACACAATAAAAATTATTAGAGATCCACTCAGAGCCTTTAATAGTACCTGCTTCTAGGTTGATATTATGATTAGATGTAATTTTGGCGCGCCAGTACTTTGCGCTTCCAAACAAGAGGATAGGAGCTGGTTTTCTAGATCCAACTTGCGTTCTTAAAAGCTCAAGAGCAAATTCAAAATCTGTTCCTATGCCGCCTTCAAAAAAGATGGGGAAATCAAGTCCAAATTCGGATTGGCGAATGATCACTTGTTCTAGTCGGTAAGTCATTTTTGCTTGTATGTAGTGATTCATTGTTTCATTACCTTCTTCATTCTCATGTGGTTTTTTAAAATCGACTGCATGACCGATTGATAGAAGATCGAGCTCTGAAGCAATACGATTTCCCATAGACATAATTCCAGGGCCACCGCCTGTTGCAATAGCTATTTTTTTATCCTTATAAAATAAGTCGTGATCCACTTTTGTTTTCATTTCAATTAACCCTGTAAAGAGATTACGTAATTCATCTTCATAAGAAGAGATATCAAAACGAGATCCATAGACACCGAAGATGGAGGCATTTTTGTAATCATTGATTTTATCAACAGGTACAAAAAGACCAGTATCCATATCTTGCCTAGGTGCATATTTTAAAAGAAGGTCACAATCATCATCTGCCCAGAAAACATCAATATTATGTTTGGCGAAGTTTCTTAAGAGTGTACGATCATCATGTGAAAAATAGTTTCCGTGATTATTTGAGGGTTTTGAAAAATAGATACATTTTAAACAGCGGGTCACATGTTCATTTAAAAAAAAGCTAGCAAGTAAGTTTGAAGGAAAAAACTTGGAAAGAAGAATTCCTTGAGAAGTAATGTATCCTTCTTGCATAGATTTTAAAATAGGATATTCAGCTTGTCCTTGAATGTACTCTTTTACTTTAATCTTTTCATCTCTTGTTTGGGGAAAATCAGGAAGTGATCCACTTAGTTTTAGATCTCCAATGATCCAGTTTTTTGTAGATAAATGTTCTAGTTGCGTTTTTTTTACGAGAAATGTTGAGGTGTTATGCTCTTCAGGAGCAGTCCTAAGCGCGTTAAAGACAGTTTCTTTTTTTTCTAAATCTTCGCGGAGAAGTTCTTTATCATTAAAAAAGAAAAATTCTCGAAAGGGCTCAAGAGAATAAAATTCTAGAGGGATGTGGGTGATCTCTTCTTTAGGTGGGTTATTTGGATCATCTGCATGGAATTCAAAGATGTCACCAGAAGTCATTTGAGGCTCTAAGATATCTGCGCTTGCATGCTTGTATCCAGCTGGTAATACATCATGAGCTACACAAGAAAATAATGTACGAATACTCATTTTCATAGTCTTAACTAATAAAAAATTATCTTTTGGGATAACTCGAGGCTGATCTAAATGTTTTTGATGTAAATATAAGAATTTACGAAATGATGGTTTGTTCTCATATAAGCCTTTTACTACAGTGGGTAAAAAACCTTTAATATACTCATCATAGACAAATTGCCCCTTTTTTAAGGGGATCTTTACAAGAACTCGGCCATTTTTTTCATCATTCATAATTTCTTCTGCTCCATACTCTTCAGATAAAACAAGAAGGGGATTGCCATTATGATCACTTTTACCAAATAAACGAGCTAGGTAATCAGAGGAGCGAATGATTCTTCGAGGATCTTTTGCAAAGAGTTTTCCTACATAAACACCTGGAGTTAAAAGAGCGAGTAAATTTGTACCTATATCATTAAAGGAAAAGAGGGTGATAAAAACCTTTGCATGGGAAAGCTTTTCGCAAATCTCTAAGTGTTCTAATTGACTATTTATTCCCAATTGAGCAAATGTGCTCTTTATGTTAAACGTAATATCTTGGGAGTCAATACTAAGGCCAACAAAATCCTCATGTATATTTTCAATATAGACTTCTGCCTTTGAGGCGTTTTCAGAGATCTTGTTGATTTTTATAATTTTTCCATCAGGAGTTATTAAATCATAAGGGCTTGCGTATTGATTCTTTGGCATACCTTGATTTATGATAAGAAACTAATAAAACACAATGGTTTTTTTAGTTAGACTCTAGTCAAAAGTTAGATTTTCATCTGTTAGTTCGTTATGAGCAGTAACAAGCGTTTTAACAAAAGATTCAATTCCAAAAGGATAAGCTTTATCACTTAATAAAAAAGCTTTAATAGCTTCTATATGCTCTTGGTAGCGTTCTTCACTCATTTGAGAGATGTATCGATATATTTCATCAAACGAGTTAAAATTACGAGCATCAACAAAGCATTCTTTAGGAACAATGTCACAGATATCTGGTGCACCTAAATAAATAGGAACGCTGCCTGCTATCATAGCATCGAATATTTTTTCTGTTACATAACCTGGAAGTTCTTTGATGTTTTCATACGTAAAAGTAAATTTATAATGTTTTAACACATCAGTCTTTGATTTAACAGTTCCTTGATAGCTCGGATATGAACTCTTTGGCCAACCATTTCCATATAAATCAAAATCTTCAGGGTGGTTTACTTCAAAATATTTAATGACGCGCTTTCTTGCGGTATATAATTGATCCCTGTTTTTATATAATGATCTTTTGTGACTATTTATCAGTGCACATAATTTCTTTTCTTTAAATGGAACGATATCATCAACTATATCAAGAATGGGTCTAGGGAAGTTATACTTCTTAAATTTTTTTCCATCAACCATATCATTATTATACGTAAGAATTTTAGGATACCTATCTAGATAATTTTGCACATAGTTTAACGGTACTACATGCGGAGGTTCTGTTTGTATGATAATGATTTTTTTCATACCAGCTTTACCAAGAGTTCTTATAAATTTAGCAGGCCGGATGTTATTTGCAAAAATACAGGATAGATTATTGTAGAATTCTTTGTCTAAAACATCTGGTAGAACAAGGCGAAAATCATAGCCTCTTTCAATATAAAAGTCTCTGAGTGCTTCATAGGGCCATTTGTAACTGGGGTCTATAGCATCTCCTTTAAGACTAAGTAATTGATTTCCTACTCCGGATAAGTAATAAACGGTTTTTTGAGCTTCTAAAAAAGAAGCTGAGCTAAATTGTATTAAAATAGCGAACATAAATAATAATATTTTAGTTTGTTTCATAGATTTATTTAATCCTTTCGTAGTAGGTTGTTCTAGAATTTATATAAAAAACAAGTGGTTGAGGGATTAATAAACAGTTATTGAATTTTCGAAAAACTTTCTTAAAAAATTGGACATCTTCTCCAGATCTTCTTTTTGAATATTGAAGCTTCTTAAAAATGTCTCGCTGAAATACACAATTTCCACAGTGAGCATTGTAATCTAATTCTTTGGCTATGTTATTAGTAACTTTATTTTTATAATATTTAAACTTAGGAAGGTGAGAATGACTAAAGGCATAAATATATAGTATGTTTTTCATAACGTTTCGATGAGAGCTTAAGTCAATAAAGTATGGGTCCGATGGGTCTAAATATAAGTTGTTATAATTTTCAATCAATGTAGGAAGTTCAGTCTTCGTTTTAAAATCATGCTTCACGAACATATGAATCAATAGATTGAAATGCGTTTTTTGATAGGTGTTATTAATAAATTCCAATCTTTGGGGATGTGGAAGGTCATCGGCATCTTGAGATACTATTAATTCTCCAATACTATTCTGAATAGCGATGTTTCGATTTTGTCCTGCAAAAAGTCTTTGTTTTGAAGTAAATATTTTTAAGTCGAAAGGATAGTGTTGCCCTTTCAAATAATCAATTATTTCATAATCTTCATTTTTAAGCTCAGATATAGAAAGAACAGCTTCAACAGGTGATACTGTTTGGGATTTAAGTGCTTCTAAAAGTTCAGGTAGATATTGTACATGTGAATGAGCACATGGAATAATAACACTCATGGAAGTCACTTCATTACAAAAACTACTTATTGTTAATAATAAAACTAGAAGTTTGTATAGAATCTTCATAAATCACCCATATTAATTCATGAGCGTGCGCCCAAAAAACAGTGGTTATTTTATTATTTAAAGAATTAAAAGTAAACCTTTTTTAGTCAAATTAAATTTAGATTTGATAAACATATTAAGGCACCTGCACTTGAACAGAAGTGCTTTCATACCCGGCAGCATTTACAGCTATTACAGAATATAAATCTCCTTCTGAAGAATTTCTATTATAATCATTAGTAGAAGGAATCTTTGATGTTTTTTCTTTTGTATTTATGAATTTTTCATCTATTGTTTTTCTTGAATCTTAAGAAAAGAAAGACTATTCTTCAAAACTTGGCAGGAGTTTTTATGATTGGAATTGTTCCAAGAAGTTTTGGGGTGCATGATGGAACTTTTCATGCAGATGATGTAACCGCTTGTGCGCTGCTTCTTTATTTTGAGTTAATAGATAGAGATAAAATCAATCGCACAAGAAGTTATGCGCGTTTAGACACGTGTGAGTTCGTTTGTGATGTAGGTGGTGTTTATGATCCTATTAAAAAGCGTTTTGATCACCATCAATCTTCTTATGATGGAAGTTTAAGTAGTGCAGGTATGATTTGTCAGTATCTTTTTGATGAGAAGATTATCAATGAAGGTTTGTTTGAGTATTTAAAAGAACGTTTTATTCATGGTGTTGACGAAGTAGATAACGGAATAAGATTTCCACCTCATGGTCATGCAGATTTTTCTGCAGTCGTTGCAAGTTTCATTCCCATTTCATATGATGCAACAAATGAAGAGTTAGATAAGGCGTTTTTTGAAGCGGTCGATTTTGTTTTTGTGTTTTTACAGAAGATGATTAAAAAGTTTGATTATCTTGAGAATTGTAAAGAGATGGTTTCTCAAGTGATGCATGTGATGAAGGAGTGTTTGATTTTTGATAAAAAGATGCCTTGGTTGGAGCCGTTTTTTGCTCTCGGTGGTGAAGAGCATCCTGCAGAATTTGTAATTATGCCTTCAGGGAGTCATTGGAAGTTAAGAGGCGTGCCTCCATCGTATGAAAAGCGTATGGAAGTAAGAAAGCCGTTACCTGAGAGCTGGGCAGGGAAGATCAATGATGATTTAAAAAAAGAATCAAAGATTGATGGTGCAATTTTTTGCCATAAAGGAAGATTCATTTCTGTTTGGAAGACAAAAGAAGATGCATTGAAAGCTTTAAAGCACGTTCTAGGAGAAAAATGACAACGATATTTAAAAAGATTATTGAGCGAGATATTTCTGCAGAGATTTTGTATGAAGATGATGATATTATTTGTATACATGATAAGTTTCCACAAGCGCCTATTCATATATTAATCATTACAAAGAAAATCATTCCTAATATTCAAGAGTTAAAAGTAGAAGATATGCATTTGCTCCCAAAAATTTTTGCAAAGGCACAAGAGCTTGCTTCTCAATTTGGTGTTCAAGATGGATATCGTATTTTAACAAATAATGGACCATCAGCAGGTCAGACAGTTTTACACCTTCATTTTCATTTATTAGGTGGAAAAGTTTTAGGTGGGAAGGGTGGTTAAGATGATTCAAAGGGCTCTTTTTTTAGTTGTTATGACATCTTCGTTATTTGGAGCTTTAATTAGTACCGAAAAAGAATTCATCTCAAAAATTTCGTCGCTGATGACAATAGGTGATCATTCAGGTGCTCGTCGGGTGAGTTTTTTAACAAAAGAGCTATATCCAAAATCTCAAAATGTGATGTCTTTATATATTCGCTCGCTTGCAAATGATGGATTATTAAAAGAGGCCTTATCTCACTTACCGGTGATAGCAGGTGATGATGATGTGAGAAAATATTTTTCAGTACTAGAATCGATTGGTTGGAATTTTTTACTTCATGAAGAGGGGATTTCTTCTGTTTCAAATATAGCCTCATTGCTTGGAGCTTACCGTACAAGAGATGCTCGTTGCGTACATTTGTTGTTGAAAAAATTAAACTCTACAAATGCTTATGATCGACATTTAGCTGTTAAGCTTTGCACAGCCTATAGTGATCTTCCTTTAAAAAGAAAGATTACAGATATGCTTAAAACAGAAAAGAATTACTTTGTGAAGTTAATGCTCATAGATGCAGCTGGAAAAATGAAGATAAAAGAGTGTGAAGAAGATCTAAGAGATATGATCTCTTCAAATTCTAAGACTTTTGAAGAGCGATGTATGGCAATAACTGCTTTGATAAGTTTAACGGATAAGCCTAAAAAAGTTGAGATTGATTCTTTGAAGTCTTCTCATAAGACTAGTATGAGAGAGCTTTGTGTTAAATTAATTACTCACTTTGAAATGAGTGAGCACTTAGATGTTTTGATTGAGCTTTTAAACGATCGTCATCCGAGCGTAAGAACAAAGGCTTTATTAGGGCTTGTCTTATTAGACAGTGATAGATCAGTGTTGAAAGGTGTGAAGAGAAAAATTCATGCTTTAGTGCAAAATGATACAATTGAGGTTTCAGAGATTGCCAAGATTGCCTTGCTAAGTGTTAATACAGAAGAAGGGTTGGAATCATTTTCATCAAGCTTGCTTTCAACTGATGTTAAAAAAGCGCGCTTTGGGTCTCGAGTGATTGGTTACACAGGATCTAAAGCAAATGCTTTGATTCAAAAAGTCTTTCGAGAATCTTCAGATCCAATAGTGAAAGCAAATTTATGTCTGGCTATGATCGGTAAAGATATTGATGATTTTTCTGCGGCAAAATATCTGTCGCAATTTTTAAAAGAATATAGCGGTAAGTTGATGATGCAATCAGAGTATGCCCCTTTCTTTATTGGTATTGATGAAAGTTCAGTGCGTCATATTCCTTATATTCCAAATTATCCAAAACTAGTAGATTCCATGACAAGGCTTCAGCTTCTTTCGAAGTTATCTATTCTAGAGGTAGAAGGTGCTTATGAGAGCATGAGAAGTTTTTTGAAAAACAAGATGTGGGGAGTTTCATCATCTGCTGCGATTATGATGTTAGAAGATTCAAAATTAGAAGATATTGAGTTGTTAAAAGATCTTTTGAAGGATGAAGATCCTATCGTAAGGCTTCAAGCGGCTTTAGTATTGGCGTTTTATGGAAATGATAAATCTGTAGCATCTGTGTTGGAAAAAGCTTATGATAGCGTGGATTGGGAAAAGCGGATTATGATTTTAGAAGCAATCGGAGTCATTGGAAATCGCGCTAGCATCCCATTTGTTATTGAAAAAATGAAGAAAGAATCATTTATCTTACAAAAGATGTCAGCGGCAACTTTATTACAATGTTTATACCATTAATTTTACTTGTGACCTAAAATTTTTCATGTTAAACTATCCACACTATGATAGCGACTCTACATCGATTATTTTCTTATAAGATATTATCAGCATCCCTTCTTTTAGCAGGGGCGTGTATAGGTGGCGGTATTTTAGGTGTTCCTGTTGAAGCAGGTGCTCTAGGGTTTTATCCATCTGCTGCGATGTTGATAGCTGCTTGGTTATTCATGACCTTTACCGCTTTTTTATATGCAGAGTCTTCTCTTTGGATGGAAGATGATGACGCTCACGTGGTCTCTATTGCCCAGCATCTGCTTGGGAGATTTGGAGGTTGGATTGCAATAGCCATATATATTTTTATTGGCTATGCCTCTTTGGTTGCCTATAATGCTGGTGGCAGTCAATTAATAGAGCATTTTAGCTCAGCATTTTTCTCAGTTGATTTAACTCCCATGATGTCTTCTATCCTCTACGCAGTCTTGTTTGGCTCGGTCTTTTATTTCGGATCAAAAGTCTTAGGTGCGATAAACATGGTATTGATGACAGGTTTGATTATCTCTTATTTAATGATGATCTCTATTGGAGTAGAAGGTGTTCAAGGAAAATTACTATCCCGTGGGTCGTGGGAAGGATTTTATAGCGTTATTCCATTGATGATTACTTCCTTTAGTTTTCAGATGATTGTCCCTTCAATTGCTTTATATTTAAATAAGAATGCAAAAGATTTGAAGCTTGCGATTATTGTAGGGGCGTGCCTTGCGTTGCTCTTTTATCTATTCTGGATCTTTGTAGTGATGGGAACTGTTCCAAATGAAGGGAAACTAGGATTACAAGAAGCTCTAAAACATGGGGAAGTTGCAACAAAATCTTTGAAATACTATGCCCATCGGCCGGTTATCGGAATCTTAGGGGAGTTCTTTGCTTTTTTTGCAATAACAACCTCATACCTTGGAATAGGGTTAGGGCTATACGATTTTTTTGCAGACCTTTTTAAAGTAGAGAAAAAAGGAATGGGCAAAATTATTCTCGGACTGCTAGTTGTACTTCCTACGCTTTACATAACAATGTCATATCCCAATACATTTCTTTTTGCTCTAGATGTCTCTGGCGGTCTAGGTGATTCCATACTAAATGGAATATTACCAGTAGCAATGATTTGGATGGGAGCTTATGTGATCGGTTATAAACAAACCTATACCGTTATCGGATCAAAGATTGTATTATCGCTTTTATTCTTAGGTTCTATAGGTATAATTATATCCCAAATCCTAAAATGGATTCTTTAAAAAGGGGTGTCTTTTGGCGTCTTTTTTCCTATTTTGGGGCTCGGAGTACTACCTGTACACTATCGCCCCAAAGGTGTGCTTTTTGGTGATCTTTACTCCATTTCGGGCCTCCGAGTACCATCATGTACACTATCGGCCCGAACTGAAGCAAATATCATCCAAAATTCACACCTTTTATATTTGAAGATGGGAGGGGGAGATCAAAACTTTTTTCGTTTGCGTAATTATGAGGTAATTATAATTTCTTGTAATGGAAGAGGATGTTGTTAGGCTTCGTTATCGGAGTTGTCAGGGGGAGAAGCTGGGTCTTCTAGGTTGTTAGGAGGTTCGATTTCTTCGATTGTGAGTGACTTTTCGTTATTGATTGTAACTGAGGTTATAGAGCCGTTTGGGTTTCGTAGTCTAAAGGGAACTTGTGACCACATCAATTCATCCATGACTGGTTTGTTGTTTTCGTCAAAGATAGGATTGCCGTCATCATCAAATTGTTGGATTGATACAGCTGTTCTTCGATCTGCGTACATAGCAATTTGATCGTTATAGTTTAAGTCTTGGTGATGAAATATGCGCCATTGATCCAAGCTAATATTTAAGAAAGGTTGATTTGAGACTACTGCGTAGAACAGGCAGTCAACAGCAAGTTTTTTAAGTTTTACTTGCGCTTCAAGAGGAACACAAGCGAAACTGATTGCTCTAATGTTTTCATTGGAATTTGGCATAAACCTTCTGATGATTTCTTCATTTTCTTCATCGGCAACAGCTATTCGGGCTTCCATTACAGCTTTAGGATCTTTAATTGAGTCTTCGTCTAATTTACTTATTACTTGATTTTCTGTTTCGATTTGGCTTAGGAGTTCTAATCGTTTTGTGTATGGTTTTGCAAAGAACAGTCCAAAGACGAATGGTATAGAGACGCCAGCAACTGTAAAAACAATTGTAAGGCCTGCAGGGAAAAATATGCTGCATAAAACAATGGCAACTACTGTAATTGCGATAAATGCAAGGATTGCAATGACTAAAAGAGCTGTTTGTTTAGTGAGCTCTTTTGTAAGTTCTGTTTTGATTTCTTCGGGTCTGCAGAGGGGGTGGTATTCATTTGATTCTGAAATTATTGATGGTGATATTGGTGAAGCCATAAAACTCTCCTAGTTAAGAGGTGTCGATTTTAGTATTTTCTATATTTTAAGTGTTAGCCCTAAATATATTTTGAACTGATTAACTGCATTTTTTTAAATAAGTTAGAGATGCCTATTTGACGATTTAGTGAAATTTTTTTTAAAATAGGTAAATTTTGAAAGACAGTTAAAGGCTGTGTAAACAGAGATTTTGGTTCTTCGTTTGAATATATATATGTAAGAAGGGCAGCAAGACCTTTTGAGATGAGGGCATCAGAGTGAATAAAAAATTCTATTTTCCCATTTTCAAGTGTATGAAAAAGGTAGAGTCTACTTTGGCAGCCATGGACAAGATTTTCATCAACCAATTGATCTTTAGGAAAGGGTTTATTGTTTTCTCCAAATTTGATTATTTCTTGATAGGCTTCTTTTTCGGTTTTTTGAGAAAGAAGTGTTATGATGTCATCAATTTTTTGCTGCATTTTTAAGTTGTCCTGTCTAAATATATTTGAGAAGCAATTGGTTTATGGTCACTCATATTAGATGAATGTGAGTTTAATTCGATAGATTTAATTGGAAGATTTTGAATGGTCTCTTGATTTTCAGATTTAATTGCAATCCAGTCAATTCGTGTATTAAGTATTTGCCATGGGCTTGTACAAGTTGCCTCTAGGTGAGAGTTGTAGTCGAGATAGAAATCATTTTCCTTGAGTATGTTTAGTCTTGGATGAGTGGCGCATACATTGGAGTCCATAGCAATGATCTTAATGTCTGCAAAGGTGTTGTTAAGAGCTTTTATAGTCATATGTAATTGTTCATTGCCTTTAGCAGCATCTGAGATGTTGGTTTCTGAGTTGAATTCCTCTAAAAAAGGGTTGCATCCTGTTAGATGGGCGCTTGCTACAGAGATAGTTTTTTTTGTCTGATTGTCAAAAAGATTTACAATAAAAGCACCGGAAAGATCTTGAACAGTGTCTTTAACTAAACTAAATCGTGTTTTATCCCAGGCAACTCCATTGAGTGAGTGTTTAGAGTTTGAGTATAGAGTGTCATATTTATCTGGTAAAGATTCAGTTGTTAAATAATCAGCTTCTTGAAGTGCGATGATATCGTATTTAAGATGTTCTCTAAAAATTCTTTTTGCCATTGCTTCTCGAGCTTTAGTCAGAAGGTTAAGTGTTTGTTTGGGCGTTCTTGGAGCTTCTTCGTCTATTAGGTTTGATTTAATCAAATTTTTCATATGAGATTGCAATAATTCATATACATGAGAGTCTTTGATAACTATAGGTCTTATATTGTAAGGAGTGATGATTCTA
The DNA here is from genome assembly GCA_022601435.1 of Chlamydiia bacterium. Lineage (GTDB taxonomy): Bacteria > Chlamydiota > Chlamydiia > Chlamydiales > 2-12-FULL-49-11 > JAJACQ01. Next base: position 13,692 of record JAJACQ010000027.1, read on the forward strand.
TTAGCTTTTTCATTCCAAAGATGATTAATACTTTCATTGCTAAGAGGGTTTGATGTAATATTCATCAATAATGGGGTGTATTTATTTCTTACCCATTCCTCAACAGCTGCATCTTTTTCATCATTTGAAAAAATAATCTTTAGCGCTGTGTTTTGAATCTTATCAAATTGAGCAAAAATCTCAGGGTTTTTTGCAAATCGCTCCTTTGTCACAATGCCCATAGCTACCGCTCTTAGGTAATCATAATGGTCACTTAATCCTCCACAGTTATATGAGGCGATTGTTAATGATGGCTGAGTGTGAGGTTCTTTTTGCGAGCAAAAGATGCCGGTTGAGATAATCAGTATGGCTGTAGTAAATAATATAATTTGTTTTTTTAATTTCATGAATATCTTCCTAATAAATATTTGAAGAAGAGGTCAATTAAAAAATTTATTTCTCTTCTGATTTTTTTCTAATGCTGTAAGAAACCAGTTGAGTATTATATCACATTACTTTATTATGCTACAAGATTATTGGTAGTACATTTAAAAATTAGGAAAAAAGTATATGGCAAATAAAGAAGATGTTTTAGAAGTAGAAGGCACTGTAAAAGAATTACTTCCAAACATGACATTTGTAGTTGTCCTTGACAACGGAATTGAGATTAAGGCTCATTTATGTGGAAAAATGAGAATGAGAAACATAAGAGTTTTAGTAGGGGATCATGTAAAAATTGAAATGTCTTCTTATGACCTTACAAAAGGAAGAATAGTATATAGAGGAAAAAAGCCAAAATAGTAAGATTTACTATTGCTCTTTTTTGAACTTTAAGTTATACTACTTCACATTCGAGAATTAAACTAAAGTATACCACAAAATGTGGGCTTAAGGATGAGGAAAAGAAAGCGCCCAGATAGCTCAGCGGTAGAGCACTTGCATGGTAAGCAAGCGGTCGTAGGTTCGATTCCTGTTCTGGGCAAATAAACAAATTAAACAAAAACGGTCTTTTCGGAGGACAAACACTAATGGCAAAAGAAAAATTTTCAAGAGATAAACCCCACGTAAATATTGGAACCATTGGACACGTTGATCACGGTAAAACAACACTTACCGCAGCGATTACAAAAGTTCTAGCAGAAGCAGGTGGTGCTTCATTCAAGGATTATGCGGCAATTGATAACGCACCTGAAGAGAAGGCACGTGGTATTACAATTAACTCATCACATGTTGAGTATGAAACACCAACAAGACACTACGCACACGTTGACTGCCCGGGACACGCTGACTATGTTAAAAACATGATTACAGGTGCTGCGCAAATGGATGGAGCAATTCTAGTAGTTGCTGCAACAGACGGTGCTATGCCTCAAACAAGAGAGCACATTCTTCTAGCAAAGCAGGTTGGAGTTCCTTCAATCGTTGTTTTCATTAATAAGTGTGATCAAGTAGATGATGCTGAGCTTCTAGATTTAGTTGAAATGGAACTAGATGAGCTTTTATCTTCTCAAGGTTATAACGATACAGGTTTTGTAAGAGGTTCTGCTCTTAAAGCTTTAGAAGGTGATGCAGAGTACGTAGCTAAGATTCAAGAATTGATGACTATGGTTGATGAAAGAATTCCTACACCTGAGCGTGAAGTAGACAAGCCTTACCTAATGCCAATTGAGGACGTGTTCTCAATCGCAGGTCGTGGTACTGTTGTAACAGGCCGTGTAGAAAGAGGAATCATTAAAGTTAATGATAAAATCGACATTGTTGGTATTAAAGAGACTCGTACTGAAGTTGTAGCTACAGGTCTTGAAATGTTTAATAAACTTCTAGATGAAGCAAGAGCGGGTGAAAACGTTGGTGTTCTTCTAAGAGGTGTTGATAAAAAAGAAGTAGAAAGAGGAATGGTTCTAGCGGCAAGCGGAACATGTAAAGCTCATACAAAGTTTGTAGGAAGTGTTTACGTTCTAACTAAAGATGAAGGTGGAAGACATAAGCCTTTCTTCACAGGTTATAGACCTCAGTTTTACTTCAGAACTACTGATGTAACAGGTACTGTAACTCTTACAGAAGGAACTGAGATGGTGATGCCAGGTGATAACGCAGAGATCACAGGTGAACTAATTTCTCCAGTTGCTATGGAAGAAGGGATGCGTTTTGCTATCCGTGAAGGTGGTAGAACTATTGGAGCAGGTACTGTTTCAAAAATCATTGAATAAGTTTGGTAACAGGGAGCTCAAGCTCCCTGTTTTTTTAGGGTGTGTAGCTCAGTTGGCAGAGCAGCGGTCTCCAAAGCCGCAGGTCAGGGGTTCGAGGCCCTTCGCACTCGTTTTAAAGAAGGGAAATATTATGGTGGAAGTCATAGAGGAAAAAAAGGAAGCAAAGAAAGAATCTTTTATATCTTCATTAAAAAGTGAGACAAAAAAGATTTCTTGGCCGACAAGAAAAAGTTTGAAATCAAATGTCAAGTTGGTAATTTTATCAGTTTTTATTTTTGGTTTGGGGATTTATTGTGCAGATTTATTTGTCAATAAGGCGGTGACTGTGTTAAACTCTGTGATTTTTAGGTTGATAGGATAGAAAATGTCAGAAAAATGGTATGTGCTTCAGGTTTATTCTGGGCGAGAAAAGAAAGTAAAAAAATCTATTGATGAGAATGTTCTTAAGGCTAATTTAAAGTCTGATATTGAAGAGGTCTATGTGCCTGTAGAGAATATTGTAGAGGTAAAAGCTGGTCAAAAAGTAATTAAAGAAAAGATTTTATGGCCCGGATATGTGTTAGTTAAAATGAATTTAACGGATGATGTCTGGCATTTTATTAAAGATGAAAATAATGTTTTAGGCTTTTTAGGTGGCGGAGCTCCTGCCCCATTAAGTGATAGAGAAGTAGATGAATTAGTAAGAAACTTAAGTGGCGATGATGGCGAGATAGTTCACAAATACAATATAGATTGTGGTGATGTTGTAAAAATCACTGATGGTGTGTTTGTCAATCTAACTGGAACGGTAAGTGAAATCTTTCAAGATAAAGGTAAGTTAAGTGTTTTAGTATCTATTTTCGGTAGGGACACTAAGGTTGATGATCTTGAAATGTGGCAAGTTGAAAAAATAACAAATGATTAAGGCAGGAAATAATGGCAAAGAAGAAAATAGTTAAAGAAATAAAGTTACAAATCCCAGCTGGTAAGGCAAGTCCTGCACCTCCAATTGGTCCTGCGCTTGGTGCAGCAGGTGTAAATATTATGGGCTTTTGTAAAGAGTTTAATGCAAAAACACAAGGTGGATCAGATATTCTACCAGTTGTGATTTCTGTATACGTTGACAAAAGTTTTTCTTTCATCACTAAGCAGCCGCCGATGTCTTCATTGATTAAGGCTCAAGCTAAGGTGAAAAAAGGTTCTTCTGTTCCTAATAGGGACAAGGTAGGAAAGCTAACTAAAGACGATATTAAAAAGATTGTAGAGAGAAAAGCTCCAGATCTTCGTCTTAAGTATGACATTAATACTGAAGAAGGCCTTGCAGCAGCATCTAACATTGTAGCGGGAACGGCTCGCTCAATGGGTATAGAAGTTGAATAAAAATATAAAATGGTAAATTAACAATGGCACAAAGTAAAAGATTTAAAGATGCGATTAAGGATCTTGATTTAGCAAAGGTTTACTCCATTAAAGACGCAATTGCGGTTTTAAAGAAGTTTTCCCCAGTTAAGTTTGATGAGACTTTTGAAGTGGCCTTAAACATGGGTGTTGATCCTAGAAAAGCAGATCAGCAAGTAAGAGGCAGCGTACTTCTTCCTCATGGCACAGGTAAGGATGTAAAGGTTCTTGTTTTTGCAAAAGGTGACAAAGCAAAAGAAGCAGAAGCAGCAGGAGCTGATTTTGTAGGTTCTGAAGACTTAGCAGATAAGATTAAAGAAGGTTGGACTGGATTTGATCAAGTCATAGCAACTCCTGATATGATGAGAGTTGTAGGACGTTTAGGTAAAGTTTTAGGACCACGTGGATTGATGCCTGCTCCAAAGGCAGGAACAGTTACAACTGATGTAGAAAGAACTGTGAAAGAAGTAAAAGCAGGACGTGTAGAGTTTAAGGTGGACAAAAGTTCAAACATTCACTCTATCTTTGGAAAGCTTTCATTCTCAGAGCAGAATTTGGAAGAAAACTATAAAGCACTTCTTGATTCAATCATGAAAAGTAAGCCTGCCGCGATGAAGGGCGCTTACATTAAGTCTATTAGTATATCAACTACTATGGGCCCTGGTTTGAAATTAGAATCTAACATGATGAACTAGGAGATAGACAATGTCAGCTGAAAAACAAGCACTTCTTGATGAAGTAAAAGAAAAGATTGATCTAGAAGAAGGTTTTATTATTGCGTCATACGACAAGCTTAATGCAAATGTTGTTGCCGGAGTAAGAGAAGCTCTAGTTAAAGCAGGCGGAGATATGTTTATTGTGAAGAAAAGAATCTTTGCAAAAGCAGCGTCTGAGAAAAAAGTTGAGTATTCATTAGAAGAGTTAGAAGGTCATGTGTTTTTAGCAATGGCTAAAGGAAATTTCCCTGCGGTTGCAAAGGAAGTTTTTAAGGTAGCTAAAGATACAAAGGCTGTAAAGATTCTTGGAGGATACTTCGAAGATAAAAAATGTCAAGCTTCAGAAGTGGAGCAGATATCCAAACTGCCATCACTTGATGAGATGAGAGCACAGATTATTGGTCTATTAGAGGCTCCTATGAGTCAAACTCTAGCGACAATCGATGCCTTATTATCAAGTGTATTGCACTGTATGGAAAACAAAATTTCAAAAGAAACATAAAAAGAGAGGAACAAAAAGTGAGTGAAGCAACAGCAGATTCAAAACTCGTAGAAATAGTTGAAAAGTTAAGTGAGCTAAAAGTATTAGAGCTTTCTAACCTTAAAACTTTACTAGAAGACAAATGGGGCGTAAAAGCTCAAGCAGCAGTAGCGGCAGTAGCAGCAGCTCCAGCAGCAGGCGGCGATGCAGCAGCAGAAGAGTCAACAGAGTTTGACATCATTTTGAAAAGCATTGATGCATCTAAAAAGATTGCAGCGATTAAGGCAGTAAGAGAGATCACAGGACTTGGCTTAAAAGAAGCTAAAGAATTGGTTGAAGGTGCTCCAAAAACACTAAAAGAAAGTGCATCTAAAGCAGAAGCTGACGACGCTAAGAAAAAGCTAGAAGAAGCAGGTTCAGTTGCAGAAATTAAAGGAAAATAATTTCCTTTTTATAATGATTACGGAGTGTGAGCCCTTTTATTTATAGAAGGACTCATGTTCTGTATAAGAGCCAAATTAAATCTCATTTGAAGAAATTGAAGGGGGCATTATGCCAAAGAAGTCACCTAACAGGGTGGGTTTTCATAAGACAGAGGAGATCATCGATCTTCCTAATTTGATTGAAATTCAGATTAAGTCATATAGAGACTTTTTACAATCCGAAAAGCAACTTAGCGAAAGAATAGAAGAGGGGCTAGAGGAAGTTTTTACAGAGAATTTTCCAATAAAAAGTTTTGACGACAAGATTGTTCTTGAGTATTTGAATTATACCTTAAGTGTGCCAAAGTATGGTCCTCAAGAGTGTATCAGAAGAGGAATTAGTTATAATTCTGTTTTAAAAGCAAATTTTAGACTCACAGATGAGACTGGAATCAAGGAAGAAGAAGTCTATTTAGGAACGATTCCGTTGATGACAGAAAGAGGGACTTTCATCATCAATGGAGCAGAGCGCGTAATTGTATCTCAGCTTCATAGATCTCCAGGAATTTGTTATGAGTCATCTATGCATCCTAAGGGAATAAAGTTATATTCATTTAGGGTCATTCCATACAGAGGAAGCTGGCTTGAAGCTTCTTTTGATATCAATGATTTGATCTATATCTATGTAGACAAGAAGAAAAGAAGAAGAAAAGTTTTAGCGACATCGTTTATTAGAACATTAGGTTATTCTACAAATGCAGATATTATTGAAGAATTTTTCTCAACAAGAAGAATTAGAATCAAGTCAGATGCTGATTTTTCAAAAGTAGTTGGTAAGATTTTAGCAGAAGATATTTTAGATGAGGATTCAGGAATCATTTATGGTAAAGCTGCTGAGAAGTTAACAACGGCGATGCTTAAGCGTATTTTAGATGCAAACATAAGTTTTGTAAGAATTGCTGAAGATGCAGATGAGACATCTCCAATCATTAAAATGATCATGAAAGATCCAACAGATTCTTATGAGTCTGCTTTGAAAGATTTCTACAGAAAGATAAGACCGGGTGAACCTGCAACTCTTTCAAATGCACGTTCATTGATCATGAGATTGTTCTTCGATGCCAAGCGTTATAACTTAGGTAAAGTTGGTCGTTACAAAATGAACATGAAGTTAAAGCATGAAGTAACAGATGAAGCTTTGGCTGATGTAACATTAAGAAAAGAAGACATTGTTTCTGCGATTAAGTATCTCATTGATTTAAGAGATGAGAAAAATGATGCACATGTTGATGACATCGACCACTTATCAAACAGACGAGTAAGATCAGTAGGTGAGCTTGTTCAGAATCAGTGTAGAATTGGTTTTGTAAGAATGGAGAAGATCATTCGAGAAAGAATGAACTTATTTGATTTTGGATCAGATACATTAACGCCAGGAAAGATTATTTCTGCAAAAGGATTTCAATCTGTGATGAAAGATTTCTTTGGGCGAAGTCAGCTTTCTCAGTTTATGGATCAGGTAAACCCTCTAGCCGAACTTACTCATAAAAGAAGATTATCAGCTCTAGGTCCAGGTGGATTAAACAGAGAAAGAGCAGGTTTTGAAGTTCGTGATGTTCATACTTCGCACTATGGAAGAATTTGTCCGATTGAGACTCCAGAGGGACCAAACATTGGATTGATCACGTCTTTATCTTCTTATGCAAAGATTAATGAATTTGGTTTCATTGAGACTCCATACAGGATTGTAAGAGATAATGTTGTGACTGATGAAATTGAGTACATGACTGCTGATCAAGAAGAAAATTGCGTAATTGCTCAGGCATCTGCAGATCTTGATGAGTTTAAGATGTTCAATGAAGATGTTTGTTGGGCCAGATACAAAGGTGATTCATTACGAATTAGTACATCAAAAGTAACGCACATGGATGTATCTCCTAAGCAGTTGGTTTCTATTGTAACAGCAATGATTCCATTCTTAGAGCATGATGATGCAAACCGTGCATTGATGGGTTCTAATATGCAACGCCAAGCGGTACCTCTTCTTAAACCTTCTGCGCCGATTGTAGGAACAGGGATTGAGAAGCGTGCAGCAAAAGACTCAGGTGCGGTAATGATCGCTCTAGAGGATGGAGTTGTAGAGTATGTTGATGGCTTTAAAGTAATCATTTCTGCAAAGACAAATGTACTAGAAAAGAAAGTCTACGAACTTAAGAAGTTCATGAGAAGTAATAATGGAACTTGCATTAACCAAACACCGCTTGTTGAAGTAGGTGATGAAGTAAAAGCAGGGGATGTGATAGCTGATGGTCCTTCAACTGATAAAGGTGAAGTGGCTCTTGGAAAGAACGTATTAGTTGCCTTTATGCCTTGGTGTGGATACAACTATGAGGATGCGATTATCATATCTGAGAAGTTGAAAAAAGAAGATACATATACTTCTATCTATGTTCAAGAGTTTGAAGTCACAGCTCGTGAGACAAAAATCGGTAAGGAAGACATCACTCGAGATATTCCAAATGTTTCAGAAGAAGCATTAAGCGATTTAAATGAAGATGGTATCATCAGAATTGGAGCAGAAGTCAAGCCAGGTGACATCTTGGTTGGTAAGGTGACTCCAAAGTCTGAGACAGAGCTATCTCCTGAAGAAAGATTATTGCGTGCCATTTTTGGTGAAAAAGCTGCAGACGTTAAGGATGCCTCTTTAGTTGCTCCTCCGGGAACAGAAGGTGTGGTCATGGATGTGAAGATTTTCTCTAAGAGAGATCGTCTATCTAAGACAGATGATGAGCTTGTAGAAGAAAAATCAAGAGCGCAAGATCTAAAGAAAGAATGTAGAGAAAAAGAACTTGAGATTTTACTTGAGTTGCATGAAAAGCTAGGAGCTTTATTACTTGATGAACCTGTTGAAGGTGCAATTTTGCATAAGAAGACTGGTGATTTAGTTGTAAGAGAAGGCGATATGCTAACGCAAGAGCAGCTTGAGTCTTTTGAAAGTGAAAATTTAAATGACTATATTTTCCCTAAAACTGATCGTTTCGAGATGATGAAAACTTTTATCAGAGAGCATCATATCGCTGTTGAAAAACTTCGTATGGGGTATTCAACAGAAGTTGAATACATCAAAAAAGGTGATGTAGATCTAGATGCTGGTGTGATACGTCAGGTAAAAGTATACATTGCTACAAAGCGAAAGCTTCAAGTTGGTGATAAAATGGCAGGACGTCACGGTAACAAAGGTGTTGTGTCAAATATAGTTCAAGAATGTGATATGCCGTATCTTGAATCAGGTGAAACAATTGAGATCATCTTAAATCCATTAGGGGTGCCGTCAAGGATGAACCTTGGACAGATGTTTGAGACTCACTTAGGATACGTAGCAAGAAAAGCAGGTATTTATGTAAAAAGTCCAGTTTTCCAAGGATTCCCTGAAAAAGAAATTTGGAAGATGATGGAAGATCAAGGACTAAGAAGCGATGGTAAGATGTATCTTTATGATGGTCGTACCGGAGAGCGTTTTGATAATCCAGTTGTTGTTGGATACATTTATATGTTAAAGCTTTCTCACCTTGTAGCTGATAAGATTCACGCTCGAGCAATTGGACCTTATTCATTAGTGACTCAACAGCCTCTTGGCGGTAAAGCTAAGATGGGTGGACAGAGATTTGGTGAGATGGAGGTGTGGGCGCTTCAAGCTTATGGTGCGTCGAACTTATTGCAAGAGATGTTAACTGTGAAATCAGATGACGTTGCAGGAAGAACACGTATATATGAATCCATCGTTAAAGGAGACAATGTCTTAAGAGCAGGTGTGCCTGAGTCGTTCAACGTTCTTGTTAAAGAGATACAAGGACTAGGTTTAGACGTACATGCAAACGCTGGAAATAATTAACAATTAGATTAAAAAATTTTACCTCTTTTGGAGAGTTTGATGAATAAAGAAGAACAATTTGATGGCGAAGAAAATTATTTCAAGGATATTGAAATTAAGATCGCGTCTTCTGATGTAATCCGTGAAAAATGGTCTCGTGGAGAGATTAAAAAGCCGGAGACCATCAACTACCGTACCTTTAAACCAGAAAAGGGTGGTCTTTTCTGTGAGAAGATTTTTGGTCCAATGAAAGATTGGGAATGTAGTTGTGGAAAATACAAAAAAATTAAGCACAAAGGTATTATTTGTGATCGTTGTGGAGTTGAGGTTACTCTATCAAAGGTTCGTCGTGAGAGAATGGCGCATATTGATTTAGCGGTGCCAATTGTACATATTTGGTTCTTTAAAACGCAGCCGTCAAGGATTGGTAACTTCCTTGGAATGACAGCTGGAGATTTAGAGAGGGTTATCTATTATGAAGAGTATGTAGTTGTAGATCCAGGTAGAACAACCTTAGAAAAAAAGCAACTACTCAATGATGCAGAATTTAGAGAAGCTCAAGAGAAGTGGGGTAAAGATGCTTTTGTTGCTTTAATGGGTGGCGAAGCGATTATGGCGCTTTTAAAAGTTGAAGATTTTACAGCTACAGTTATTGAGTTAAAAGATAAGCTAAGAAAAACAAAATCTTTGCAAGCAAGAATGAAGATTGCAAAGAGATTGAAGATCGTTGAAGGTTTTTCTAATTCAACAAATGATGCGGATTGGATGGTAATGAATGCTTTGCCTGTGATTCCACCAGATCTTCGTCCTTTAGTACCTCTTGATGGTGGTCGTTTTGCAACATCTGATTTAAACGATTTATATCGCCGAGTAATTAACAGAAATAACAGACTTAAATCAATTCTTAGATTGAAGACACCAGATGTTATCATTAGAAATGAAAAAAGAATGTTACAGGAATCTGTTGATGCTTTGTTTGACAATGGTCGTCATGGACATCCTGTTATGGGTTCTGGAAATAGACCTCTTAAATCATTATCAGAGATGTTAAAAGGTAAGCAAGGTCGCTTCCGTCAAAATCTACTAGGAAAAAGGGTTGATTACTCAGGACGTAGTGTGATTGTTGTTGGGCCTGAATTGAAGTTTAATCAGTGTGGTCTTCCTAAAAAGATGGCTTTAGATTTATTTGAGCCATTCATTGTAAAAAAGTTGAAAGATTATGGTTATGTATACACAATTCGTTCAGCAAAGAAGATGATTGCAAGAGAAGATGAAAGGGTATGGGATGTATTAGAGGAAGTTATTCAAGGACATCCAATTCTCCTTAACCGTGCTCCTACTTTGCACAGATTAGGCCTTCAGGCTTTTGAGCCTGTCTTAATTGAAGGAAAGGCAATCCGCGTTCACCCTCTTGTTTGTGCAGCGTTTAATGCTGACTTTGATGGTGACCAAATGGCTGTTCACGTTCCTTTATCTGTAGAAGCTCAGATTGAGGCAAAAACATTGATGATGGCTCCAGATAATATTTTCTTACCATCATCAGGAAAACCTGTTGCAATTCCTTCAAAAGATATGATCTTAGGTCTTTATTATATTATGCATGATCCTGTGTATAATAATGAGGATCATGGAAAGAAGAATCCAGTTTTTGGTTCTACAGACGAAGTCTTAATGGCTCTTTATTCTGCAGGTAGTCATAACTGGACTAATCTAGAAGATGGTCTTCGTAAGGATAACTTAGGAAGAGGAATCCACATTCACCAAAAAATTCAAGTAAGAATTGGAAGTGATATTATTGAAACAACTCCTGGAAGGGTTTTGTTTAATCGTTTAGTTCCTGAAGAGCTTGGGTTCCAAAACTACTCACTTCCTTCTAAGAAGTTAGGTGGATTGATTCTAACAATCTATAAGACTGTAGGTCTTGAAAGAACTGTTCTGTTCTTGGATGAAATTAAGAATCTAGGGTTTCTTCATGCTACAAAATCTGGACTTTCAATGGGGGTTACAGATATTAAAGTGCCTGCTGCTAAGAAAAAGATTGTTGAGGATGCAAATGAAAAGATTGAGCAAATTCAAAAGCAATACGAAGACGGTATCATCACAGAGAAAGAAAGAAAGGCTAAATGTGAGTCGATCTGGAATCAGGTTTCTGCGGTGTTAACTGACGTATTGTTTGAGACAATTAAGAATCCAGAGATTAAATCTGATTTGAATCCGATTTTTATGATGATTGATTCAGGAGCTCGTGGTAATAAAGCTCAGCTAAGACAGCTTGGTGCTTTACGTGGATTGATGGCGAAACCAAATGGTGAAACTATTGAAAATCCTATTCTTTCTAACTTTAAAGATGGTTTGAAGGTTCTTGAATTCTTTATCTCATCTCACGGTGCTCGTAAAGGTCTTTCTGATACAGCGCTTAAAACTGCTGACTCAGGTTATTTGACTCGTCGTTTAGTAGACGTTGCGCAAGATGTATTAGTTAATGAACTTGACTGTGGTACTATAAGTGGTATTGAAGTTGCAGCTATTAAGCAGGGTGGAGAAGAGCTTCTTCCTATTAAAGAAAGAATTTTCGGACGTTCTGTTTGTGATGATGTGTATATGCCGGGTGATAAAACAAAGCTTCTTGCTAAAGCAGGCGATATTTTAACTATTAAACAGGCAGAAGCAATTGAAGATGCCGGTATCGAAAGTTTAAAGATTCGTTCAACGCTTACTTGTGAGACAAATCGCGGTGTATGTTCTAAGTGTTATGGTATTAATCTAGCAAATGGTAGAAATGTAGCAAAAGGTGAAGCCGTAGGTGTGATTGCAGCGCAATCCATTGGTGAGCCTGGTACACAGTTGACGATGAGAACGTTCCACTTAGGGGGTATCGCAGGCGGCGGAGAGAATCCAGAGATTGCATCTTCTGAAGATGGTCTTTTGATTTATCAAGGTGTGCGTACTGTTAAAAATAAGGATGGGGTAAACCTTGTTCTTAATAAAAATGGTAAGCTTCATGTTGTACGTGATGAAGGAAGAACTTTAGATGAGTACAAGAATTTAGTAAGTAAAAAAACTATTGAGCCTTTATTAACGGTAGATCTCGAGCAAGGAACGCATATCTTTATGGCAGATGGCGCTGTTGTGAAGAAAGGTGATATCATTGCCTTGATTGAGCAGCATAACTATCCTATCATTTGTGAAAAAGGTGGATATGTTAAGTTTGATGACTTAGTTGAAGGAATTTCAACACAAAAGTCTGTTAATAAGCAAACAGGTCAGACAGAAACTGTTGTAAAGCAGCATAGAGGAGAGCTTCATCCGCAGATTATGATCTATTCAGATCAAGATTATGCTGAGTTAATCGGAACCTATGCCATTCCTTCAGGAGCATTTTTATCATGTGATGAAGGTGATCTTGTGGAAGCTGGAACGCAGCTTGCGCGTCTTCCAAAAGGAGCAGCAAGATCTAAAGATATTACCGGTGGTCTTCCAAGGGTAGCAGAGCTTGTAGAAGCTAGAAAACCTAAGAATGCAGCAGAGATCGCAAAGATCGATGGTGTAATCGAGATGAAAGGTGTTCAGAAGAGTAAGCGTATCGTTATTGTTCGTGATGAGACTACAGGGATGGAAGAAGAACATCTTATTCCATTGGCAAAGCATCTTATCGTTCAAGAAGGTGATATGGTTGAAAAAGGTCAGCAGATCACAGATGGTGTCTTGCAACCTCATGAGATTCTAGAAATTTGTGGTATCCGTGAACTTCAAAAGTATTTTGTAAATCAAGTGCAAGAAGTTTATAGACTCCAGGGTGTAGATGTTGATGATAAGCATATTGAGATTATCGTTAGACAGATGCTTCAGAAAGTAAGGATTACCGATCCAGGTGATACAACTTTCCTATATGGTGAGGATATCGATAAGAAATCTTTCCACAAGCAGAATAAGAAAGTGATTCATGATGGTGGGCGTCCTGCACAAGCAGCGCCAGTATTGCTTGGTATTACCAAAGCATCACTTGGAACAGAGTCTTACTTCTCAGCTGCGTCTTTCCAAGAGACAACACGTATCTTGACAGATGCTGCATGTGAGGCAAAGGTTGATTATCTACTCGATTTTAAATCTAACATCATCACCGGACAGAAAATCCCATCAGGAACAGGACATATTTCCTACGCGAAACGTCTTGAGAAAGATAGGGTTGATCATGGTGCCAATGAAGAGTTTATCGAGTTCGATTTCGAGACCGAGGGCCGCGAGCTTGCTCGCACATAGTGCCTCTGGCGGCCAAAGGGGCAATGCCCCTTTGGACTCCCAAATTTGCTTGTCTTTTTGGTGATTTGTCACATTTTAACTCTGCGAGTACATTCGTACGCGATTTCGTTAAACCGTAAAAAATCACTTTCAAAAATACAAGCAAATTTTCAAGATGATTTTTTACCTAAAGGTAAAAAGTAAAAGAAGCTCTGCGAATTAATTCGCAGAGCTTCTTTATTAGAGAGAATCAATATGAATTCATTTTTCTGATGTTTCTTTGTAATTAAAAGCTCTTAAAACTTCTTGAGCTCTTTTTATAATTTGAGCCCATTCAGGGGAATCGATAAACCATTCTGGGATACAATTCTCATATGAGAATGTTCTAAATTCTTCGCGAAACTTTTTTAATAATCGATATTGACTTTCTGTGATCCCATATGCTTTATATTCATCTAAAATTCCATCAACAATATCGTGGGCGTAGTTAACTCCTTTACTATACTTTGTTACTATTATGAATATTCATGTTGTTATTTTTTTCATTTATGAAAAAAATCAATCATGGGAGTCCAGAGGGGCGTTGCCCCTTTGGCCGCCGGAGGCGAACTCTTGCTTACATAGCTTTTGAGTTGGAAGAGGGTGTGATAGAGAAGTTTTTCTGGAGGAAGTCTTCAAGGGTGCGCGTGTCCTTTGCAAAATTTCGGATTCCCTCATAGAGCTTTTCTGTGGCCATTGGATCTTCACTAATTGCCCATCGGAAGGCATTTTCATCGACATGCATTTTTTCACTACCTTTTGATGAAGCTTCAGATTCGGAAAGCTTTTTTGTCACATCTCCTGATGCATTTGAAAGCTCCTCTAAAAGAGTTGGGGAGATGGTGAGAAGATCACAACCTGCAAGTTCTAGGATCTCATCGATATTTCTAAATGAGGCTCCCATAATCTCTGTTTTATACCCATGTTTTTTATAATAGTGATAGATTTCTGTTACGCTTTTCACTCCGTTATCTTCTGTTGCAGGAATAGAGTCTTTCCCTTCTGCCTTTTTCTGAAAATCCATAATACGACCCACAAATGGTGATATGAGCGTAGCTTTTGCTTCTGCTGCTGCTATTGCTTGCTGTTTATTAAACATAAGCGTCATATTACAATGTATTCCTTCTTTCTCAAGCTGTCTACATGCTTCGATCCCTTCCCATGTTGACGCTAGCTTTATCAAGATACGATCTTTTGAGATCCCTGCTTCTTCATACATAGCGATATATTGATGTGCCAGCTTTAAGCTTGCTTCGGTATCAAAAGAAAGTCTTGCGTCAACTTCTGTTGAGACTCTTCCAGGTACTACTTTTAAAATCTCTAGCCCGAAGTTCACAAAAATTCTGTGGACAACGAGGTTTAAGAATGGCTCATCACTAGATCTAGCACTCGCCCATTCAATGGCCTCATCAATCAAGTGTTTATAACGCTCATCTTTAGCGGCTTTCAAAATCAGAGAGGGGTTTGTGGTCGCATCTCTAGGCTTATATTGATTGATTGCTTCAAAATCTCCTGTATCTGCTACTACTATAGTGTGTTCTTTTAGACCTTCGAGCTTATTTTTCATATCTACCTTCCTTTATATCTTATTATTGGTAAGAATGTTCAATTTATATCAAGGGTATTTATACCCTTTGTCCTGTGATGTTTTTAACTATAATTAATCCAGCTGTAAACATAGTAAGGTTAAAGACAAAGAGATATAGACCACTGTATTTTATTGTAGAATCATCTTGGCTTTTCTTCTGATTATCAAGGTCTATAAGGGCAGGAGGTGGCGTTGGAGCAATCTCTTCATCTAAAATTTCCTCTTTATCTGGATTCTGATTTCGATCTTTATCTTCAGAAGGAGTGTTTTCTAATGTATCTTCTTGTTGTTTAGTCTCTTGTCCAGGGGGAGTGATAATCATCTCATCTTCATTAGCAAAAAGTGTTGATACTAAAAAGCATACGATAAATAAAAATTTAGAAACTTTGCTAAAAAAATTCATAGACTTGATTATAAGAATCAAGTCTATCTTTGACAAGAAAAAACTACTCAAACAACTAAGTTGTACTTTTATGAAACTGTTGAATTATTTTTCTTATAAGTATATCCGTATCTATAGAAACAGGTATGTTGTTTTTTTTCATACTATTTGCATAGGATTTCGTAATATAACCCCTTACTATATTGAGCGCGTCGTTATTATCTACTCTTAAAGAAGCCGAAGCTAATCCATGAGCTGAGAGTGATTTAAGTATTTTATAATTTGGATTTATTTTCACCAATGCTCTTGCTGCTAGTTTAGTTTTTCCATAGCCAGAAAGTCTTAATGAAATAATAGCAAAGGCTATATTAATTGCAGGATTTGTTTGATCATTGCTCAGATTTTCTATTTCTACTTGATCTAATAAAGTACTTATTCGACTGTACGTTCCTAAATTAAGTTCATCAGACATTAATTCAAATAAAAGTTTATTTGGATCGGTTACTGGCAAATTTGAAAAAAAGCCATTATAGTTTATAGTAATAGTCATATATTAACTCCTTAATTATTTTCTTTATTAATTCAGTAACTATTATAATATAAGAAGTTGTTAAATGCATTTGTTTTTGTTGGTTTGACTATAAAATAGTATTTTAGTATATGAAAAAAAAAGAGGTTATTATGGAAAAAGTCTTAAAGATTTTTTTGTTTTTGTGTTGTATATTACATATCACTCCCTTGGAGTGTCGTGATAAGATGCTTGATTCTCCTGTTTATGAGGAGGAATACACTTATGGCACCTCAGATAGCGCGCAAAAAAAGCAAGCTGTAGGGATGACTTTTACAGGTTTTGCGTTATTTATAGGTATTGCTCTATTATCAGGATTTATCCCAACTGATGTAGGAACAACAACCACGACGCCTCTTCCAAATCCGCAGACCGGAAATACTATTTTACAATGATTTTGAACACTCTGTTCTGTCTAAGGCTATTCGACTTATAGCAGGGAGCTCTCTTAGTTCTTGTGGAAATTCAAATTGAAATTTAGAAAATTCAGGTAATTCAAGTCTCATTAGTGATTTTAGTCGTATTAGAGGATTTAAAGAATTAGCAAGAGGTGTCCAAAGCTTAAGAGAGATTAAATTTGTAAGATTTCCAATGAATCTAGTGATTTTAAATGCTGTTTCATCTAAGTTCCAGATGCCTAAGGCGTCTAGATTTAAATCACCAACCCAATAAGGTAATTCACGAATAGAGCAATTAAAGAATTTTAATGTTTTTAAATTAGGAAGTCGACATAAAGCCCTTGGAAGAATTTTTATTGTTTTATTCTTAAAATAAAGCATATCGACTTTTAAGAATTCTGCATTATTTGCTTTAACTATATCATGAAAGGATTTTTCTGGATCATCAGGGTTTATGATGCTTTTTAAATTTGAAACCTCTATTTCTTTACCACTTGATGTTTGAATTTTTTCAAGAGATAAATATGTGGCAATTGTTTCTAGTGTAATAAGAACATCGTCTCTAGATGCTCTAGTAATAAGAGGAGGTAGTTTTTCTCTGATTTGTTCAGGTGCAGGAGAAACTTTTCCTTTTCTTGTTTCTGGAAAAAGAAAGTAGATCAATTCAGTGATCGCGTTTTGAGTTGAATTTTTTAAGGCATCTTGAGGGATTGTTTGAGTAAAGTGATGATAATAGTCCTTAGCGGCTTTGTTATATTCAAGATAAGTTTGGATCTGGGTGAAATAAGCTTTTGTGCGTTCTGTAAGAGGGATTTCTTCTAATAGTTCCTCTTCTTCATCGCTATGTTCTAAGGTGGAAGTTAGGTGTAAGGGCGGTGGTCTTTTTGCGGTAGCTTCCATAGTAGATAAGGATTTGATTAATAAATTATGAGAATCTTATTCAAGAAAACATTTGCTGTAAAGGTAAAAAAAACTCTCATTGCTTTTTACTTTATTTTGTGTTACCCTCTGTTTGCAGAAAGCAAGTGGGGATAACAAAAGTTTAAGGTTAGGAATTATGGCATTAGATAAATCGAGTAACAAAGTAAAAGAAATTAGCGATATCCTATATAAAGAGACGATTCTTCCTGCAAAAGAAGAGTCTGAAAGGATGATAGAAGAAGCAAAAGAGGCAGCAGCCGGCATTATTCATAAAGCTCAAGAAGAGGCAAAAGAGCTTTTGGAAAGAAATAGAAAGCAAATGGAAGATGAGGCAAAAGTACATGGAAGTTCAATAGATCTATCAGTAAAGCAGGCAGTGGCTACATTAAAAGCAGAAGTCATGAATGTTTTCAATAATGAGCTTTTAGTTTCTTTAAAGGATGTAGTAGATAATCAAAATAATTGTCAGAGTGTGTTAGATGCTTTGGTTAATGGGATCAAGGAAAATGGTGTTACATCTGATTTAAAATTATTTGTTTCAAAACGGGTAGATTTTAAAGCATTGAGTGATTCAGTCATTTCAAGAGTTGAAAGAAAATTAGAAAAAGGCGATATGCCGATCTCTTCTGGGATTGCTTTGATGATCAAGGATAAAAAGTTCACTTTGAAAATTACAGATCAGACTTTAAATGAGCTTTTAGCAGATAAGTTACCAGAGGTTTTGAGAGGCAGGGTGTTTGCATAATTTATGAGCGTTATTTATACATCAGCTTCTTTACCGATTTTAAGTTTTAATTCAGCGCCTCCTATTTCGCTTAAGAGTTTTTATGATCTTTTACAGTTAAATTTAGGTAAAAGCGCCAAAGAAAAGATTAAGAGTATCCGCCGCGTGATTGATGTAAAAAACATTTTATCTTTTCAGACGGGAATTGGTTTTGATGTTAAGGGAAATTTCTTAGAAAGTGGACTTAGGCTTGCTCTTTCAAATTGTGAGTACTTGCCAGACTATATTTTTGAATTTTTAGATCAATATGTCGATGAAGTTGAGATGATCAAGAATTTCCCTCGATTATATGCCATGTTTTTTGAAGAAGAGATTGCAAAAGGCGGGATTATTGCAGAGTTTTTGACTTTTGAAAAAAATGTGAATTTACTTTTGTTTGGTTTCAATGCAAAAAAACACAGTTTTGATGTTGAGTCTTATTTGCAATATGAGGATTTAACAGATCCAATAGTGACGCAAGTTGCTTTGCAATGCAAAAATAGTGGTCCCTTCATTTTTCCTTTTGAATACAAATTATTAGAAGAAAAAATATTAGATTCAGGGGCTGATCCGATGAAGCAGTATTTAGCTGTCGCATCGTATAGATTCAATTTTTATAAAGAGATAGTAGATAATAGTAGTGGGTCTTTTAGGTCAATTTGTGCCTACATGATGTGTTTATGGATTTTAGATGAGAAGTCATCCTTAGATGAAATAAAAGGCCGAAAAATTTTAACAGAATTAGTGGAGAGCGATCATGGATAATACGACAGGCGAAGTGATTTTTGTACTTGGAAATTTAATTAAAGTAGAGTTTGATAAAAACCTTATCCAAGGTGAAATCGGTTATGTAAAGGTTGGAGAGGCATCCCTTAAGGCAGAAGTTATTGAGATTAATGGTAAGGTTGCCAAACTCCAGGTTTTTGAAGATACGAGAGGAATTAAATATCGTCAAAAAGTAACTTTTACAAAAGAGCTTTTAGAAATTGAATTAGGTCCTGGTTTATTATCACAGATTTTTGATGGGCTTCAGAATCCTTTAGAAAAAATTGCCGATGTTTCGGGCCTTTATTTAGAGCGCGGTGTTTATGTTGAAGCTCTTGACAGAGTGAAAAAGTGGGAGTTTACGCCAAAGGCAACTGTAGGTGAAAAAGTTTACCGTGGATCAATTTTAGGATCTGTACCAGAGTCACATTTTACTCATCAGATTTTTTTGCCTTTTAACATGTATGATGAATATGAAGTTATTTCGATAGCAGAGTCTGGCAATTATACGGTTGATACAGAAATTGCCAAGGTCAAAGACTTTGCAGGAAATGAATATTCAATTTTGATGATGCAGAAATGGCCTGTAAAATTTCCTTTGATTGAAGGGAAGAAAGTAACTCCCAAAGAGATGATCTGTACTGGAATGCGTGTTATTGATACGATGACTCCGATGACAAAAGGAGGCACGGCGTGTTCACCTGGTCCTTTTGGTGCAGGTAAAACATTACTTCAGCAGTGTATTTCTAAATATTCAAATGTTGATATTGTGATTTTAGCAGCATGTGGAGAGCGTGCCGGTGAGGTTGTTGAAACATTAAAGACATTCCCTAAATTAAATGATGTTCATACAGGGCGCCCTTTGATGGATCGAACTTGTGTGATTTGTAACACATCTTCTATGCCAGTTGCAGCACGTGAGGCATCTGTATATGTGGGTGTGACAATTGCAGAGTACTATCGTCAGATGGGGTTAGATGTCTTGTTATTGGCAGATTCAACTTCTCGTTGGGCGCAAGCAATGCGTGAGATGTCAGGAAGATTAGAAGAAATTCCAGGCGAAGAAGCATTTCCTGCTTATCTGGCATCAAGAATTGCGTCATTTTATGAAAGAGCAGGTGTTGTTCAGACAAAAGAAACAGGAAATGGATCAGTATCAATTTTAGGAGCTGTTTCACCTGCAGGTGGAAATATTTCAAGTGATCCTGTATCGCAAGAAACTCTTAAAGTTGTGGGTGTGTTTTTGTGTTTATCAAGAGAGCTTTCAGATGCAAGAAAATATCCTGCGATTGACTCAATGCTTTCATGGTCAAAGTATATAGAAAAAGTTGCATCTCTTATGAAGAAGAACTTTCCTAGATGGGGAGAGTGGGTAGAGCAAACGCGCTTTATCACAAAAGAAGGCGATGAAATTGGAAGACGTATGGAAGTTGTCGGTAAAGAAGGGATAAGTATGGATGATTATATCACATTCTTAAAAGCCGAACTGTTCTCATTTTCGTATCTACAACAAAATGCCTTTGATAAAGAAGATGTCTATTGTAGTTTAGATCAACAGCAAGAGCAGTTTCGTTTAATAAATGAAATCTTTGAGCAGCGTTTTGCTTTTGCGTCTCCTGATGAGGCAAAAGACTTTTTCTTAGAGCTGCAAAATGATTTGAGAAATTTAAATTTCTTACCTTTTAACACTGAAAGATATCATTCAGCAATAAGTGGTGTTAGAGATAAATTAGAGAGAATACAAGTGAAGGAGAGTGTTCATTAATGGAGACGGTTTACGAAGAGATCTTAGAGATCGCAAATAGTATTTTCATAGTAGAAGCGGAAAATGTAGAAATCGGTGAGATGGTTTGTGTTCAAAAGCGTGATGGAACAAAGCTTTATGGGCAGGTGATTAGTTTTGATAAAACAAAAGTCACAGTTCAGGCAATGGGTAACACGCGTGGATTAAGTACAGGAGATAAGACAACCTTTTTAAAGAAAAAGATGAGAGTTGTGGTGGGTGATGCACTGCTTGGAAGGGTACTGGATGCTTCAGGAGAGCCATTGGACGATGGACCGGATTTAGAAGGTTTAGAAGTTGATATTGGAACACCAACGGCAAACCCTGTCCGACGAATTGTTCCACATAGAATGATTCAAACGTTTATTCCTATGATTGATGTTTTTAATTCTTTAGTAGAATCTCAAAAAGTTCCGGTTTTTACAGTACCAGGTGAGCCTTACAATGAGTTGTTGATGCGTATCGCAAATCACACAGATGCAGATGTTGTTATTATTGGAATTATGGGAGCGCGTTTAGATGATATGCATGCTTTTATTGAGAATACAAAAAATACAGGAGCACTTTCTAAGACGGTGATGTTTGTACATAAAGCAACAGATTATCCGGCAGAGTGTTTATTAATTCCTGATATGGCACTAACGGCAGCAGAGCAATTTGCTCAGAAAGGTAAACGTGTTCTTGTATTATTAACTGATATGACAGCTTATGCAGATGCTTTAAAAGAGATTGCAATTTCATTAAATCAAATTCCTTCAAACAGGGGATATCCAGGATCTTTATATTCAGATTTAGCATTTAGATATGAAAAAGCGATTGATATTCAAGGTGCTGGTTCAATCACGCTTTTACCTGTTGTGACTATGCCTGGTGATGATGTAACCCATCCAATTCCTGATAACACTGGATATATTACTGAAGGACAGTTTTATTTAAGAAATGGAAGGATTGAGCCGTTTGGATCATTGTCTCGACTAAAGCAATTCGTGGTTGATGAAGTCACACGTGAAGATCACGGAGCGATTATGAATACGATGATTCGTTTATATGCAGAATCTTTGAAATCAAAAGAGTTGTTTTCTATGGGCTTTAAGTTGTCTAAGTGGGATCAGAAATTGATTAAATATGGTGAGATCTTTGAAGCTGAAATGATGGATTTAACTAAAAGTATTTCATTAACTGATGCACTAGACTTGGGTTGGAAAATTTTATCGGAATGCTTTGAGAAGATGGAAGTGGGTATTAAGGATTCACTAATCGAAAAGTATTGGATAGCAGGTGGCTTGAAGGGGTAGATCTTGGCTGTAAAATGTACTAAAAATGAGATGAACCGGCTGCAAAAAAAACTTGTGCAGCTAAAAAAGTATCTTCCCACATTGCAATTGAAGAAAATGCTTTTGCAAGCAGAGGTCAATAAAGCAAAAGATGAGATTACAAGAAATTTCAGGCTTTATAAAGAAGAAATTTTGACTTTTGAGACATCTGTTAAGCTTTTATCAGATCCTTCGATTGATGAGATTAAAGATCAGGTGGCTATTAAAAAGAAGAATGTTATTTATGATAATATTGCTGGAACAGAAGTACCAACACTTGATTCAATTGATTTCAAAGAAAAAGTAAAAACAGCTTTATATAAGCCATTTTGGCATGATGATATGGTGGATCATTTACGTTGCGCAAAAAAAGCGTTTTTGAAGTGGAAGATTTCTGAGGAGAAGAAAGCTTTACTTGAAGAAGAGTTAAGAAGTGTTTCTATACGTGTGAATCTTTTTGAAAAGAGATTGATTCCTCGTACAGAAAGCGAGATTTCTCAGATTCGAATCTTTTTAGGAGATCAGGATTTGGCAGCGGTATCACTTTCAAAGCTTGCAAAAGAGAAATTAGAAAAGCGAAAACTAGAAAAGGAGATTCCATGCAGGTAAAAGTTCAAAAATACTTATTTGCAGGGACGAAAAATAACCTTGATCGCTTCTTTGAAAAAGCACAGAGAATGGGCTTTATGCAGTTTATTTCTGTGACAGGAAAAAAACCGCACCTGTTTCCAAAAGATGTTCAAAAAGCAAAGGATGCTATTAAGATCTTATCGATTCATGCCAAAGGAAAGCAGGAAGAGGAAGCCCCTTGTCCGATGTCAGAGATCATTAATGATATACTTTCCACAAGAGAAAAATTAGATGTGGCTTTAGAGCAAAAACGTTTGTTAAAAGTTGAAATGAAGAGATTAAAGCCTTTGGGTGGATTTTCAATAGATCAACTTCATGCAATAGAAGAAGAGTCTCACAAAACAATTCAGTTTTTTATGATGAGGCATGATCGCATACCCGCATCTGAGATTCCTGAAGACTTGATCTATTTAAACCGTGAAAATAACATTGACTACTTTTTTTATATTGGCGATGAAAGATTTTCTCATGAAGCAATCACTGAAATGCAGGTTGAAAGGTCTTATGATGCTGTTTTAAATGACTATAAGCAATTAGAATCAGATATAAAAGAATTAGAAAAAGCTGAAATTGAAAGCTGTGGCTATATAAAACTCATTGAAGAGTATATTTTTACTCGCATGAATTCGATTAATTTAAAGTTTGCAAAAGAGGATGTTGATTTCTTTGTCGAAGATAAACTTTTTATGATTGAAGCATGGATTCGTGCTGATAAAAGTGAAAAGATTGAGCAGCTTTTAGATGGGATGTCTATTTTATCAGAAAAAGTAGCGATTGAAAAAGACGATAAACCTCCAACTCATTTAAAGAATAAGCGATTTGCTAAGATGGGAGAAGATCTTGTTTATGTTTATGATACCCCTGATATGAATGATAAAGATCCTTCTTCATGGGTATTGTGGTTCTTTGCTTTATTTTTCGGGATGATTATTTCAGATGCAGGTTATGGGTTCTTATTTTTAACAGGTGCTTTATATGGATGGATGAAATTTGGCAAAGGTTTAAAAGGGATTAAGAGACGGATGCTTAAAACACTTACCTTAATTTCATGCTCAACTATTATTTGGGGTGTAATGGTCGCTTCATATTTCAGTATTAGATTAGAGCCAGGGGATTTCTTAAATAGAATTTCTTTACCATATAATTTAGCTTTAAAAAAAGTGGAGTATCATCATAAAAATGACACACCTGAATATAAGGAATGGGTTAAAGACTATCCTAATATAGCAGATGTTGATAGAGCAGATGAGAAGATTGAAAAAGCAGTTAAAATGAAGGGTCATCGCAAAATTTATGAATTGATGGATGATATTTATGATGGTATTTTCTTAGAGATTTCATTGATGATTGGAATTTTACATTTGTGTATTTCGTTTTTAAGAAACTTATATCGTAGCTGGTCGGGGATTGGATGGATCTTTACATTGATTGGTGGTTATTTGTTTTTTCCGAAGATGCTAGATGCGACATCAATGCTTGTGTATACAGGTGTGATATCTCGTGATTATTCGATTATGCTTGGAGAGTATATGCTCTATGGTGGATTAATTGCTGCGGTTATACTTGCTATCATTCAAGAAAGAAGTATCTCAGGGATCGGAGTGATCTTTAAAGCGATCGAAGTATTTGCCGATACGCTATCGTACCTTCGTTTATATGCCTTAGGGCTCGCATCGATGGTATTGGCAGGAACATTTAATGAAATTGGTCCTGATATTGGAGGGCCAATTTTTGGACCTGTGATTATCTTATTAGGGCATATTGTAAACATCGCACTAGGAGTGATGGCAGGAGTGATCCACGGATTGCGTCTAAACTTCTTAGAGTGGTATCACCATTGCTATGAAGGTGGTGGAAAAAAATTCAGCCCTTTGAGGCTTTTAAAAAGAGAATAAAAAGAAATAAGGAGAGAAAGCTATGGATTTTGGAATGGTAGGGCCAGCATTGGCTTTAGGGCTATCTGCAATAGGAGCTGCAATTGGTTGCGCTTGGGCAGGGATCACATCTCATGGAGTGATGAGTAGAATTGATGAAGGACATGCAAAGCTACTAGGCTTGTCAGCTGTGCCGGCATCACAGATGATTTATGGATTTGTGTTAATGCTTTTACTTTCACAAAGTGTTAAAGCAGGTGGAGTATCGCCACTATCGGCAATTGCAATAGGCGCTTCATCAGGTGCAGCAATTATGGTAGCAGCGATTTTTCAGGGTCTTGCATGCGTATCAGCAATTCAAGCAACTGCTAAAAAACCAGGTGTATTTGGTAAAACATTTATCGCAATTGGTATCGTTGAATCATTTGCACTATTTGCATTTGTATTTGCGCTTTTATTGATTTAAAAAAGGGGGCTTTAAGATTATAGCCCTTTTTATCACTTCATCCAAGGATGACGATGATTTTGTAAATCTGCGATATCATAAACTTCAATATGTGGATGTTGTCTTGTAAGAGTAGCTTCTACTTCCGCAATGTTTTCAGCAGTTGTAAAAGCGAGAGTGCAATCATTTAATGAATAGGAAGCTTTAACTCTGCAAGGAGATAATAGAATAACTGGAATGGTTTCATTTTGATTTCTTGTACACCTTTGTTTTAGGTATTTAATAGAATCCAAATAGGCTTTTAGGTATTTTCTTTTTTCTTCTTGGAGAAAAGAATCTTTTAATGGGAAGAGATAGTTGATCCTTTGATAGAACATAATGGTAGTACCTGTTAGTTTCATGGTATAACCTGAGGCATATAAGCTAGGAGCTAAAAGGCCACCTCTTCTAGAAATATATCCTGTACACATAGTAGATTCATTTTCACCTCTTACACCAACTAACGATCCTTCAAAGAGATGGGGATCGTGTGTGTTTAGAAAGTAGCTAGAATCGACAAAGCGTTTAAGTGTTTTTTCTTTAATTTCACTTTTTTTAATTCTTTTAAAAAAGCTCTTTTTTAGAGGGTGGATATGTTTAAGAGGCACGGTTAAATTTTTGTGTTTGATAGTTTCTACTTGAGCTATATGCTCATCGAAATTTTTAACGAATCCGAGCAACGCTTTACTTGAGTTTTCAAAAGTTATGGCAACAAGTTTTTCTACTTCTAATTCTTTTGTATTTAATAAGTCACTTTCTAAAACTTCATATCCAATAAGGTGTTTGTATAAATCTCGTGGAGGGTATTTTTTAAGTGCTTGAATTTTTTCATTTCTCTTAACTTCTGAAAGATTTCTTAGTTTATCCCATATCCTTTTTACTAAGGTATCGGTATATTTCGAGCGTGAGGGGTTATGAAATTGTCGAATGCTTTTTTTATATCCATCCTCTGTGCAAGAAAAGGAATTATGATTTGTTAGCGGAGGAAGTCCATGTCTATCAAGTTGGACAACGAATTGTTTAAGAGCCTGATCTATTTTTGTATGGACTGAGATGTGGAATGAAGTATAACTACTTGATGTTACAGGTTGTAGTGATGTGTCCATAAGATCTCATATTTTACATTAAATATACAATAAACTCCCATTTTCATCCAATATGAGGGTCATGCCTGCAATCCTGCAATTTGAAATTTTATAAACATATAACAGTCAGTCTGTTGTTTAGTTTTGAACAGAGGGTCATGCCTGCAATTTAAGCAATTTGAAAATCAAATGACTTAAGTCAATAAATTGAAGAGATGACTCTCATTGGGGTTTAACGGGTAAAGGTATTTCTTGAAAAGAATTAGGTGAATCAGGCTATTTAATGATCTAGGGGAATATTTATGTATAGAGAAGAGAAGGATACTTTAGGGGTAGTGAAGGTGCCAAGCGAGATGCTATATGGCGCTCAAACAGCTAGATCTTTAGAGAATTTCAAGGTAGGTGGGCATAAGATGCCTATAGAAGTGGTCTATGCGCTTGCGTTGATCAAAAAGTCCACAGCGATAGTTAATTGTGATTTAAAGCTTCTTTCAAAGGATAAGTGTGAGCTGATATGTTTTGCTGCAGATGAGATTTTGGCGGGAAGGTATAAAGAGCATTTTCCTTTAGTTGTATGGCAAACAGGATCAGGGACTCAGAGTAATATGAATGTCAATGAAGTGATAGCAAACTTAGCAAATATAAAAAATGGTGGAGAGTTAGGGGTTTACACGTTTATTCATCCAAATGATGATGTGAATAAGTCTCAATCATCGAATGATGTAGTGCCGTCTGCAAGCGTGATATCATCGGTGATGTTAATTAAAGAAAAGTTGATTCCAGCATTAGAGTTATTTCAAAAAGAGATAGAAGAAAAGGTTAAAGAGTTTGATTCGATTGTAAAGTGCGGGCGAACTCACCTAATGGATGCAACGCCACTTACGCTAGGGCAAGAATTTTCAGCATTTGCAGAGCAAATAAAAAATAGTATTGAAGCGATAAAAGAGGCATCTAAGAAAGCAAGTTTTTTAGCGCTCGGAGGAACAGCGGTAGGAACTGGAATAAATACGCATCCTAAGTATGCAGATAAAGTCGCCAAAGAGATTTCGAAATTATTAGACGTAGAGTTTAAATCTGCGCCAAATAAGTTTGAAGCTCTTGGTTGTATGGATGGATTAGTAGCTATTTCAGGTACTTTAAGGACCTTAGCATGTAGCTTTATGAAGATTGGAAATGATATCAGGCTGTTAGCATCTGGACCAAGGTGCGGACTTGGCGAGTTAAATCTTCCTTCAAATGAGCCTGGTTCATCAATCATGCCAGGAAAGGTTAATCCCACGCAGTGTGAGATGTTAACGCAAGTAGCTGCTCAGGTAATAGGAAATGATGCAGCTGTTGGAGTGGCTGGAATGAGTGGACAGCTTCAGCTAAATGTATTTAGGCCTGTGTTAATTTATAACTTGCTTGAGTCGATTCACCTTTTAGCAGATGCTGCAGAAAACTTTACACACAAGTGTCTGAAGGGAATTTCAGCAAATGAGGAAGAGATCCAAAAGCATCTAGAGCATAGTCTAATGTTGGTAACAGCGTTAAATCCACATATTGGTTATGATAATGCTGCAAGTATTGCTAAAAAAGCCTTTAGTGAGGGGAAGACGTTAATGCAGGCTGCAATTGATCTTGATTTATTGAATGAGGAAGAGTTTGTAAAGCTTGTTGATCCCATTGAAATGACTAAACCAAAGTAATACCTCTATAATCGGCTATGCCGCTTACAGAGTCAGGCAGGGGCTCTGCCCTCTGCATCCCGCCAAAGGGACTTCGTTCCTTTGGAAACCCAAAGTTGATTTTTTGCAATGCAAAAAATTGGAAAATTAAATAATTCTAATTTTAATGTTATCGAATTTAATTATGATTTTTTCAGTTATTAGCTTGTTGAGACTGGGCTTATCTTCGCGTGAGTTTATTCACTTTTTTTTACAAGAAAAAGTGAATAAAAGCAGATTTTTTTGCTGGCGCCAAAAAAAAACTTTGCTTGTCTTTAACTAAGCCCTTGACCAGGGTATGGGACAGCATCTCATGGACTTTTATAAAAGATACAAAAAGATACACAAATTTTAAGTGTTAACAGGGAGGCCTAATCTTGACAAGAAGTAGCGGCAGACTAATATGGGGTGAGAAAGGACTGCTTTTAAGATAAATAAAGGAGAAAAGGTGGTAATTTCCTTTTCGTAGTAGGGGTTATCTTCCAATGCTTCTTTAATCCAGTCAACATAAAGAGGAAGGGTTTCGTAGGGGAGATCATTTAGAGCAAAGGCCTTTACTTCTTTGACCTCGTTGTGATCGTGATTTATTTTTTCATCGTTTATCACTGAAAGTTTATAAAGGTAGGAAGAATCGATGAATTTTGCAGAGAAAGAAAAGAGCCCTATTTTACGATCAATTTTCACATCATAACCGGTTTCTTCTTTCACTTCCCGGATAATGGTTTCATCAGCAGTTTCACCTTCATCGATGGCTCCGCCTGGTAAAACCCATAGGGGGATATCTCGTCGTTTAGTAAGGATGACTTTATCATCTAAAAAGACGACTCCTAACACAGCTTTAACAATTGTTTTTGACATCTATGTCACCCTTATATAAACTGGTGGCGAGTTTTTAGTATAGAGGATTTTGTGAATAAACTAACAAGAGTATTTTTTATTTTTTCAGGATTATTTTTCCTTACGGGTTGTTCATCAGGGTATTTATCTGTAGATAAAATTAAGACTGATAAGGTGACTTATGCATCTCGTTTTGCCAGAACGCCTGATCCTAGATCGTTAAATCCACCTAAGGGCGAAAAGCTTTATATCACATGGTCTTTGCCTCTTGTGTTTGAGCCTCATATGTATCGATTAAAAGCAGATTTCGTTTATCGCAATTTGACAACAGAGACAATTATGCTACCACTTAAAAGGCGAGCAGGATCGATGATTATTGAAATGCTGGGTGAAGAGTATAAGAAGAAAGAAGGCTATCTTTCTTATAAGATGGAAATCATTTCAGTGGATGGTGAGGTGATTAGTGATTATACGCACAGGATGTGGGTAGATTTAATTCTTCCGTGCGGTGTGAAGAAGTAATTTTTTCTTTAGCATAGAGCAGAAGTGATCGAGTCTCTTCAAAATTTAAGCATGGATCTGTATAAGAGACGCCAAATTCTTTGGTTTTTTTTGCGGCTCCCTTATAAAGGTTACTTTCGATCATCACGCCCAAGATATTTATAGGATTTTCTATATATTGATCTAAAACATCTAAGAATACGGTTTTTTGATCATCGGGTTTATTGTGACTATTACCGTGAGAGCAATCGATTAAAATGGGGGAATGAATGTCTTGTTCTTCAGAAAGTGATTTTATAAGAGTGACTGTTTCTTTATCGTAGTTAGGGGTTTTGCCACCTCTAAGAACAACATGTGTGAATGGATTTCCAGAAGAAAAGGTTTGAGAATTCTCAGTGAGGATGCAGTGGGACTGTTTAGCTATCAAGATTGAGTTGATCGATGTATTTATATCTCCATCTAATGAATGTTTAAATCCGAAGGGAATAGGGCTATTAGAAGCTAGAATTCGATGTGTTGTAGAAGTTGCCGTGCGAGCGCCAATAAATCCCCAAGAGATAAATGGAGCAAGGTGGGGATAGATTGAGGGCTCAATAAACTCCATAGCCAGAGGGACAGGTAAAGAGGAAAATAGTTTTTTTGTAAGTTCTAGCCCCTTTAAGATGTCTTCTGGTTTGTGAATGTCTGGTTGATAAACAAATCCTTTCCAAGAATGAGATGTGCGAGACTTTTCCACAAAGGCGCGCATGACTAGGCAAATCTCGTTACCGAGTTCTACTTGAAGAAGCTTTAATTTTTTAGCAAAAAGAATAGTCTCTTCTATGCAATAAATAGAACATGGACCCACTATTGCAAAAAAAGTCTTTGATCGATTCTGCAATCTATGTTTAATTTTAGCGCGAATGCTTTCTACTAATGTCATCAAATAAAAAAAACTGTTAAAAAATAAATGATACACTATAACAAGGGATATGGGCCAGGTAAAAAAGCAAATTTCGAGAGTTTTAACGTATCCTAGTGGGATGAATCATTCAGGATTTTACAGAACCTTATGGCCAGCGTATTACTTAGAAGCTCTAGAGCATATTGAATACAATATCTCAATGCAGATACTCAGAGATGAGTCAATCTATTCTAAAGTTGATGTTGTACAGATACAAAAAATGAAAGAGATGAGTCCTAATTTTTTAGAAAAGCTTATAAGTTTAAGAAAGAAGTTTGGCTTTCGTCTTATTTGTGATGTTGATGAGTTTATAGATGATAAAATCATTGAGCTGTGCGATGAAGTTGTTGTTTCAACACCTTTTTTAAAAGAGCAATACTTATTAAAATTTAGTCAGAATAATTTTTCAGTGATTACTAGTAAGATTCCTCATTTTTGGGCAGGAAGCTTTTATCATGAAGAGAGTATTCTCAATAACTACCGTGAGAATAAATCAAAGCCTAGGGTGTTAATTTGTTCTGGAACTTCTCGCGATGACTTTTCTCATGTGATTAATGAAATTAAGCAAACTATAAATGACTTTAAATGGATATTTTTTGAAACTATACCATGGGAGTTACAAGAAGAAGTTAAAGATGGGTTAGTAGAGTTTTACCCAGAGGTAACCATGGATAGTATTCATAAACAGATCTCATCGTTAAAGTGTCATTTGATAGTTGCTCCATTGCAAGATACCTTGTCAAATCATGCAAAGGGTGATGAAAAGATGCAAGAGGCAGCAGCTCATGGTTTGCCAATAATTGCTCAAGATATCACACCGTATAAAAAGACTGCGCTTCGTTTTAAGAGTGGTAAACAGATGATTGATTTGATTTATAAGACCTTAGAAAATGAAGATAGATATATGGAAGCATCGAGACAATCTCGAAAGATGGTTGATAAAAATTGGCTCGAATTAGATGAAAACATAGGGATGTATAAAGAGTTGTTTGCTTACTCTTATAATGATTTGAAAAGATGGCAAAGAAAGGAGTTTTGTTATTAGCAGAGTAAAGGTAGCGAAAGTTTTACTCCATCCTTCCAAAAGCTGTACTAAGGCTTTTTGGAGGTTATTATGGCCTGCTTATCAGCTAGGATTGCGAAATGAGATTTCATATTCGAAGTTAAACGAGATGGGGAATGATTTTTTGCCTTACTTAAATTCTGATGTAGTTGTTCTTCAAAACTCAGGTAAAGATGAGTTAGAGTTTTTTAAAAAGTTAAAAAATAAGCAGATGTCTCGGATTATTTATGATGTGGATGAAATCCTCGATGATGAATATAGCTTGGAATTGATGAGCTTATGTGATGAAATAAGTGTTTCAACTCCTTTTTTAAAAAATCATTATCAAAAGTTAGCTAAGAATATTTCTGTAGTTCCAAATAAGATCCCTTTTGTCTGGGCAGGGGGGATTTATAGTGAACAAATTATTTTGAGAAATTATCGAAAGCATAAAAACAGACCGAGAATCATTTGTTTAAACAATGATAATTATAATGAAGATTTATGCCGCGTGATAAAAGATAGTAAGGATGAGTTCTGTTGGATTTTTATTGGAAAATGTCCTGAGGGGTTAGAGGGGAAAGTCAAAGTTGTAGCAGAGCCTACTTTAGGAATAAGACCTCAGTTTTTGTTATCGCTAGAGGCAAATATGATGGTTGCTCCTTTAAAAGATACGCTACAAAATCATGCAAAGAGTAATAGAGAACTTTTGGAAGCAGGGGCTTTGGGGTTGCCTATTGCTACTCAAGATATGACTCCCTATAAAGAGGCCTCTATTCAATTTTCATCCGCAATAGAAATGATTAAAAAAGTTAAAGCAGTACTTAGTGATGAAAAAATCTTTTTACAAGAATCTAAAGCTTCCCGAAATTTTATTGATAGAAATTGGCTCGAGCAAGAAGAAAATATTTTGAACTATAGAAATTTATGCAATTACATCTATGAATAAATTATCATTGACTCTATAATTTTGAGCAAAAAAGACTATTTAAGGCATATTATGAGAACAAGCGCTCTAGAGTTAACTACCAAGGATAATAATTATACTCAAGACAATGGTCCTTCTCACGATACGAAGCAGGACAGAGTAACAGCCTTAACAAATAATGAAGTAGAACAAGCAATACAAGGTGCTAAACATTCACCGAGAGTAGCTTTGATTATTGTAGCCGTGGCAATAGTCCTTGTAGCTGGTGCAATAATAGCTGCAATACTTCTAGCTCCAGACAGAAGATAGTAGTAAAAATTTTAAACCTAGATTTTCATTCTAATTTCCTATATAGTGTTTCACCATAAGAACTAAAAGGTTTTATGATGGATAAAGTACAGGAAGTCTTAGACGCAATAAATAATATTGTGTGGGGACCACCACTTTTGATATTGATGATTGTTGTAGGAGTGCTATTAACATTTAGGCTTCGCGGGGTGCAGATTCGTCATTTGGTTTATGCACACAAACTTGCTTTTATGCGAGATGATGGTAAGGCAGAAGGCGATATTTCCCACTTTCAGGCGTTAATGACAGCGCTTGCTGCAACGATTGGTATAGGAAGCATAACAGGGGTTTCCACGGCGATTGCTATTGGTGGATTAGGAGCTTTGTTTTGGATGTGGGTGGCAGCATTTTTCGGGATGGCAACAAAGTATGCAGAGGCAGTATTAGCAATTAAGTATAGAGAGCTTGATTCTAATAATCAGATGTGTGGCGGGCCCATGTACTATTTAGAAAAGGGATTGAAGGCAAAGTGGCTGGGTGTGATCTTTGCAATTTTAGCTGCGATTACAGCTTTTGGTACAGGAAATATGGTGCAATCTAATTCAGTTGCAGGTGCAATGCTAGAGACCTTTTCAGTGTCTCCTTTTATTACTGGTATTGCACTAGTTATTTTGTGTGCGGTTCCTTTGATTGGGGGTATTAAAAGTATTGGAAATGTGGTAGGTATTTTAGTTCCTGCTATGGCAGTATTTTATATTTGTATTAGCTTAGGTGTTGTGTTGGTTAATATTGCATATGTGCCGAAAGCATTTGGAATGATTTTCAAGACAGCATTTTCAGGACAGGCAGCAGTAGGTGGTTTCGTAGGATCAAGTGTAATGCTTGCTATTCAGTTAGGGATTTCGCGTGGTGTGTTTTCTTCTGAAGCTGGCTTGGGGAGCTCTCCGATAGCAGCAGCAGCTGCAAAAACAGATTCTCCAGGAAGGCAGGCGCTTGTATCTATGTCATCGGTATTTATTACTACAGGGATAGTTTGTACTTTGACAGGATTAGCGATTGCTACTACAGGAGTACTTGGAGGGGTGGGTAGTACGGGCGAGCTATTAGACGGATCAGCTCTTGCTCTTGCAGCATTTGATTCAGTCTTTCCTTATGGGGGGTTAATGGTCACTTTAGCAATCATTCCATTTGCTTATTCCACAATATTAGGATGGGCTTATTATGGAGAAAAATCTATGGAATATTTGTTCGGCATAAAAGCAATTATTCCCTATAGACTTATGTTTATTGTCTTTGTCTTTATTGGTTCTGTGCTAAACCTGCAGGTTGTTTGGGGCTTTTCTAATATTATGAATGGATTGATGGCTTTTCCAAATCTTATAGGTTTGTTATTTCTATCAGGTGTGGTTGCCAAAGAAACTGTATTATTTGAGGGCTTATTGAAAAGGGAACGAGAAGAAAGTACAGCTAAGGAAACATAATGCAAGGTGCAGTAAAGATCATCGATCAAATTAACAACATTGTTTGGGGGCCTCCGTTATTATTGTTAATGATAGTTGTGGGAGTTCTTTTAACGTTTCGTTTGCGTGGATTGCAAATTCGTCATTTAATTTATGCTCATAAGTTAGCGTTTATGAGAGAAGATAAAAAGGCAGAGGGTGATTTATCGCACTTTCAGGCCTTAATGACAGCATTGGC
Source organism: Chlamydiia bacterium (assembly GCA_022601435.1). GTDB lineage: Bacteria > Chlamydiota > Chlamydiia > Chlamydiales > 2-12-FULL-49-11 > JAJACQ01. The sequence goes on from JAJACQ010000027.1 coordinate 47,523, forward strand.
TGCAACCATCGGAACAGGAAGTATCATTGGAATATCTACAGCGGTGGCAATTGGTGGATTAGGCTCATTATTTTGGATGTGGGTGGCAGCCTTTTTTGGAATGGCAACCAAGTATGCAGAAGCGATTTTAGCGATTAAGTATAGAGAAATAGATTCCAAAAATCAAATGTGTGGCGGGCCTATGTACTATTTGGAAAAGGGGCTCAAAGCAAAATGGCTGGGTGTAATATTTGCTATATTTGCAATTGGCGCTTCTTTTGGTATTGGAAATACGGTACAAGCAAATTCTGTAGCATCGGCTGTTTCTGAGACTTTTTCTATCTCTCCTTATATATCAGGTATAATACTGGTCATTGCTTGTGCTATTCCTTTGGTAGGCGGCATTAAAAGCATAGGAAAGGTTGTGGGAGTGTTGGTACCAGCGATGGCTCTTTTTTATTTTTGTATATGTTTAGGAGTCGTAGGCGTAAATATAGCTAATGTCCCTGAAGCTTTTGTTATGATTTTTACGACAGCTTTTACTGGGCAAGCAGCCACTGGAGGCTTTGTAGGCTCTACTGTAATGATAGCTATTCAGGTAGGGATCTCACGAGGGGTATTTTCTTCAGAAGCAGGCTTGGGAAGTTCTCCGATTGCCGCAGCGGCAGCTAAGACCGATTCTCCTGGAAGGCAAGCTTTAGTCTCTATGTCCTCTGTCTTTATTACTACTGGTATAGTCTGTACTTTGACAGGGCTTGTGATCGCAACTTCAGGTGTATTGGGGCTAAGAGATGCTTCAGGAGTCGCTTTAGATGGTTCTGCTATGATAATAGCTGCTTTTAACTCAGCCTTTCCTTATGGCGGTCTAATGGTCACTTTAGCTATTATCCCGTTTGCTTACTCTACAATACTTAGCTGGGCCTATTATGGCGAGAAGGCTATTGAGTATCTCCTTGGTATAAAGTGGGTTATGTTTTATAGGGTAGTTTTTATCCCAATAATCTTTATTGGAGCAGTTTCGAATCTACAGGCTGTTTGGGGATTTTCTAATATAATGAATGGATTGATGGCTTTTCCTAACTTAATAGGGCTATTATTCCTTTCAGGGGTGGTCGCAAGAGAAACTATCTTGTTTGAAGGCCTTCTCAAAAAAGAGCGATCTATGCTCAAAAATAGCCAAAAAGTGTAAAAAACAGGCAA
>JAJACQ010000028.1 GCA_022601435.1 Chlamydiia bacterium
CGGACTATCCAGAGAGTAATTTTGTGGAGGTTTTTAACTGTTTGGATACACATTTGCCAGTTAAGTTAGATCCAAAGTTAATGCCGAAGTTAGTGAATGAACTTAAGCTTACAAATCAGAAGATTAAAGGTTTAGAGCAAAACCTAAGTGCTTGTATAAAGAATAAAGGTGCAGTGGATGTTTATCAATTGCGTCAATCATCTGATGGTTACAAATTAGTAGACGCAAAGAATAGAAGGCATTATATTCAAGAAGAAATAATTCAAGCGGTGATGGTTTCTGTTAGAATAGAGAACATGAATTCTCTAAATGGCAATACACCTTCTTAACTCATAGAAAGTAAACGACAGATAACTCTCTTAATAAAATTAAGGAGGTTATGATGGATGCTCTATTCATAAGTGGGCAATTTACAAGTGCTTTATGAATAAGGCTTGAAAAGAATGACCTTTAAGGTACACTTAAGAGTATGAGAAAGACAAAAGTGATTTGCACTATTGGCCCGAAAACTGCTTCAAAAGAGGGGATTAAGTCCTTAATTGATGCTGGAATGGATGTTTGTCGACTGAACTTTAGTCACGGTTCTTACAAAGCTCATCAAGAAGTCATCGATTCAGTTAAAGAACTACGAAAAGATATACAAAGACCCCTTGCCATTTTATTAGATACTAAAGGCCCAGAAGTTAGAACTAGAAATACCTTAGACCTTGAGTTGAAAGAGGGAGAAACTTACGTTCTACATGGAGAGTCCTCAAAAGATGGAATAGCAATAGCTCCGAAAGAGGTGATAGGAGATTTAAAGCTTGGAGATGAGGTCTTATTTGATGATGGCTTAATAAGTGCAGAGATACAAAAAGAGCTAGATGGTGGCTTTGAAATAAAAATACTTACGCCTGGAGTTTTAGAACCTAATAAAGGTGTGAATTTTCCAGGAGTGAAACTAAGCCTTCCCTATTTAAATAAAAAAGATCGAGAAGATATTATGTTCGGTATAAGGGCAGGAGTAGAGGCAATTGCGGCTTCTTTTGCTATGTCTGCAGAACATATATTGAGTATTAAAGAGCTTTTGAGATCAGAAAATGCTTCTAATATTCTTATATTTGCAAAAATTGAAAGTTTAGAAGGTATTCATAATTTTGATGAGATCTTAGAAGTGTCTGATGGAATCATGGTGGCACGAGGAGATTTAGCTGTTGAATGTTCATTTTCCCAAGTACCTCCTATGCAAAAGATGATGATTGATCGTTGTAATGCAAAAGGAAAACCTGCCATTGTAGCGACACAAATGCTCCAGTCGATGGTTCATAATGCGATGCCAACACGTGCAGAAGTTTCTGATGTGGCAAATAGCGTGTTCGATGGAACATCTTGTGCAATGCTTTCATCTGAAACGGCTGTAGGAAAATATCCTGCACATACAGTCTCTGTAATGTGTGAAATTTTAGAAGATGCTGAAAAGGCAACAAGACCATCTTCTCATAACACTGAAAAGACCAAGAATATCCTCAATAAAATAGCTTCTTCAGCAGTTAAAAGCGCAAATGAATTAAACGCTGCAGCTATTATGGCATTTTCACGATCAGGTCAAACAGCAAGACGGATCGCGGCTCTTAGATCAAACGCAAAAGTAATCGTTGTAACGCCATTAGAAAGTACCTTTCATCAAACAGCCTTTTCGTTTGGAGCACTTGCTATGAAAGAAATAGGCGATTTTGATTATAAAAACCTAGATCCCTTTATGTCAGTAATGCTAGAAAACAACTGGGTACAATACGGAGATCTTGTTGTTGTCACTATGGGCCTTCCTTACGGAGTCTCCTTTTCCACAAACACCATCCGCATCGAAAGTGTTGGCGATGTTATCGTCCGTGGGCAACAAATGGATACTGCTTTTACTTCCGCTCATGGCGAAGTGACTTTTTTCTTCCCACGCGGCGATCGTGATGAAACAAGCTTCAAAGACAAAATCGTCGTCATGCGCGAATTCTTCGAAGAATGTACTGACTGTTTAAAAGAAGCCCGCGCTATTATCCTTCAAAATCCACACTATGATAAATCCTCAGAAAAACTCCTCGAAGCCTTTTCACAAAAACATGCAGTTCCATATATCACTCGTGCAGAAGGCGCCATGTCGCTCCTCAAAGAGAAAGAACATATCCGCTTAGACCCCACCTTAGGCCTAGTCTTTAAAGAACATTGAGTCTTTAATAACACCTAGTTGACGATTAAATACATTTGAATTAAGATTTCATTTTTTTTAAATAAACGGGCTATGTATTTTTTAAGAAGATTCTATGTTTTGCTTCTTATTTTTCCAAGTGTTTCTTTTTGTATGTGGGAAGATTTATTTTTGCAAAAAGACAATCCTGTAAAGAGGGATCATGTAAATATAATCACAGGAAAACTGCAACTTGATTTCGAGGATAATGTTGTAAGAGGTGCGGTTCCTCTTTCCTTGAGAAGAAGTTATTCAAATGACCAAGTCACAAAAGAAAAACACGCCCGCTGGCAATTTTCTGAAGGGTGGAATTTTTTTCATACACATTTGTATCTAGAATTAACAGAACGTGGATTTAAAGCTGATATAGTAGAGTCTAGTGGAAGATTAGTCACCTATCAAGAAGAAAAAAAAACTAAACATACGATAGATATGAAACCTCGAGTTTCTAAAAAGCAAAACGTTGAAGTAATGAGTTACCGACTAAACTCAAATAATAATCGACTGCATTTTGATCGTAAAAATAAGATCGCAATACTATATTTAGCAAGTGGTGGAAAGCGTATTTATAAACCCAGTCGTGAATTTGGTTTTGGAATAAATCGCCTATTGGGATCTTATAAGGGCCTTGGGTCAGAATATCTTTTAGAACAAGAGATTTCTTCGTCAGGACAAATAACAGCTTATTGGTATTCTGAAGATAATAAAGAGCTTATTGTTCGTCAAATTAGCCCTGATAGGAGTAAAACCTTTTCACGAATATACCTTCGTCAAATGAACGACTATCCAAAATTTAGAATTCAAGCATCATTAAACAAAGGGACTGTCATTAATTATTATGGAAAAGCGATTAATAGACGATGTCACTTAGAATCTATTGTTAGTAGTATTCATCCAGTTCAGAAAATCACATATAATGAAAACACACCTTGGTTAAATAACATCTTACTGTCGAACAAAGAAAGTTTGGGTGTTATTTATTATTTACCTAAGACGAAGGCAGAAAAAAAGGATTTTACAAATAAAAACCTATATAAAGTAAAAGTAATCTTTGAAGCTGGAGAAAAGGTCGCCTCTTTCTCGTATACTGAAAGCACTACCGACGTAAGAGATTGTAATCATATTCTTACAAGGTATCATCATGAAAACGGAGCTTTTCGTAAGATTGAATATTTTGATAAGAATGATGATCTATATTCCACTGAACTTTTTATTTGGAGTGAAGGAAACCTTACTGCTAAAGCCCTTTGTGATAAAAGTTGCATGGCTCTATATTCCCAGACATTTTGTTATGATAAGTATAAAAATGTCATTAAAGAAACAGTTTATGGAAACTTAACGGGACTTAAAAAGGGTCCCTTTAATTTACAAGTTGGAGGAGTTTTAGAAGGTGCAGAGAGTTACTCTAAATGGTATAAATATGATAAAAACCACCTTCGTATTGAAGAAAGAGAAGATAGTGGTCTTTGTTATCAGTTTGAATATCTAGAAGGTACAGATTTAATTACTTGCAAAAGAACTCTAAATGAACATGAATTACTTTTTGAAGAAACTTATCAATATAATAAAGATCTATTACTAATCGAAAAAAGATGTTTTGATGGCTATCATGAAAGTAAAGAGATTTACACAAGAGATCCTATAACTGGGATGATCTTAGAGGTCCATGATGGTTTGCAAAAAACTATCTATGAATATGACATCGCTAAACAACTTATCAAAGAAAGGAATGAGTTTTCTGGAATATCGATTGATTATGATGATATGGGAAGAATTATATGTAAGACATTTCCTCTCGGTGGAAAAAATGAGTATAAATATGATATCTATGGAAATCCAACTGAGATTAAAGAAATTGGATCAGCTAAAAAAGAAGTAGACTATGATAAACATAATCGTCCAATTACCTGTAGAATGAATGGAAAAGAGAGTAGAAATACTTATGATAAAAAAGGTCTTCTGCTTTCAGAAATGGATTACAAAGGTGCAATTACTTATTACGAGTACGATGAGTTTGGTAGATGTATTAAAAAACGATCTCCTTTGTTAGCGGATGAAACTTATGAATATGACATTTTAGGAAATGTCATTACTCAAATATCTCCAGGCAGAGCTACTACAAGGATCTCTTATAATTTATTTAAAAAACCTGTAGAAACTATCTATGCAGATGGAAGCATAACTTATAATACATATTATAAAAGCGGCATGCTAAAAGAGACTACTCACCAAGATCTTTCCAAAACCACATATGAATACGACTCTCTACAAAGACTAATTGTAAAAAGAAAGGGCGCTTTAGAAGAAAGATGGGAATATGAAGGCGCCTACTTAAAAAAATACACAAATCCAGCTCATCTTGTTACCACATATGTCTATGATGAATTTGGGAGAAAATCTGAAGAGTATTTTGAAGACCGGAAGAAAGAATTCATCTATGACCCATTAGGTTATCTTTATGAAGTTAAAGAAGGTGATTTTTCTTCTACCCAGATTCATGATATTGAAGGTCGAATTATTGAGACAAGTGAAAATGGGTTTAATAAAATACGATATGAATATGATCTTGAAGGCAGAAAGACAAAAGCCATTAAAGATACATCTCAAAAAGAAGCTGTTGATCACTTCTTTTATAATGACGAAGGAAGTTTGATTCGGCATTTAGATCCTTTAAATCAAGAAACTCAATTTCTGTATGAAGACTTTAAAAGAACTGAAATTGATCCCCTTGGAAACAGAATCGTTGAAACCTTTGATCAATGTTCTCGTGTTATTCAAAAAGAGAAACAATCATCGGTAGGCAAAACTCTACTATCTGAAAAATTTTTCTATGATCGCTCTGGAAATCTAACAAGACGATACACAGAAGATCATAATATTAATATAGAATTTGTTTATGATATTATGGGACGTCTTATAGAAGAAATTGAATCTGGTAAAAAGAAAACACTTTTTCAATACGATATAAAAGGGCGCCTCAAAACCAAGACTTCTTCCAATGGAGTTTCTATTGATTATATCTATGATGAGTTAGATCGTGTTCTTGAAATGAGAAGTTCTGATGGGACTGTTTGGTACGAATATATATATTCAGGATTAAACCTTGTTGAAGTCAAAGATAACATTTTAGGAAAATCTTTAAAACGCTCCTATACAAAGCTTGGGGAACTTGCAGAAGAAATCGGATTTTCAGGATTTAAAACGTCTTGGTACTACGATACATTTGGTAGAACAAAAGAAGTGTATTTACCTGACAATAGCTCAATTCGCTATTCGTATCATGGTAGTTCTATGAAAAGTGTATCGCGTTATAATAAAGAAGATTTGTTTTTATACGAACATAAATACACAAAATTAGATGCTAATCAGCATGTGGAAGAAGAGCAGCTCGCCTTAAATCTAGGGATGATAAAAAGTTTTCGGGATTTACTTGAAAGGCCTCTTGAAATGACTTCACTTCACCATAAAATAACACTCATTTTTGGACCAACAAGCCTAGTCTCTAAAAAAACCAACTCTTTAACAGGGAATAAAGATTATAGTTATGATGCCTTAAGTCAACTCACCCAAGAAAATAAAACCACCTACCGATTTGATTCTCTAGGCAACCCAAAAGACTATGAAATCAATAATCTAAATCAAATACTTTCCACTCCTACCGAAACCTTTTCTTACGATGCAAATGGCAACCTCTTTAAAAGAGATGGAATTAAATATACTTATGATGCTTTAAATCGCCTTACAGAAATAATTTATCAAAATAGCCGAAAAGTAGTCTATATCTATGACCCACTTTCAAGACTTAGCTCAAAAGAAATCTACCAAGACGGACAATTAAAATCTAAAAAACACTATCTCTATGATAAAGAATTTGAAATTGGCTCAATGGATGAACAGGGAGAACTTTTAGAATTAAAAGTTTTAGGCCTTGGAATAAAAGGTGATACAGGAGCTGCAATTGCCCTAGAACTGGGAGGTGAAACCTATATCCCACTTCATGATCTTCAAGGAAATATTATTGCTATTATTGATAAAGATGCAAATATTGTTGAAGAATATCATTTTAATGCCTTTGGAGAAGAAGGTTTCTCTGATTACATC
>JAJACQ010000029.1 GCA_022601435.1 Chlamydiia bacterium
CCAAGTAAAGTAAAAAATTTAAATTTTGAAAGAAAGATTGGAAGCATGAATATGTTAATCACTAAAGAAAGAAAAAACGAAACCGATAAAAATCGTAATATTCTATAAGCTGCTTTTTCAAAAACAGGCATCAATAAAAGGCCTTCACTAGTTCGCTTTTCACAAATCAATTCTGAAAGTTCGTTTATAAAAGAATAAAGAGTCAAGATTGTAAAAGTTGCCAAAAAACTCAAAATAAACCCAAGCTCGAATACACAAGTTGGATCAATAACAATTGATACAACCCCTGCAATCCCCAGTGAATTTAATGGTAGAGGAATTTTAGAAGTTAAAAGCGAAACTAGATATACTGAGATCGCTATCCAGGAGCGAGATATAGAAGAAGAAGACCCTAAAAAGAAAAAATATAACCAGGCAAGAAGAAGCAAAATAAAAATGGCATTTTTTTTAGGAAGAAACAAAGTTAGCGGAATTGACAATAAAAAAATAATCCAAGAAAAATGAAATCCTGAAATAGCAAGAGTGTGGAGCATTCCAGCTTGTAGAAACCTACCTTTTAAAAATCGACTGGATGTATGGGCAGTCACTAGCGCGGAGAAATAGTTTTCGATATCTTTATCAAGATGAGCAGATTCTAAAATCTTTCGGGCTTTCTTTTTTATTTGAAAACGAAAATCAGTAAATGAAAAACTGTAAGGCGCTTTTTTCATTTTCTTTGGAATGAACGAGTAACCATAGGGTGAACTTTTTAAAATTCCAGTCACTAAAAAATCAGAGTTCATTTTATAGTTCATTTTTTCAGAAATAGAAATCATGCAATTTAGGTTTTTGTATTCCTTTTTATTTTCATCTAGAGCATAAACAAGTTTTGCTTTTAGATAGTGTCTGTTTTCTGTATTTTTTATTGCGAGAGGTTTTAGATATCCTTTTATATTTAAAACTCTTTTTGAAGGGGGCTCTTGAAACCCTATCTGGTAAAGGAGTGTAGAGAATGACGCTAAAAAAATATAACCAATTTTAAAAATGTGGTTTTTATGAGTTAGAGCAAAAAATAATGGAAAAATGATTCCATAAAATAAAAAAGCCCCACTTAAAAGGGAGGCAAATATATAAAGGGCAGGAAATCTTTCCCAATCAAACGTAAGCTTTTTGAAAAACTTACCTGGCGATTGTGTCATAGGATTTGAGAAAGAAACTGAGTAACTTCATCTTCAAGCATTGCAGATTTTGCGTTATCTTGAGTTTTTTGCAGTCTATCTTCAATGCGTTTCAAAAGGTCTTCTTTTTCTGCTTGAGTTAAATCTTGTTTTGTAGATTCTAGTGACGTGAAAATATTTTCAATAATAGAATTTATATTTTCAAGATCTTGATGAGTCAAAGTTTTTTGATCACTTGACCTTGCGCCACAGTTTGCGATTCTTGCAGATATCATTAAAAATTCCTTCGGTTTATAAACATACTATAAAGAACCCAAGATTAAAAATCAAACCCTTATTTGAAGTTATGAACAGAGGGTCATGCCTTGGGATTGTGGGGGTGATCTACTTGTCTGTTTCATTTTTGGGTAGATCATCGCCGTAAGAGCCATGAATGATGCGAGCAGCGCGCGCTCCTGTTAAATGATGCAGCGCCCATTCAAACATAACAGAGAGCCTGTTGCGAAATCCAATTAAATAAGCAACGTGCACAAATCCCCAAACAAACCAAGCAACAAGACCTTTAAAATTTAAACCAAAAGCACTAGCTACGGCTTTTCCAGATCCAATTGTTGCTAAACTTCCTTTATCGAAAAATTTAAAAAGTTTTCGTTTTCTTTTAGGCCGTTTAATTTCTTGTTTGATTAATTTACCAACATAGCGCCCTTGCTGAATGGCAACGGTAGCAACGCCTGGAAGGTTTTGGCCTTTGGTGGTTGTAAAGCTTGCAGCATCTCCTAAAACAAAGATGTCTCGGCTATTTGGTATTGATAAATCTCCACAAACAACAACTCGTCCTGCACGATCTCTTTTTGTGTCTAAAGAATCAAGCATGTTTGAAACTGTATTTCCCGCGGCCCAAATAATATTATTTGATTCGATAAATTTTTCACCCATCATTACACCAAATTCATTAATCTCTGTCACGAATGTTTTTGTTAAAATTTTAACACCCATCTTTTCAAGAGTTTTTTTTGTGTATTTAGAAAGTTTTTTAGGGAAGGGTGGAAGGGGACGATCAGCTCCTTCGATTAAATAAATATTTGCTTTTCTTGGATCAATATGTCTGAAATCTCTTTTAAATGTTGTTTTTAAAAGTTCTGCTATTGTTCCTGCAAATTCAACACCAGTTGGTCCCGCTCCTACGATCACAAAATTTAAGAAGCGCTGTCTTCGGGAAGCAAAATGTTCGCGTTCGGCACGTTCAAAAGCTGTTAAAATATGATTTCTGATCAACAAGGCGTCTTTAAGTGTTTTAATGCCAGGCGCATACTGTTCCCATTGCTCATTTCCAAAGTAAGAGTGTCTTGCTCCAATTGCAACGATAAGATAGTCAAACTCAAGGATATCGCCATTTTCTAGAGTAATTTCTTTTTTCTCTTTATCGATTTTTATTACTTCACCCATTAATACAGTTGTATTTTTTTGCTTAGCAAAAATCTCTCGGAGTGAAACGGAAATATCTCGAGGAGAAAGGGTTGCTGTAGCTGCTTGATAAAGAAGAGGTTGAAATAAATGGTGGTTTTTTTTGTCTAGTAAGGTGATATTTAAGTTTGCTTTTTTTAATGCTTTACAAGCATTGATACCGGCAAACCCTCCACCAATTATAATGAGTTTTTTTCTTTTCATAAGACCTCTTAACTCTATACTTAAAAGGAATAATGAAGTAAAGTCAAGGGCTGAATTTTAAGGTTTATTATGTTATCAATTGGAGAATTTTTTAAAGAATTTGAAGAAAGTCTTTCTTTAGAAATAATTGCAGGAGAAGGTAATCTGGATGAGATACTTGAGTACGAAGGAATTGTAAGACCTGGTCTTGCATTAACGGGCTTTTTAGAAGATTATTCTATTCATCGAACGGTTGTTTTTGGAAAAGTAGAACATGAATATTTAAAGTCTATGGATGATGAAACGCGCGTTGATCGATTATCAAAAGTACTTCCCTCCACAGTTCCTTTGATAGTGATAACACGTGGAATGACTCCGCTAAAAGAGTTAGTTGATATTTGTAAGAAGAATAAAATTCCGCTTTTTGTTTCTCAAAAAGAAACTTTGTATGTCTTACAAAAAATCACTTACTTTTTAGGAAGAGCCTTTTCTCCTTCAGAATCAGTTTCAGGAACTTTAGTAGAAGCTTTTGGAAAAGGCGTTTTGATTCAAGGCGATTCATCTGTTGGTAAAAGTGAAACGGCGCTTGGATTAATTGTTAGAAGGCATCGATTGGTGGCAGATGATGTTGTTATAATAAAAAAACGCGAAGGCTCATATTTAGAGGGTGAAGGTGCAAAAATCTCTAGACATCTGATGGAGATTCGCGGCATTGGAATTATAAATGTTGCGCATTTATATGGAGCTGTTTGTGTAAGTGAAAAAGCAAATGTTGATGTTGTAGTAAAATTAGAAGCTTGGGATGATGATCAATATTATGATCGCGTAGGTTTAGAGGAAAAACATAAAGAATTTCTTGGCGTAAATGTTCCTTATTATGTTGTACCTGTAAAACCAGGACGTGATACTGTTTTAATGATTGAAACAATTGTCTTAAATCACCGTCTTAAAAAAATGGGAGTAAACTCTGCAAGAGAGTTTAATAGAAAGCTTTTAGACACCATTGCAAAAAAACAAGAGGCCTAATAATTCCCATGGCAAAAATAGTTGTTGATAAAATCTCATTTTATTATGTAATATTTAAATCTTATTCAGATGATTTTGGTTTATTTTGAAAAAACTAAAAGAAGAAATCCACCTTGAGGGGATACCCGTTAGTGAAGGTATTGGGGTTGGTTCTTTTTTCTTATTTAAAGGAAAAGAAATCACAGTACCAGAGTTTGCGATTACTTCCACTCAAGTTAGTATCGAGATAGCAAGATACAGAAGAGCTCTTTTATCAAGTAGAGAAGAGCTTGAGTCTCTTCATTCATATTTAAAAGATGAAGGGTCAAGCGAAGTCTGCCGTATTGTTGATACCCATATCCAGATGCTTCAAGATCCGATCATTTCGCAATCTATAGAAGAAAAGATTGCACACATGCGCCAAAATACAGAAAGTGTTTTTATGTATGTTATGGATGAATATAAACGATTGTTTAGAAAAAAAATGAATCCAGATGTAGCAGAAGATCGCCTACTTGATATTAAAGATCTATCTCATAGAATTTTACGCCATTTAAACCCTATTACCTCTGCTCAAAAAGATATTCTACCGCACTCAATTTTTGCAGATTATGAAATCATACCCACAAAAGCTGCAGAAGCAAAGAAAGGTTTTGTTGAAGGGTTTATTTCAAAGATCGGTGGCGAGATGTCACATTCAGGTGTGATTGCAAGAGCTAAAGAAATCCCTTTTGTGTCTGGAATAAATATTTCTTTGCTTGATGATTTAGGAAGAGAAAATGTTATCGTAGATGGCTACAATGGAATTGTAATTATAAATCCAAGTAAGTCTACGATGGAAAAATATTATAAAAGTAGCTCTACTCATGCAAAATCAATACTCCCTGTCTTCAGCCCCTCTGATATAACAACAAAAGATGATGTTTTAGTTAAAGTTTCTGCAAATTTTGACTCTATGGATGATCTAGAAAAGTTGTCTGAATATAACATTAATTCAATTGGTTTAATAAGAACGGAATTTTTATTTTTACAAGAAGCGGTGACAACGTTATCAATGCAATTTCAAATAGAGCGCTATGAAGAAATCATTCAAGGAGCAAAAGGTGCATTGTTAACGTTTAGATTGTTTGATATTGGAAGTGATAAAAAAATTATCGAGATGGAGGAGTTAGAACCTAATCCTGCATTAGGATGCCGCTCAATTCGTTTTCTATTGAAATACCCGAAAATATTTAAAACGCAAGTAAAAGCATTGTACCACGCTTCTTTAAAGGGGAACATTCAGTTGTTACTTCCGCTGATTACTGATTATGATGAGTTTTTAACAGCTGTCTCTTTTATTGAAATGTGTCGAAAAGAAGTAGAAAGAGAGGTAGATGAAAATGTACCAAAATTAAAAATCGGTTGCATGGTTGAAGTTCCTTCGTTTGCATTATTAGCGGATCATTTTGCAAAAGTATGTGATTTCTTTTCTATAGGGACAAATGACCTGATGCAATATACACTTGCAATGGATCGAATTTGTCCGGAGTGTGAATCTGTTTTTAGACTTTATCACCCTTCGATTGTTAGATTAATAAAAAATGTTGTAGAGGCTGCTAATAAAGAGGGGATTGAGGTAAGTATCTGCGGAGAAGCTGCCTCATGTGAAAAATATACAAAACTTCTAGTAGGTCTTGGAATAAGGCACTTTTCTTGTAGTATTCGATACGTTCCACTCATAAGAGAGGTACTTTCTAAAATAGATTCTAATAACGCAAGAGAAATTGCAAATCAAGCGCTCAAGGCCGCTTCAATTAATGAAGTTTCTGAATTAATGAATGAAGAAAAAATTAAATATTAAGTATAATAATAAATAATTTAATTTTTAAAACATAGGTCCCATGGAATCCATCCCCATGGTTTCATCAGCCTGTTTTTCAGCATTTTTGAAGGCAGATCCTATTAGATCTTGAAGCCCTTCAATATCTTCTGGATCGACGCAAGAAGGGTCAATATCTATATTTTTAAAAGACTTTGTGCCAGTCAAAGTGACTTTAACGAGCTCACCTTCAGAGGTCCCGACAATCTCTTTATTTTCCATATCCTTTTGAATTTCAGCCATTTGCGCTTGCATTGCCTTTTGCTTCTTTTTCATTTTTGAGAATCCGCTACCCATAATCACTCCTTTTGTAACTGGATAAATAGTCTACAATATATAGGTAGAAAATGCAAATGCAAGATTGTAGATTGTCTTTATTGTAAATAATATGTTAAACTTTATTTAGATGAAATTATAAAAATTAGGAATTTATTATGGCAGTATTTGAATTTGGGGCAAAATTGGAATATCAAAATCAGGCAAAAGATCTAGCAGAAAGATGGATCGATATTGATTTTGGTAATAAACAAATAGTAAGACAAAGCGATGCTGGAAAGTTTGTTCATATTGAACCAAGTGATATTACCAAAACTCATATTGAAAAATTTGTTCAAGTGTTAAAGTTAACTGCCCTAGTTATTTCATTCCCAGTAACATTAATTGTATTGCTAGCAAGAGAAATTAACCGTTCTCAAATTGTAGCCGGCGATATTAAAAACCTAGAAGATCCTATTTCATTAGATGAATCAGATGGAGAGGATACAACTCCAACAACTCCAATAAGTCTAACAACTACAACAACTCCAACAACTACAACAACTCCAACAACTACAACAACTCCAACAACTCCAACAACTCCAATAAGTCTAACAACTACAACAACTCCAACAACTCCAACAACTACAAGATCACCTAGTAGTTCAACAGGACCGGTGGTAACTTCAAATACTACACAAAACAGTATCCCTCTAGTTCCAATTGATACAAGTGATCTAAATAATAGACAGGCTAACCCTGGCTCAACTGTGGCTAATGCAACAAATTTAAGTAAAGTTCAGAATAGTTCAACGGGACAAATGGTAACTTCAAATACTACGCAAAACAGTATCCCTCTAGTTCCAATTGATACAAAGAAGCAAAATAAAAAACAAGATGGTTTAAGTACAGTTGCTACTACAGATCCAATTGTGAATACGAATCAAACGGATTCTAGAGCAATTTCAATTGACGATTTTAGTAAATTAAATTTATACAATGTTATAAATTTAATTTTCCCGACAAATGCTCCCTATCAGGAATCTGATCTTGCAAAAGCTTTTGATCAATTGCTTTTAGAGGAAAGAATAAATCTCCCTGAAAGTCTACAACCCTTTTATAGACAATTTTATGATTCTACGAGAGAATTAATTCGAACGTATTTTACCGATGAACAGACTAATGTAGCAGAAGTTTTTGCATTGTATTCTACGGATGATATAAGTGTACTATATAATAGTATTCCAGATGACCAATGTCATTTCTTTCAAGCTCCACGCGCATCTCTAGAGAAACCAGAAGAGCCTAGAGCTACGTTAAGGGCAAGTTCTGTTTCTTCAAGTCAGCCTAAGACACCTACTGATGAAGCGATGCAACAAGCAGCAGCTCCAGTAGTTGGTAAATCAACAAAACCTACACAAGCTGAAATGCCATCTTTTGAAAAGTTTTCAGAAACAAATTTTCTAAGGCTTTTGAATCTTCCAATCAAAAAAGATCATCAACAAAGAGGTTATGCGTTAACTGATTATATTGGATTTGATTATTATATGAAGAAAGATATGTTAAATTTACCGGTAGAATTTCAATCTTTATATAGAGGACTATTCTCTTGTTTTAATGATTGTTTTGATACTTTTGTGCAGATTGGAAAAACTAGAATAAGGGGTGGTTTCCTCGCTTTTAATATTGATCGTTCCCTTGCAGAGATGTGGGAGGTATCTAGGGATGGTAGAAAAGAGCAAATTGAAGCCGCGTTTGTGGAGCTTCAGAAAGATCCAGCAGCATTTGCTAAGCTTAACAAAGCTTTAGAAGTTGGATCATTTCCTGAAATTGAAGCCCCTTTATTAGAAACGATTGCGAAGCCTTCTTTAGAAGAGTTTGGTAGAATGAACTTTGGAAAGATTATTGAATTTGGAATAGGTAGAGAGCCTAATCTTGAAGATCTAGAAAAAGATTTTGATCAATTGAATTCACTTAACCAAATTACGGCTTCAGGTGAGTTGCATGATTTTTATAAAGGAGTAATGACTTTTATGAGTTCTTGTGCAAAGGTCAAGTTGGATGTATATGATCAGAGTCTAAATGGGGTGTATGAGATATTTGCAGGTGAGTTAAGTCAGAATGGTACTTTAAGTTCTGATAGCTCTTTGGAAAATCTTTATAACTCTATGAGTGATGAACAGTATACGATTTTAAAAAATGCTATTGATGCTATACAAGATTAACATAAAAAGTTAGCTTTTGCGAAAAAGCTAGCTTTTTTTTTAAGTTGTATTTTTATTGAGGCGGCCTTCTAATTCCACAGCGGCAAATTGCATGATGGTATCGTGTTTGACTTGCTCTTTTAAATCGACTTGAATTTCAGGTGAGGTTTTTTGTTCCGTTTGAGGGGTGTTTAGTGTTTCTTTTGGGGTATGAGAGGAAAGGGTTGTTTGTTGTATTTCTGCAGGGGCTTTAAAGGTATTAGGTCTCATGTTTTCTTGTAGGGACTTGAGGTGTTTGAGGATTTCTTGACCAGATTTTGCGTGTCTGCAGCTTAAGATTTTTTGAAGCAGGATTTCGATATGGATTTGTTTTGAGATCGGTGGGAAGTTGTAGTGGTAGGTATCTGCTAAGATATTCAAGATTTCAAGGAGTTGATCTAGTGTATAGATTGATTTTCCTTTTTCAAAGCCTTGCTTTTCTTCTTCAGTGAAGAGTTTTATTTCGTCAGATTCGATATTTAGATGTGAAAAGGAGTGGTTTTTGAAGTGGATTGAGAGTTCATCGATTAGGGAATTAAGGTTTGTGTGTGTAGAGAAGAGTTTTGGGGCGATTTTGAATATAATTGAAAAATCTTGTTTTGCAAAAGCGTCATCGATTTCAAAAAAGAGGTTTTTAGGGCATAGGCCTAAAATTTGGTAGATATCGTCTGCAGAGATCTTATTGGAATAGGCGATCACGTTTTCAAGAAGAGATTCGGCATCCCTCATACTACCTTCTGCGATACGGGCTATCAAAGAGAGTGCGTCGTCGCTTATTTCTGTTTTTAGATCCTCTGAGATGCCTTTTAATTTATCTTTGATTAAAGAAAGCTCTATGCGCCTTAAATCGATACGCTGGCAGCGGGAGAGGATTGTTGCGGGAATTTTATGGGCTTCTGTGGTTGCAAGGAAGAATTTTGTGTTTTCTGGGGGCTCTTCTAGTGTTTTTAAAAGGGCGTTAAAGGCCTCTTTTGTGAGCATGTGAACTTCATCAATAATATAGACTTTATATTTGCCTTGAAAAGTAGCATAGCCGACGGTTTCGTTGATGTTTCTAATATCATCAATCCCGCGATTTGAAGCGCCATCAATTTCTAAAACATCCAAAGAGGAAGATGCTGAGATCTCTTTACAGGAGGGACATTCATTACAAGGATTTAAATCTTTTGAGGGGCAGTCGCAGTTAAGCGCTTTTGCAAAAATTCTAGCAAAAGTTGTCTTTCCTGTTCCATGCAGTCCAGTAAAAAGATAAGCATGCGCTAACTTTTTTGATTCGAGCTGATTTTTTAATATTGTAATAATTTCTTTATGGCCGATAATATCGTCAAAAGTATTAGGACGATATTTTCTAGATAAAGCGATATATTCCTTAGATTGCATAAAAATCTCCAAAAAGCGTATTTTAATATAATTTCTTATCAGGTATCAAGAAATAGATGAAGGGTATTGTAGCAAATTATGGATTTTATTAATCTGGAAATAATCAGAAGTTATTAAATTCCAAAAGGAAACATAGAAAAGTGTTTAAAAAACGAGTAAAAAAAGAAAAAAAGAAAATAGGAAAAAACTTTTCCAAACGGGATTTTTTGCTTGTTTTTGTCTTAATTTTTTCACTAGCGGCCTTTTTTCATTTCAGAGAAAGACGTTTTTTTGTGTTCGAAATTAACAGTACAGCTCCAAATGATATCATCGCAATTCAAGATTTTTCCTATTTAGATAAAAAGCAGATGATAGTTTTAAAGCAAGAAGCCTTGGTTGATCTTGGAAAAATTTGGAAGATTAAAGAAAGTGATTTGAAATCTGTTCAAGCAGATGTGATGAGAAGATTATCAAATCATCCAAATTGGCGAAGCTCATATCAAGCAACATTTAATGAAATGAAGCATATAGTTGATGTTGTGACAAAAGAGTTAGAACGATGGCATTTTACAGGAAGAAGAACATACCGAAAGCGAGAAGAAATTGATTTGTCAGTAAGACACTACTCAATTGTTGAAAATGTAGTCACTAAAAAATCTTTGACTTTACCAAATGAGTTTTGGACAAAGTTAGAGCGTGAAGTAAGGGAAAAAAATAGAGCTTATTCAAGGGAAATTGAATATATCATTGGTATATTTAGAGGAAATCGCTACCTTTTACAAAGGGATCATGAAGAAAGATCAGCCATGGAAAGTAGTATTTATGAAACTGTCCCAGAAGTCTTTTCTTCAAGAGCTAAAAACGATCTAATTGTCAAAAAAGGGGATAGGATTAGTGAAAAAGAATATGAGCAGATTTTAGCCTTAAAAGAAGCTTTAAAGCGAAATCGTCAGCTTTTATCCGTTTCAAAACTTCTTTCCTCTCTTTTACTTTCTTTAGTTGTAGTAGGACTTGGTTGGGCTTATTGTGTTGTAAGAAATAGTGAAGTTTTGAAAAATACAAATAAGCTCTCAATTTATATTCTTACAATTATCCTAACCTGTGTTTTAGCAAAATCTTCAGAATTTGTCATTAATGCGATTCCTTATTCAATAGCAAGTTACTTTCAATATCCGATAATCATTCCGTTTTTATCTGTTATACTTGCTCTTTTTTTAGATGAAGAGATCGCTTTATTTACAAGTTTATATTTTTCTGTAGTTCTAGGCTTCACATTAGCCTTGGAACATAACCACTTTGTTGTGCTTAACATATTCTCAGGAATACTTGCATCTCTTTACTCTTCTTCAATTAAAAAGCGAAAAGAGATATTTATTGTTTGCATAAAGGTTTGGGCTCTGTGCGCTGCTACAATTATAATCTATTTTCTTTCATCAAACACACTTTTTGAAGAGCAATCATGGATCCAATTAGTTGCACTTGCCGGTAATATTATAATAATTGCAGTGCTACTTTTGATCACAATCCCAATTATAGAATCAATGTTTAGAGTCATGACAAACATGGCGCTTATGGAGTTTATTGATCCAACACACCCTCTGTTGCAAAGATTAAGCCTAGAAGCTCCTGGTACATATCAACATAGCCTTTCAATTGGCCATATCTCTGAATACGCCGCAAACGCTATCGGCGCAAACGGAATGCTGTGCAGAGTAACAACCCTATATCACGATATCGGAAAATTAAATAACCCTCATTACTATACAGAAAATCAACTTATTACCGGACAAAAACCATTTAATATCCACCAACTGCTCACCCCTATTGAATCAGCATATATTATTAAAAGTCATATACTCGACGGAAAATCTCTTGCAAAACAATATAATCTTCCCAAAATTTTTATTGATATTATCCTAGAGCACCACGGTACAACTTTAATAAAATTCTTTCATCATAAACAACTAGAGAAAATGAAAGGTGTAAAAGAGGATGTTGAGGAAAAAGCTTTTAGATACCCAGGCCCAAAACCCCAAACTAAAGAATCGGCGATTATTATGCTTTCAGATTCAATAGAAGCCGCCTCTAGAACACTTGAAGAAAATACAGAAGAAGCTGTAAGAGAACTCGTCGAAAAGATTACCTCTACGAAGATCTTGGATGGGCAGTTTGATGAGTGTGATCTTACCTTTGATGAACTAGCCACCATTAAGCAAAAGCTCGTCGAAATAATCAAGGCCACCCACCACCTCCGAATAAAGTACCCTGATAAGTAAAAGAGGTGGGGAGGAGGAGTTTTGCTTGAAACCTTTCTCCTATTTTGGGTCTCGGAGTACTACCTGTACACTGTCGACCCAAAATAGAACAAATCTTCCTAAGCAAAACACCTCCTTTCCAGAAACACTTGATCTCATATAAAAAAAATCTCGCCGAGAAAACACTAATCGAGAAAGTTTCTTTTGCTTTCTCGTTTCGCGTAATTATGAGGTTATTATGATTTTCCTATAATGTTCATAACTGTTTTCATTTTCGCACATGTGCGAAAATCATATTTGGGTTTCCAAAGGGGGAATCCCCCTTTGGCCGCCGGAGGCGCGTGTTCACGCAAAGAACTTTTTTAGTGGAATGTATCTACAGATTTCTATACTATAGGATCTTTGAATGTGAGGAGAGAATTATGAAGGCATTTTTGAAGAAGGAGGTCTGGTCACCATACTTGGTGGGCGCGTTTATTGGACTTTTGCTAACGGCTTTATTGTCGATTGGCTATAAGATTGGAGTGTCAACAGGGATCTCTAGAGTTGGAGCACTTGTTGAGCAAGTTGTATCTGGATCGCATATTGAGAGCACACCTTATTTTGCGGGACTACTTAGCGATTACGTTATTTTTAATTGGAAAATTCTATTTATTGTAGGAATGTTTCTTGGTGCTTATGCTTCGGCAAGACTTACTCCGAAAAAGAATGAGGCATCTAATACATTATGGACTAAAGCTTTTGGAACATCAAAAGCTCGCCGTAATGTGGCTGCTTTTGCGGGCGGTTTTTTACTTTTATTTGGCGCAAGACTTGCCAATGGATGTACCTCAGGACATGCAATCAGTGGCGGCGCACAGCTTGCAGTTACAAGCTGGGTTTTCATGATGGCTCTTTTTGCAGTAGGAATTCCTACATCGCTTTTAATGTATCGTAAAAATAGGGGGACATCATGAATCTACAATTTTTTCAATCAACACCTTCTATTACAATCATCGCTCTTTTAAGTGGTTTTATTTTCGGCTTTTTATTGCAGAAAGCTGCGGTCTATAGATTTGATGTGATCATTGGTCAATTTTTATTAAAAGATTTTACTGTTATGAAAGTTATTCTCACTGCAATTGTTGTTGGAAGTGTCGGGATTTATTCTTTACATGCAGTCGGAATTATTCCAAAACTCTTACTTTCGAAAACTCCTATAATCTTTAGCTTACTTGGTGGGTCAGTTTTTGGTGTAGGTATGGCTATTTCAGGTTATTGCCCAGGAACAGGGATTGCAGCGCTTGCAAGCGGATCTAAAGATGTCCTTGTGGGACTTGCGGGAATGATATTTGGCTCAATCATTTTCAATGAGCTCTCTTATAAATTACTACCACTCATTAATCAGCAAGATAGCGCCTATCAGCAAACCATTGGATCATACTTCACTCTTCCCAGCGGAGTTGTGATCATAGCTTTGATTGGCCTCTGGTCAGTATTCTTTTTATGGAGAAAAAACACCGAACAAAAAATAGATCTTTCTAATCAAAAATCCTAGTCCTTATCAATTTTTTCATGTAAATACCTGACTGAGCATCTCTCTCATTCCGCATAATTATGAGGTTATTATGATTTTTTCATAATGCACGTAATTATTTTTGCGTGTGCGCAAAAATCCATCTTGGGTTTCCAAAGGGACATAGTCCCTTTGGCCGCCGGAGGCGCGTTTACGCCTTAAAGAACTCTTTCTTGAGAGTATCGAGGTTTTTAGAAACCTCGGCATCGAGGGAGGCGATTTGAGTGGACATGTCGGTGCCGTCAGAATCCTTGTGGAGAGCGGCATAGATCTTAATCTTGGGCTCTGTTCCTGATGGGCGGAAGATGTAGCGGGAGCCGTCTTCTAGATGGAGCGTGAGGACTTTGGAGGTGGGGAGTGTGATGGGCATTGTTTTACTTGAGGTAAGATCTGTGGAGATTTTAGATTCATAGTTGTCTATGCGGACCACTTTTTTTCCTAGTAGCTCTTTGGGGGGATTTTTCATGATGGGCTCAATAGCAGATGATAAAAGGCTCTTTTCTGCAAACTCTATGGATGCTCCTCCTTCTCTGTAGATCCCGAACTCTTTGTAAATGTCGAAGAGATAATCAAGTAAAGTCTTATTTTGCTTTCTTAAGAAAAGTGCTATTTCTGCAATTTGACATGAGGCAAGGACGGCATCTTTATCACGAACATTTTTAGATGAAAGATAACCGAGTGATTCCTCGAAGCCGAAAATAAAATTCGGCCCATCTTGTTTCC
Organism: Chlamydiia bacterium; assembly: GCA_022601435.1. Taxonomy (GTDB): domain Bacteria; phylum Chlamydiota; class Chlamydiia; order Chlamydiales; family 2-12-FULL-49-11; genus JAJACQ01. The sequence goes on from JAJACQ010000029.1 coordinate 14,061, forward strand.
ACTTCTCTATATTTTCCGCTATGTACTTAAAACCTGTAAGCACTTCAAAACATTTCCCTCCGAGTGCTTCTGACATCTTTTTACAAAGCGGCGTTGATACAATCGTTGTTATTGATGCCCAGTTTGTTAAATTCTTTTGTGTGGCAAGGTAGTGAAGAAAAATAATTCCAAGCTCATTTCCTGAAAAAGTATGGATATTATCATCTTTTTGCATAGAAACTGAAAGTCTGTCTGAATCCGGGTCTGAGATTAAAAGCAGATCACCTTTGGATTCTTTTAACGTTTTAATTCCTTCTGCTCGTCCTGACTCGGTTTCTGGATTTGGGGTTTTTGTTGTAGGAAAATTTCCATCTGGTTTTTCTTGACTTTTCACCAAAGTGATATTTTCAAAACCCCAAAGTCTTAGAGCATCTGGTATCATGGTAATTCCCGCGCCATGAAGAGGAGAGTAACAAATTTTAATTTCTTTTCCTTCTGCTTCATTTTCATGTTTAAATAAAGCTTCGTCATAAATAGCTTCTAGATAAGCCTTTTCTACACTTTCATCGATAATTTTTATAAGTGGTGAGTTTTCATCTGAAAGGGGAATTTTACTTAAGTCTTTTATATTTTTAATCTCATCAATAATTGCTGTGTCGTGTGGTGTGACAACTTGCCCTCCATCATTCCAATAAACTTTGTAGCCATTATATTCTTTTGGGTTATGTGATGCTGTGATGTTCACACCGCCAATTGCACCAAGATGCCTAATTGCAAAAGAGCAAAACGGTGTCGGTCTTAAATCTTTTGTGATGTGCACAGGTATGTTTGAGCCAGCAAATACACGAGCTGTTTCTATTGCAAACTCTCGAGAATGAACTCTACAATCATGACAAATCACTACACCTTTTTTCCACATATCTTTTGGATGTTTTAAGATATGCTTAACAACAGCATAGGTTGCTTGCCTTATCGTATATTTATTTATACGAGCAGGTCCTACCCCCATTTTTTCCCTCATTCCACCTGTACCAAATGCTATGGTGCTTCCAAATGCCTCTTCTACCTGATCCTTATGATCTTGGATTAGCTCTTTTACTTCTGATCGAGTTTCCTCATCATAAGGTGCTTTTAACCAATCTTTTATAATTTCACTTGTCTGCTTCTTCAGTTGTCTTTCTCCCACTTGCAAATCCTTTATTTCCCTTAAAAATTAAAGTTAACTTTACAGCGAGTTACAAACAAGAGAAAAATTGATTTATTATAAATAACTTTTTGATAAGGATTTGAAATTATAGTCTTTTGTAAATCTTTTATTTAAAGGTGTATAAAAGTACAATACATGCTAATATATAAGCATATTATAAAGAAAAAGTGAAAAATGAGGTTACCATGGCTGCTGCTTCACCACAAATAAAGATGTTAGTTCAAGAATCACCATTTCAAGCTGGCGATGTAGTTATGTCAATGGATTCGACAGATGTACAGATTCTTCGTATTGAAAATTACAATGTGGTTCCAATAACAGAACTGAAAGATAGAGGAGTATATGTTCCCAAGAATGAGGAGGAGGCTTGGGGTTTTGTAAAAGAAATATTTAGTAATCTTCCACAGGAAACAAAAAGGGTTTTTGTAAGATCCACAATTACAGATGTACAAAGAAATAATGAAGCAGTTGAAAAAATAAAAAAAGTTACAAGCTCAAGTCCATTTGCACTTTTATCAAATAGTGAAGATATTATAACGCCCTCTCAAGAAAATGCTAAACTTATGAATAAGGGTAAAAAAGCAAAAGATCATAAAAAACCTTTGGAAATGCCGCTGCAATATTTAAAAACATTTGTTCGTGGGGCAGAAGAATTAGGAATTGAATTTTATCTTGAAAATAGAGATAAGCAAAACCCACTGAAAGTTGGAAGTTGGGCTACTGCTATCTTAAAATATATGCCGGATAGTCAAAAAATTATGTTTCCAAGTATAGTTACGGAAGAGGACAGTACACCTTTAAAAGCTTTGGTTGATATTGATAATAAGAGTTTCACGATCAATATGATCGAAGAAACAGATGGAAAGTCAGAAATTAATCTTATCAATAGCATGCCTGAAGAAAAAGAGGGCAAAAAGAATAAAGTTGAAAAACTTGATTTGAATATGAAAGAATTATATGAGGGGATTCAAGCAGATTCGAAAAATACTACAATGGTAGCACTTGCAATATCTAGCAAATTAGAAGCTTATAACTTAGGAAAAGACAACGAGAATAAAGTGGGGTTAGCTTTTTCTGGAGATGTAAGTGACAAAAATGAGGTTGAGTTATTAAGTAATATTAATATATGGCTTAAAAAATTTGGATTAAATTTTGCAGAATGCTCTTTAATATCAACTAAGGATAAGTTAGAATTTCATGCTCAAACGATTTTCCATACACATTATCGAAAGCCTGAGATAGAAAGATCAGTTAAATTTTCAGAAAAAGTCGTTTATTATGATGCAATAAAAGATGACATTGAAAAAATGTTAGAAGTGCTTCCTGAAAAACTTATAGGACCACCAGCAGCAGGAAATCTTTTTTCAGTAACAAGAGATATAAAAAAATATTCTGGTGCAGAAATTTTCGGATCAATCCTTAAGGTGATAGTTTTAATAGCCATTTTGCCTATTACTTTGATTGCTCTTGTTATAAGAGAAGTGAATAGAGCAAATGCAAAAATTGTTGTTTACGAACGTGCTTCTGTACAAATTGCAGATCGTGAAAGTTCAAAGGTTACCTCAGAAATAGACAAGGGTGTAGAAGTAGATGTGGTAAAAATAGATAAAAAATCAGATGTAGAAAAAGAAGCAGTCAACAATGAAAAGAAAAAGAAGATAGTCAAAAAAGAGGGTAAAGCAAATAAATAAAATTTATTTTATAGTTTTTTATGAAATGATTTTTAGGATGTCTTCTTTAGTAAAAAGTTTTCCTTCTTTGTGATTGATCCCTTCGCAATGATTGGCTTCATTATCCCAGGTCTTTTTATTTTTCATTACATCGTTCCAAAAGGGGTAGACACGGCATTGTTTTGGACGCGCCCCATATAGACTGCATTTATTTTCTTTTAGAAAAATGCAATCGTAAGTTTTTGAGTCTTCAATAAGAGAAATTTTATCGCCAATTTGTCTGCAGTATTTTTTGATCAATTCTTCTTTAGTCATTTTTAAGTGTCTTTTTAAATTTTCGATATCTTGATCTTCTAACCAAACATATCCAGGAGAGCCTGTACAGCAAGCACCGCAGCCGGTACATTTAAATTTTAGACCGTCGTCTATCCACATTGGTAATTTAGAATTTTTAGTCATAGTACTTTATTTCTTGGTGGGTAAATTTTTCGTCATCAAGTGTGATGATATGGTATTTAAATTGATCTGTGACGGTCACTTGTGAGCTATTAAATATATGAAGATTTTTTTCATTGCTATATTGAGTTTGGTGGGTGTGGCCATGCAGGAAGATAACTTCTTTTTCGGAGTTGAGTAAGATCTCTTTTAATTTTAAACCTCTAAAAAGTTGCCTGTGCTGTTTTGGTTCGAAAAAAGGAAAGTGATTTCCAATAATTACATTCTTAGAGCTATTTAATAGTGATTTTAGGGTTTGATCACTTGATTCGAGAAAGTGACCATTTGCTTTTCCAAATGAATTAATTGTTGTGTTGTCAATTAAAATAAGATCCCAATTCGGATGAATGTTTTCTATATGAAGTTTATCATTTGAAAATTGAGGAACATTTAGATGTTTATAAAACTGTCTTTTTTTAAATGCTTTTTTGGTGTAGACGTCATGATTTCCAGGAATAATAAACACTTTGAATCCATAGTCTTGTGCTTTTGTGATAAAGTCTTTTGCTCTTGAAAATTCTTCAGGTTCAGAAATAGTTGTAAAGTCTCCGGTGATCACAAGAATATCTACATCTTCTTTCTTAAGCGAGGCTAAAAAAAGATCTAGGTGTTTTGTTATAAAGTAATTTCTACGCTTAAAGTAGGCATTTAAATAGCCCAGCCATTTTGAAGAAAGAAGGTGTGAGAACTTCAAGCTTGGATTAAAAAAATGGATATCTGATATGTGTGCTATTTTCATAGTACAAATAATAGCTTAATATTTAGAAAAATTCAAACGTTGTTATGCAGCTTTTTTCCATGTTGTTTTAAAGTATTTTTTACTTAAATCAGAACTTTTTTGAGTTGATCCCTTTTGCCATGTTTTCATGGTTTTATTCATGTTTTCGTGACCTGTTTTGGTGTATGGATTTTCTGCATCCATAGAACCGGGAGTTGTTCGCTTATGATGATGAGGTTTATTTTTTAAGTGCACGTGCTCTACTTGCTTTTTAAAATCTTTCAGCATTTCTTTTGCATTCTGAGCATTAAATGGCTTGATATCATAAATTCTTTGAAAGGTCGTATTCTTGTATTTGTCTTTTTTAACATCAATTTGACTAAATTTTCGTAAAGCCTTGTTTTTAAGCTTTTTAAGTCTATTTGGTTTATTACCCATGATAACCATCCTTATTTCAATATTAACTATATATATAGCTGAATAGGTGGCAAGAAAATATGAATTAAACTTCTATGTTGTTAATACGAGCGAGGTTATAAAACCCTTTCATCACTTTATCGACTGATATAAGACGTTCTTGAGCTCTGGGAATCCATTTTGGGGGTGTGATAAAAGAGCTTCTAAGCCAACCTGGTGTGTGAATAGAGGCAGGTCTTTTTTCTTTGGTAACGACCAGGGTGGGAATTTGCAGATTTGAAGCAAGGTGGCAAAAATCGGAATCGGGTCCAATAAAAAAACCTGATTCATATAAAAGTTCAGCTCCCTTTGCTGAACATTCATCATCGAGGTAAAAAGGCTCAAATCCTAATTTTTCAAGTGTCTGTTTTATCTTCTCATATTTTTTAGAAATATTTTGTGAAGGATAAATAGCAACACGTTTTTTATATTTTCTATGGAGTAATTCTTTGGGAGGTAAAAGACCGTTGTTTTTAGAATGTTGGCGAACACAAAGAAGGGAGGCAATAGCCAAAGAAATATTTTCCACCATTGGAAGTGATTTATTAAATACGCGATCAAGAGGTGTAAGAGGTGGGTGCGTCATTTTTCGGTAATGTGGATAAAAGACAGATAGAAGAGGTTTATTAGTTGTTCTAAAATGGGCGATTAGTTCTTTACAAAATGGAGTGTTATCATATTGTAGAATTATAAGATCGTAGTTTGAAAATTCTTCAAAGATGGTTTCGTTTTCAGGGGGCGTAATTATATTGTGCGAGGGAAACCATTCATGTAGAGCTCGTATGCTTTTATGGTAAGTTGTAACTTCTGCACCTTCATATAGTAATCTATGTGATGCAACCATCATCATCAATCCATGATGTAATGAGGGGCCTGGAATTATAGCTACTCGCTTTTTTTCTCTTGAGTTCGACAGTGTCATAAATTCATTTTATAAAAAAACAGGATTCTTGAAAAGGATTGAAAGTAATTTAAAATACTTAAAAATTAAAGTGATGATATTATATACTTTTTCAATTTGGAGAAACTTATGAAAAAAACACTCTTACTTCTCTCTTTATTTTGTGTGATTTTTGCAAAAGAATTTAACTATGCTCCTGAAATAAAAAACCCCAACGACGAAAAATCTATTGTTATTGTGATTCCTTCTTATAATAACAGGGAATATCTCAAGGACAATTTACAAAGTGTCTTTTGTCAAAACTACAAAAACTTCAGAGTAATTTATACAAATGACGCGTCAACGGATGAAACAGGTAGATTAGTAAAGGAATACATCCTTAAATATGGACAAGATGTAAATGTTACGCTTATTGAAAATGAGGAAAATAAAGGCGCGCTTTATAATTTGTATCACATGATATATTCATGTAAGGATGATGAGATTATTTTGATCTTAGATGGTGATGATAAACTTTTTCATGAAAATGTATTAGAAAGGATTAATCGCGCTTATCAAGATGAGCGTGTGTGGATGACGTATGGCATGGATGTTGGTACAAAAAAAAGCTCAGGGCATAGCAAGCCTACGTTACTGAGTGTATTAAAAGAGGGAAATCATAGGAAACTAAGATATCGATGGAGTCATCCTCGAACTTTTTATGCTGGGTTATTTAAACAGATACCTCTTGATCGATTGCAATATGAGGAAGAGTTTTATCATGTCGCTAATGATGTGGCTATTGGTTTGTTTTTATTAGACTTGGCGCGTGAACATGTTTTTTATATAAAAGATGTTCTTTATGTCTACAATATGGAAAATCCAAATAATGACTACAAAAAAAATTAAAAGAGCAGATATGGTTTAGGCGCTATATCTGGAAACTTAAACCACTTGAGGGTCTTGCTTCGAAAAGTGATTTTACTATCAATTGTAAAAAGACTGCTTCTTCTTTCCTGTGATCTCAGAAGCGATTTTAACAGCATCTCTTTGTGAAAGGTGTTTTAAAAGCTTTTTCATTAAAAGCTCATCTTCAATTTTAAGTTTAGAAGGAGCTTTATTTCCTTTAACTAAGACGCAGATTTCCCCGCGTGTTAGTGATTCTTCAAAGTCAGAAGCAGAATCAGAAGTGACTTTTATAAGAGACTCATGAATCTTAGAAAGTTCTTTTGCAACAAACACGTCACAATCTTTTGGAAATTGAGCAATTGTCTTAAGAATTCTTTTGGGCGACTCAAAAAAAATAGAGACACCTATATATGAAAGAATAGATTCGATGAGTTCTTTTTTTTCTTTTTCTTTTTTAGGGAAAAAACCAAGAAATTGAAACTTTTCGAACTCAAGACCAGAGAGCGCAAGTGCTGTTGGAATAGAGCATGCACCAGGAAGTGAGTTTACTTTTATATCTGCCTCATGACATTTTGCTATAAGGTGTGTGCCTGGATCATTGATTGCAGGTGTTCCAGCGTCTGATACTAAGCAAATCTTTAAATCATTTTTTAGATCATCAAGAATTTTTTCTTCCAAAGCTCTTTCTTTTTCTTTATAGAAGGAAATAAGTTTTTTTTTGATGTTATAGTGGTTTAAAAGATGAATAGTTTTTCTTGTATCTTCGCATAAAATATAATCACATTCAGACAAAATATCTATAGCGCGGAAAGTAATATCTTTTAAATTACCTATAGGAGTTGGTACGAGAAATAACATTTATAAACCTAAAAAATAAGGTGGCACCCAGATTCGAACTGGGGATAGAGGCTTTGCAGGCCCCTGCCTTACCACTTGGCCATGCCACCCAAATGAGAAATAAATAGTATAGCAAACTTTTACTAATATCGGCAATGAAAGAGTTTTATAAAATAATTATTTTAATAAATCTTGTGCTCATCATAAAAGATCTTTTGCTTTTCATCCTATTGTCAATTTAGTATACTAGATAGCATGAAACAAGTAAAAAATAGATTAAAACCAGTGTTTCTGGCTGGTGGTTTTGGGCTCTTTATGGCTGCATTATACTTTGTAGGCGCTTTTGAATACTTTAAATGGTCGGTGTGGAAGGAAATCCACATGGATATTAAAGAATTTGTTACTATATATCCCTTAAAGGCCTTTATCCTTGCCATAGGGCTTTATTTAATAGCTTTGTTAACCTTCTTACCAGGTATGCTCTTATTTGATCTCGTAATAGGATATATGTTCCCTAAAGTAGCTGGAATGTTGATTATTATGACAGGCTCTGTCATTGGCGCATTAATCATAGTGTTTGCGTGTAGATTTGGATTCAAAAATTATTTATTAAAAGATGACAATAAATTACTTCAAAAGATAAAAACAGGTTTTTCAGAAAATGAAACTCTTTACTTGCTCTTTTTAAGGTTTGTACCATTTTTTCCTTTTGCTCTTGTATCAGCGGCTTTATCGACGCTTAAAGTTTCTTATAAAAAAATTGCTATTACAACGTTTTTCGGGATGCTTCCAATAGCCTTTATTTTAACAACAGTTGGAAATTCGCTTGGAGATTTAATGAAGCTTGATCACATGCCTCATCTATCAGAGCTTTTATCTCCAACAATGATGGCAGCATTATGCGGGCTGTGTGGATTATCTCTGTTGCCGATTTTACTGAAAAAATTCGCCAAAAACTAGCCCTATTTAAAAAAGTATTAAAACAACGTCCCATCATTTTTTTAAGGAGATTTGCAAAAAAGATGAGTTTGTATATGATTCATATATGCAAATACCTATTTCACAGATTGGAAAAATTTTAAGCCGTATGACAGAATCGACAACAGTTATCAATTCTTACGCTATTGATTCTCGAAAAATCGAACCTGGATCACTTTTTTTTGCGCTGAAAGGTAAAAAATTTGATGGTCATGACTTTTTAGAAGATGTGGCAAGAAACGGCGCTTATGCTGCAGTTGTTGATAAAGACTATCAAGGGGCAGGTTATGGCCTGGAGCTGTTTTTTGTGGATGATGTAAGAGATGCTCTTCAGCTGATTGCTAAAAAGATGCTCCAAGAAAAACAAATAAGAGTCATTGGTGTCACTGGATCTGTGGGAAAAACTACTACTAAGGAAATGATCTATCATATCCTTTCTAAAAAGTTTAAAGTGCACGCAAATAAAGGAAGTCAAAATACTCAAGTAACACTTCCTTTAACAATTTTATCAGCTGTTGGTGATGAAGAGTTTTTATTACTTGAAATGGGAATGACTAAAAAAGGACATATTGCAAAGTTAGTAGAGATAGCCCCCCCTGAAATAGTTGTTTTAACTGAGATTACATACGTGCACAGTGAAAACTTTGAATCTTTAGAAGATATAGCTCAAGCAAAATCTGAGATTTTTTCAGTTAATACGAAATATTCGGTGATACATAAAAACTCAGCAAATTTTAATGCTATTTATAGAAATTGCCTCTCTCATAATATTTTATACCCCTCAAAGATTGATGTCATTTCTCCTTATAAAGAATCCCATCTTTCTCAAAATTTTGTTGCTGCTTATGAAGTAGCTAGATATTTAGGGATGGATGATAACCAAATTCGCCTAGCGGCACTTTCTATGGTGTCAAAAAAGGCGCCTCATCGTTTTGAGGTTATTAAAAGAGCTGGAGTTACTTTTATTGATGATAGTTATAACGCAAATCTATTATCCGTAACCGCTGCGTTAGAAAATTTACCAAAACCAAAAGAGGGTGGTAGGGTAATTTTTGTTTTTGGGCAAATGAGTGAATTAGGAAGTCAAAGTCCTATGTTTCATCAAATGGTCGCAAAAAAATCCGTAGATATATGCGATCTTGTTTTGTGTATAGGAATAGAAACAAAATCTATTGTTGAAGTGTTTGAAAAAAAAGGTAAATTTGCAAAATACTTCTTTGATTTTAGATCTTTGAAGGACGGATTATATGACAACATTAAACCAGGAGATGTTGTTTTAATTAAAGGGGCTAACTCTTTAAAATTATGGAAGTTGTTGGATGAAAGTCCAGCTATTGTATAAATATCTTGGAATTTAATATTTCTTAACTATTGTAGATCTATAAAGTATAGGGGATTTTCAATGATAAGAAAAATACTATTAGGAGCGTGTGGTATAATGACTTTAGTTAGTGCTGGTTGCGGAATTAAGTTTGATAAAACAAAGTATTCAAAGGGAACTGTACGAGGTGCCTATTTTGAGTGGATTGAAATGGTGGAAAGATCAAAAGGCAATTCAGATGAAGTTGTTGATTTGTATGCTAAGGATGCTATTTTAATGCCTACTTTATCTCCTGATATCTACGAATCAAAAAAACAGATTCGAAATTATTTTAGGGATTTTCTATTATTAGAAGATCTAGAAGTTGATACTAAAGAATTAATCACAAAGCAATATGGTGATATTGCAATGAACACTGGCTTTTATGATTTTACATATACAAGCAATGGAAAAAAAGAAACGATAAAAGCGCGCTTTGATTTTTGGTACAAACGCGAAAATGGAAAATGGAAAATAGTCTTCCATCAATCATCTATGCTAATGAAAGACTAGATAAGTATGCTATAAATACCTTGAGTTTTATACTTTTGTTTTTTACACTGAAAACATGTTTTTAGTTTTTCTAAAGTGGATGCAGGGATTTGATATAAGTGTTCCTCATTTGTTTTTTTATACCAGTTTTAAAATGTTAATGTCGGCGCTATCTAGCTTTGTTTTAACACTAGTTGTAGGAAAAGCTTTTATTGCAAAACTTGTCTCATTAAAAATTGGACATAAGGTAAGAGTGACTGATGTAGCCGTTCTTGCAGGAAGCTACAATAAGGAAAGTCAGATTCCCTCGATGGGAGGACTTTTGTTTATATTTACAATAATTACATCAAATTTATTGTGGATGGATATACAAAGTCCTTTTACTTTTTTATTTACATTTACATTAGTTTCAATGGGTTTGATTGGCTTTATTGATGACTATTTAAAAATCAGAAATAAAGGTGGTCTTTCAGCACGGGTGAAATTTTTAATGCAGATAGCCTGTGTTTTTTTTATTACACTGTATTTGCATAATGAAAGTTTTTCTCAAGCAATACATAGTGTTATGAATTTTCATTCAATTGAATTAAAAAACACAGAAGTAACAGGATCATTACAATCATTCATGAGTCATATCTATATTCCATTTATGAAACATCCATTTATTATTGGTTCGTCAATGTTTACGTTTTTATTTTCCATGTTTGTTTTAATTGGTGGGATGAATGCGGTCAATTTGACAGATGGTTTAGATGGTTTAGCAACGGGCTGTATGCTTATGGTGGCGTTTGTTTTTGCAATCATTGCTTTTATTTCAAATCATGTTTTTGTTGCAGACTATTTAAACATTTTATACATCGAAGGTGCAGGAGATATTGCTATTTTTTTATCGTCATTAATTGGTGGATTACTTGGTTTTTTATGGTTTAATTCTTATCCAGCACAAGTGTTTATGGGGGATACAGGATCATTAGCGCTTGGTGCAATCATTGGGTTAACATCAATTGTGTTAAGGCGGGAGTTTTTATTAGCCCTTGTTGGTGGGATTTTTGTAATTGAAACTTTGTCTGTTATTTTACAAATTTTTTGGGTTAGGTTTTTTAAGCGACGTCTTTTTTCGTGTACCCCCATTCATCATCATTTTGAAATTAAGGGATGGCATGAGAGTAAAATAGTCATTCGGTTTTGGATGATTGGTTTGGTTCTTTCTTTCTTAGGTTTGATTTCTTTAAAAGTGCAGTAGGATATGAAAAGAGTTGTTGTATTTGGAAAAGGTGTTAGTGGTCAAGCTGCAAAAAGATTACTTGAGATAAAAGGGTTTGATGTATGTCTTTTAAATACCGATGAAAAAAAGCCTAAAGGAGTGTTTGAGTTCGCTGTTATTTCTCCTGGGATTAATAGTTCTCATCCATTTGTGCAAAGTGTTGCAAAGAATATTGAGATAATTTCAGAAGTAGAGTTAAGTTTTAGGTTTTCAAATTGTAAAATAATAGGCGTAACTGGTACGAATGGAAAAAGTTCGTTATGTACTTTTTTAGGTCATATGTTTTCTGCAAAGGTATGTGGAAATATGGGGATTCCTGCATGTGATGTACTCCCATTTGCAAAAAAAGAAGATTGGGTAGTTGTAGAACTAAGTAGTTATCAACTAGAGTTGATGTGGTCAAATAAATTAGATGTTGCTGTTTTATTAGAGATTACAGAGGATCATCTTGATCGCCATAAAACATTTAACAATTATAAAGCTGTAAAACTTCGGATTAAAGACTTAGTAAAAGATGATGGCTTTTTTTTTCAGGTCCAAAAGAGTAATTTTGTAAAGGATAGTTTTTTCCCAAAAGAAGTAAATGAGATTTTAAAAGTATTAGAGAGAAAAGCTGGTGGGAATTTAAAACAGGCGTATGTAGATTACAAACCCCTTCCCCATCGACTTGAAGTTGTGGGTAAAAGAAACGGTATAAACTTTATAAATGATAGTAAGTCAACAACACCACAATCCACTATTTTTGCAGTTAATAGATTAAAAGAACGACCTATTTTATTAGTGGGTGGTGAAGATAAGGGGTTGGATTTTTGTATTTGGAATGATGAACTTCAAAATAAAGTCAAAGCAATTATATGTTTTGGTGAAGCAAAAGAAAAAATCAAAAAATCGTTGCAGAGCAATTTCGTTGTCTATACAGTAAATAAAATGGAGGAGGCAATTTTAAAAGGATTGTCTTTAGCTTCGAAAGAAGATACCATATTATTATCTCCTGGTTGTGCAAGTTTTGATCAATTTAAAAGCTTTGAACATAGAGGCGATATTTTTAAAAGGGAAGTATTAAAATGAATAGGAAAGAAATTATTATTTTTTCAGTCTTTGTAAATATGGCATTGTTAACAGCTTTATTTATTTCGGCTTTAAGACCTACTTTAAAAGGTGAAATGAGTCACTCTTCTGAAGAAGTTGTGATTTTAGATAAATCAAAAAATCACACTTTGACTGAAAGTAAAGAGATTGATCAGGTAGATCAAATATTAAAAGATTATATCGCAAAAGCAGAAAGTCCTATTATTGAACAAAAGCAGCAGGTAAGTACATCTCAAAATCCTCAGATGGAGGAAAAGCCTAAAGAGATTAAAAAACCTGAAAAATCTCCGTTAATTGAAGTTATAGTAAGATCAGGTGATGTATTAGAAAAAATAGCAAGGCGTCACCGCACAACTGTTGAAGAAATTATGACTATAAATAAAATGAAAGATACACGGCTGCGAATTGGGCAAACAGTTTACTTAAGAGAGAATACAAGAAAGAAAACTAAAATTTCACAAACAAATAAATCGCCAAATAAAAACACTCAGCAAAAGTACTATGTTGTAAAAAAGGGTGATAGTGCTTGGACTGTTGCGATAAAAAATCACATAAAAGTTGCTGATCTTTTAAAATTAAATGATCTAAATGAGTCAAGAGCTAAAAGAATAAAACCTGGGGATAGGTTACGCATCAGGTAATAAATGAGAATTTTTTCTATTTCGATTTTAGCAACTGTAGCGCTCACTTGTCTTGGTCTTTTAATGGTTTTTAATACGACCTCTGCAGAGATTATAGACAAAGGAGTTATTACATATATTCCCCTTCTTCGTCAATTTCTCCACATTCTCTTTGGTAGTGTGTTAGGTTGGATTTGTTATGTTTATGGGTATGACTTCTTTCTCTCAAGGGGAGGGGCAGTTTATGTTACTTTACTCTTGTTGCTTACTTGTGTTTTTGTTCCTAAAATAGGAGTTTATCTTAATGGTTCACATCGTTGGTTAAATATATTCGGAGTCTCATTACAACCCTCAGAGATCACAAAGTTAGGTTTTCCTGTTTTTTATCTCTATCTATTAAAAAAAGTTAATCAAAAAGTATCATTCAAAACTTTTTGCCTCTGGCAAATTCCTCTTTTATTACCAATTTGTTTGATTTTACTTGAGCCTGATAATGGAACGGCATTTATTTTAATTGTGACTTTGATATTACTTTATTTTATTACAAAGGTGCGCTTAATCTATTGGTTAATTCCTACAGCAGTTGCCTCTGTATCTTTATTATCTGTTGCGCTAAGTATGCCACATGTAACAGCAAGGATTACATCGTACTTAAATCCAGAAAGTGATATTTTAGGAAAAGGACACCAGGCCTACCAAGCAAAAATCGCAGCCGGTTGTGGTTTGTTTTTTGGACGCGGCTTAGGTGAGAGTATGCAAAAATATCATTATTTACCTGAAGCTAGAAGTGATTATATTGCAGCTATTTATGCTGAAGAGTTTGGTTTTTTAGGAATTGTGTTGTTAGTTTCACTTTATACCTTAATTGCAGCAATGGGCTTTGCAGTTGCTTTTAAAACAAAAGATATTTATGCACATTATCTTGTTGTCACATATACATTCATAATCTCTTTTGGAGCGTTTTTAAATTTGGGTATTGTGTCAGGAATGCTTCCATCAAAAGGAACAAATCTTCCGTTTTTTAGTGCAGGTGGTTCATCATTTATATCGAATTTATTAATGATTGCGATTATCTTAAGTGTATATCGAAAATCGACGCAGGAAGAAAAATTGTTAGGAGGAAGGTTTTGAGGGACTATATTCATGGGGAAGAGTGTATTGCTTTTGCAGTAGGTGGTACTGGAGGCCATGTATTACCGGCGCTTAGAATTGCAAATAATCTTCCAGGAGAAGGAAGGCGTATTTTAATTGGAGTGGGTATTGAAGAAAATCCTTTTGTGTCACAAAAAGAATTTTCTAGATTTAATGTGTTAGGGATGAATTTTTCAGCGGGAATTTTTTCTGGATTGTATGCAATTGCTCGCGGAGTAAAGACTGCAATCAAGGTTTTACAAAAGCAAAAGTGCACACATGTGATTGGTATGGGTGGATTTCATTCACTTCCAGTATTAATTGCAGCTTGTTATTTACGAGTGCCTATTACTTTATATGAACCAAATATAATCCCTGGAAGGGTGAATAAATTATTTTCTTTTTTTTCAAAAAGAACACTTATTTTATTTGAAGAAGTCAAAAAACAACTTTTCGGAAAAACGAAGTTACTTAATTTGACAATGCGAAGTGATAATTTAAATTTACCTTCTAAGGCTCTTTTAAGAGAGGAATTTGGTTTAGATCCGGATGTCACAACGATTTTAGTTTTTGGTGGGTCAAAAGGTGCTGCTACTATGAATAAAAAGATAAGTAAGATACTTTGTGGTTTTAAAAAAGAGGTTCAAGTCATACATTTAAGTGGGGTGTCTACAAAGTTAAAAAAGTTATATGAATTAAATGGTATAAAATCATATGTAGCAACTTTTTTAAAAGAAATGAACAAAGCTTGGAAAGCTTCTGACTTTGCAATTTGTAGATCGGGCGCAGGATCTATAAAAGAAGCATTAATTCATCATACTCCTGCAATGCTCATCCCTTATCCACACTCAATGGGGGATCATCAAAGTCATAATGCAGAATTTTTAGAAAAAGTTGTCGGTAGCGCAAAAGTTTTTGAGGAGAAAGATTTTTCTGAGGAAGAGTTTTGTAAAAGTTTAGATTTTTTCTATGATGCTAAAAATAGAAAACAAATGCAGGGGAAGATTCTTAAGTATCTAGAGATGCGAAAAGGAGAGTATATTGACAGTTTGTTGCTATAAAGAAGTTGTAGAGAGTGATTTAAAAAATGGAGTTCATTTAGCAGGTATTGGAGGGGTTGGTATGACAGCTCTTGCTGAGATGTTGTTGGATCTAGGTATTAAAGTATCAGGCTCAGATATAAATGAATCTAAAAATGTTGAATATTTAAGATCACGAGGAGTTGAAATATTTGCTTCTCATAAAAAGGAAAATATTTCTAATCAACTAGTGTGTCGTACTCGTGCAGTAAAAGATGATAATGAAGAGGTGTGTTTTGCAAAAAAAGCAGTTTTTAGAAGTGCACTTCTTGGCTTTTTAGCAAAAGGGAAAAAACAATTGGTAGTTACAGGCGCACATGGGAAAACCTCTACCTCAGCACTGCTTGCTCATTGCATGGAGTTTCTTGGATTTGATATTTCATATGCTGTGGGTGGATTATCACCTAGTCTACAAAGATACGGAAAAATTGGTTCAAGTGATTTTTTTGTTATTGAAGGAGATGAAAGTGATGGCTCACATCTAAACACAGATCCATATGGTGGGATTTTAACGAGTTTAGATGTCGACCATTTAGCGTTTTGGAAAAAGGGCGAAGCTTTAATTGATTCGTACTTTAAGTTTATTTCAAAAATTAAAGAACCAAAGCACTTTTGCTTTTATGGTGAGGATAAAGCCTTACCAAAAAAAATTTCTGGAATAAGTTATGGAAGCTTTGATTGTAAATATAATCTAGGTGACATTGAAATCCTTTTTGATAAAAGTGTATTTTATCAAGAAGGTCATAGAATTTTATTTCCAATGTATGGTGAGTATAATGCAAAAAATGCCTTAGCTGTTTATGCGTTGTTAAGATCTTTTGATATCGAAGGTAAAAAAATCAGAGAGGCATTATCTTCATTTAAAGGAATTTTGAGGCGAATGGAATACTTAGGGAAAAACATCTACTCTGATTATGCTCATCATCCTGAGGAGGTTAAGTGTGTTATGAAAGATGTTTCTAAATTTTCAGATGATGTCATTATTATTTTTGAGCCCCATAGACTTTCACGCTTTTTTGATGAGCTAGATAATTTTTGCAAAGTTTTTAAAAACGTAATTATAACAGATGTTTTTAATGCAAGTGAAGGGTTGAATATTGACCAAAAACCACTGATAGATAAGTTTTGTAAAAAAACGAATTCTAAGTATGTTTCATTAAAAAATATTCCTAAATTTTTAGATTCAGTTGATAAAAAAATTCTTGCTCTTGGTGCAGGTTCATTAGATAAAGTGTTAAGAGAGTATGTTAAAAAATAATAGAAAAAGTTTATTCGCCTTTTTTTGTCTGTTCGGTTTGTCAGTGATTATTTTACTTGTGGGAAAAATGAGTACATTTAAAGGTAAATCAATTCAAACAATTACTCAACTATCACTTCAAAAAGAAGCTCTGTCTTCATTATATTTAACAGAGGTGCTAGGGTTGTCTTTTGATAAACCTACTTTAAGAGAGGATTTTGATTTAAAAAATGAACAAGAGAAGCTTTTAAGTTCTCCCATAATTGAAAAGGCTAGTTTAAATTTTATTGATGATACTCATTTACAAGTTACATATAAACATTTCACTCCCATTGCTTTATTAGGGGACTTTAAAAATAGAGGGATTGATTTAAAAGGAAGGATTTTTCCTATTAGACCGTTTTTAGCGCCCAAAGCAATGACGAAAGTTTTTTTAGGAATTAGTGAAATTCAAGATTGTCACAATATAACAGGTTATAAAGAAAAAACAAGATGGGATTTTGCGGCTTGTGTATTACGTAAATTAATAGATCTTGAAATTAAAGGGAGGGTGTCTTTGATTGATGTCTCAAAAATTGAAGAGATGAGTCTTGGGAAAAATGAGTTAGTTATTCAAGTGGATTACTTAAAGAGAAAAGATATATTGAGATTATCAAAAAGAAACTATTTGAATGAAGTGTCAAATTATATTATACTTTGTGATAAATTAAATGATGAATCAGGAACTTTGATGATCGATTTTAGATTTGACTCATGCGCTTTTATTGAGCGGTTTTAAAAGAGGTTATCATACAAAGGACTTATATGGACGATTACATTCAAATACAATGGACTGCAGCAAATTTAGACGAAGCAAGAGATATCATAGAATTTTTATTGGAAGAAAAATTAATTTCTTGTGCTTCTATAATCCCATTGGTTGAGTCGTGGTATGTTTGGGAAAATGAAGTTGTTTGTGGTCAAGAGATTAAGGTTTTAATGAAAACACTTTCTCATCATTATAAAAGTGTAGAAAGTTTAATTAGAAAAAAACATAGTTATGAAATTGCTGAAATTCTTTCATTTTCAATTAGAGATGGGAATGATAAATATTTAAAATGGATGTATGATCAGGTAATGGATAAATAAAAAGGGGACTAAAAATGTTAGTTACAAAAGAAGAAAAGAATAATGGATTGATTCTTAGATTAGAGGGGCGTTTAGATGCGACTACTTCAATTCAGTTAGAAAATGTTTTGAATGATGCAATTGGTGGAGAGAAAGTAAATGTATTACTCGATTTTTCAGGAATTGAGTATTTAAGTAGTGCGGGAATGAGAGTTTTGCTTTCTATGACAAAAAGATTGAAGGGAATGAGCGGATCACTTAAGCTCTTTGGTATTCATGATGATGTAATGGAAATTATACGTCTGGCGGGATTTGAGACAATTTTACAAATTTTTAATGATGAAGGTAGTGCTTCATCATAAGGCACTTTTTTGGGAAGAGATACTTATAAAGAATTAGAACCTCAGCTACAAGAATCTGAATCTTTGAAAAATAAGAAAAAGAAGATTATTATTTTAGCGGGTCCAACATCAACTGGTAAAACAGACCTTTCGTTGATTATAGGAAAGGCAATTGGTGGTGAGATTATAAGTGCTGACTCTGTGCAGCTTTATAAAGGCACAGATATTGGTAGTGCAAAAGCGACTAAAGAGCAAAGAAAAACACTTCCTCATCATTTATTAGATATATGTGATATTAAAGATTATTTTTCTGTTGTGAATTTTCATGATGAGGTTGTTTCTTCTTGTGAAGAGATTTTTAATCATAATAGCACTCCTATAATTGTGGGGGGTGCTGGATTCTATATTCATACTATTTTATTTGGGCCTCCGAAAGGACCTCCAGCTGATCCTACCCTTAGAAAAAGCTTAGAAGAAGATGCTGAAAAATATGGTATTGAGATGTTGCATGGAAAGCTTAAAAGCTTAGATCCAGATTATGCCGAGACCATTACCTTATCTGATAAACATAAAATTATCCGTGCACTTGAAATTATGGCTTTGACAGGAAAGAAGGTGACTGAGATACCCAAACCTTCTAGAGAAGATATTCCTAAAGACATAGACTTTCGTTGTTGGTTTTTATACTATCCAAAGGATATTTTATATAAGAGAATAGAAAGACGTTGTGAAGCTATGGTTGAAAATGGTCTTGTAGATGAAGTTTTGCGACTAAAAGAAGAGGGGTTATTAGAAAATCCTTCTGCAGCAAATGCTATCGGATATAGGCAAGTTTTGAACTATTTAGAGACTAGACAGACAGACAGTGATTGGGAAGTTTTTTTACAGAATTTTAAAAAAGCATCTAGAAATTATGCCAAACGTCAATTTACATGGTTTAGGAAAGAGCCACTTTTTAGGTGGTTAGATCTTTCAAAATTTGATACTGATAGAGCGTGTGAAATTATTATTTCAGATTTTGAAAATAACTAAGTGAAAACTCATAAATATTTAAATTTTTTTTATTCTTTTTATCAAGTGGTTTTTAGAATAGTCATTGTAGTCTTTGAGGATAAAATAGTGTTTAAATGAGTGAAAAATTCTATAAATCTAACATTATTTGAATTTGGTGATATAACTTATTAATTTCCTTAATTATTGCTGGATATGATTTTAGGGTTTGTGTATACTAAATCGTATGGATAAAAATGCACGATTAAAATATATTGTTGATTTTCTTGAAGATAAAAAGGGAGTTAATCCCTTAGTACTTGATGTAAGTAAATTTTCTAACGTCACAGATTATTTAGTGATTATTGACGGATTTGTTTCAAGACACGTTTCAGCAATGGGAGTCTCCCTTGCAAGAGAGATGAAAGATAAGTTTAAAGAGCGACCACTACGCGTTGAAGGATTGCAAGCAGGAGAGTGGGTTTTGGTTGATTACGGTGATATTATCGTTCACATTTTTATGCCAGGTGTTCGTGATCGTTATAATCTTGAAACCCTTTGGAAAGAAGGCCAAGTCGTTTCATTTGCATAGTTAAATTTTGTAATTTTTTCAAAATAAATTAACGCTCTAATCTGTTGCTTAAAATTAAAGCATACAGTAGAATTTTTTCATGGCTAAGAAAAAAAAATGTGTTATCACAGGAATAGGTCTAATCTCTTGTTTTGGACCTGATAAGAATGTATATTATCAATCTTTATTAGATGGAAAAAGTGGTGTAGATCATATCAATATTGATGTTCCAGGTTTAGAAAATCTGTTTGGAGCAGCTGTAACTGATTATAACCCGGAAGACTATTTAGATAAAAAACGAGCAAGACGAACAGATCCTGCGATTGCCTATTCTATGGCGGCTGCAAAACTAGCCATTGGAGATGCAGCTTTGGATATGGATTTGGTTGATAAAGAAAGAGCCGGAGTCTTAATTGGCACAGGTATTGGTGGAATGACTTCTGCTTGTAAAAACTTTCATACTGCTCAAAAGAAAAGTTATTCACGTGTGTCACCTTTTTTTATCCCTCATTTAATTACAAATATGCCAGGTGCTTTTGTAAGTATTGAGTATGGTTTACGTGGCCCTAACTATTCTATTTCGACGGCATGTGCAACAGCAAACTATAGTATTCTTTCTGCAAAGCAGCACATAGAAAATGGTGATTGCGATGTTATGATTTCTGGAGGTGTAGAAGCTTCCATGAATGAGGCTGCCTTTGGAGGGTTTTCAGCGCTGTTTGCTTTATCGCGCTCTTACGATAATCCTCAACAAGCTTCTAAGCCATTTGATAAAAATCGTAATGGTTTTGTAATGGGAGAGGGTGCGGGTGTTTTTATTCTTGAAAGCGAAGAGCACGCTTTAAAAAGAGGCGCTAAGATTTATGCTTATCTTTCAGGTGGAGCAATAAATTCTGATGCCTATCATATGACTAAACCTTTAGAGTCGGGCCAAGAAGTTGCAAGATGTATTAAAATGGCCCTTAAGGATGCAGGGATTACACCAGAAGATGTAAATTACATTAATGCACATGCAACATCTACTCCAATTGGAGATTTATGTGAGATTAATGCTATTAATTTAGTTTTTGGAAAAAACAAAACTCGTCCTAAAATTAATGATACAAAATCTATGATAGGGCATGCGCTCGGTGCATCTGGTGGATTGGAACTTGTAGCGGTTTTAATGGCGATGGAAACAGGAATGCTTCACCCAACAATTAATGTAACAGATCCTGAAGATGATTTAGATGGTTATGATATTTTAAATGATGGTTCAAAAGAGGTGGAAGTAAAACATGCTATCTCAAATTCCTTTGGATTCGGTGGTCATAACAGTGTTCTTGTTCTTTCGAAATAGTGAATAAAAAAAGTGATTGTTTAAAAATGCGCTTAAGATGAAAATGGTTTTTTGTTAATACTTAAAAACCATGGAGGTCATTATGAGTACAGCAATAGGAATAACAAAACTTAAAACAAACCCAAGTAAAGTATGGCAGTGGTTTGGTGATTTTATCGCTGCGTTTTGTGGGAGTATTGTCATTGTTATGTCTGCTCCAATTTCATATGTTTTTCCTTTTACAGTTGTGCCAGTTGCTATACAAGGGCATGTTGCTTTATTAATCGGTTTTTTGCTTGGATCTAAAAGAGGTCCTTTATCTGTGTTAATGTTTTTAAGTTATGGCGCAGTGGGATATCCAGTATTTACAGCAGGTGGTGGGATCCATTATTTGATTGGACCAACTGGCGGTTATATAGTTGGCTATTTCATTGGGGTTTGTATGATGCGATACTTTGATACATCATCAAGGACGAAAACATTTATGATGTTTGTAGCTGCTAATTCTGCGTTTTATCTTTTTGGAGTCGCTTGGCTTGCTGGATTTATTGGATATGCAAAAGCGTTAAAATTTGGATTTTTACCATTTTTTGCAATTGATATAGTAAAAAATATAATCTTGACTTATTTAGTGTTTTTACCCGGGTTCAACTCTACCATTAAGAGATTGGGAAGTTTTGGTTGAAGGCATACTAAAAAAAGATGAGGCAATAGTCGACACTCTTAAGATTGTTGCCTCTTCATGACCTTCTTTCGAGACTTTCTTTTTAGGTATTTCTGTATAATCAAAGTTTTGAGTAAATTTTACTTCACTAAATCTTCCTGCAACAAATTCAGATGTTGGTTTTGATTCCATTTTTACTCCTGAAAAAATATAACGTTTAAACTTCATCTTTATAATAACAAATCTATGCAGTCAAGAAAAATATTTAAAATAATTCTAACTTCAAGCATAAATAATATTTATAACTAAAGTGTGAGGTTTAATTGAAATCTATATCTTGGAAAGATGTTTTTATCTTTATTTGTGTTTACCTAGTTGTTTTATCCATTCAATTTGGAGGAGCTGCATTTACGTTTACATCATTAGATAATTGGTATCAAAATCTTAATAAGCCAGGTTGGAATCCTCCTGATTTTGTTTTTGGTCCTGTTTGGATGTTTTTATATTTTTTGATAGCACTGAGTATTTGGATGGTTATTCGTTCGAATGCAAAAACTAAACTCAAGGTATCGTGTTATATTGTAACGATTGTATCTTTAGTGTTGAACTTTTTTTGGACTTATTTCTTTTTTGGATTGAGATCTCCTTTATTAGGAATGATTGATATTTTTACATTGATTCTTTTTATTCTATTTTCGATTTATTTCTATCAAAAAGTAAATAAGATCGCAGCTTGGTTACTAGTTCCGTATTTACTCTGGGTTGTATATGCTTCAACGTTAAATGTAGCAATTTTTATATTGAATTAAAAATGCATGATTAGTTTTTTTAATATTCTTTAGTAGTGAATAATTTTTTTTAATACATTTTATAATTTTACTCTACGGTTTTTAAGTGTCTATGTAAAAAGATATGGGCAAAAGTTAGAAAATATTGTATAATACGTCCTGTTAGAATTGCTGGGGATTAACCAAATGTTAAGAAGATTTGTAGCTAAATTTTTTACTGTATCAGTCTATTTGTTTATTAGATTGCGTTATAAATTCGTTATTAAAGGAAAAGAACATTTAAAAGATAAAAAGCTTTTAGAAAAGGGTGTATTAATTTGTCCAAATCATCCAACAGTAGGGCTTGATCCTTTTATTGTTCAAATGTTTGTTGGTAATCGTTTTGATATGATTCCTCTTGTGGGAGAAGATTTTTTCTCTGTATGGGTATTAAAGCCATTTATGTGGGCAACCCGTGCAAGGCCGGTGTTGTCATTTGATAATGCTGTGACTGATTACAAGTATAAAGAGACTGAAAAGCTTTATAATGAGGTGATTGAGGATCTTAAAAATGGTGAAAAAGTATTGCTCTATCCAGCAGGTGGCCTAAAGCATGGACCAAAAGAACGTATTGGTGGAAGATCTTTGGCTTACAGAGTAATGCAGGATGCTCCAGATACTGAGATGTTATTAGTAAGGATGTCTGGCATGTGGGGATCTGCACTTTCAACGGCACAATCTGAGGGTGTCACACCTTCAATGGTGAAACTTTTTGGGAAAGCTATTTGGAAGTGTTTGTTAAATGGAATTTTCTTTGCACCTAGAAGAAAGATTTTAGTAGAGTTTGAACGACCACCAGAAAATTTCCCTAAACATGGAAAAAAATTAGAGTTTAATCGTTGGTTAGAGGATTTTTATAACTCATACCCCACCCAAGAAAATTTATATAGCAAAGAAATTAATGATCAAGATCGCGTAACTGAGGAACCGTTGATTATTTTACCAGAATACTTTTGGTCAAAAAAACTTCCAAAAGCAAAAATTTTGAAGAAAGAAAAACATCACTACGATGATCTTTATATTCCTGGGCAGGTAAGACGAAATATATTGTTTGAGTTGTCAGAACTTTCAGGAAAATCTGTTAAAGAAATTAAAGATGAAGATGAGCTTGTTTATGATATTGGTCTTGATTCAATGGATATTGCAAGTGTTTACACATACATTGATTCGCATTTTGATCTTGATCCTGATGTGCAACCAAAAGACTTAAAAACGGTGAAAGATTTATTTTTAGCGGCAATGCACATTAACAAGAAAAAGAAAAAAGAAGAAAAAGAGATACCCGCAGGTGGTTGGCCTCATGAAAGAAGAAGGCGTAAGAATCCAGAGTTTGCAAAGGGCGATACTGTTATTGAGGCTTTTTTAAATTCATGTGACCGAATGGGAGCTCAAGCTGCTTGTGCTGATCTTGCCTCAGGTGTACTTGATTACCATACAATGAAGCGCGCAGCGATTATTTTAGCTGAAAAGATAAAAAAGCTAGATGGTGAATATATAGGTGTATTACTTCCCTCAACTGCCGGTACATACATCATTCAAATGGCTATTTATTTAGCAGGAAAAGTTCCAGTGCCACTTAATTGGACGGTAGGAACTTACTTCATGAATCACGCTATTAATTTAGTTGATCTTAGAAATATCATTTCTTCAAAAAAGTTTTTAAAGAGATTAGGAAGTGTTGATCTTGGAGAGGCGATTGAAAAGATTGTTGCCATTGAAGATATTAAAAGTGAGATTACGGTTTTAGATAAGATAAAAGGTGTAATTCGTGCAAAGCAAAGTGCAAAGGCTATTATAAAAAGATGTTGTCCAAATCTAACAGGGGATGATATGTGTGTCATGCTCTTTACAAGTGGATCAACAGCTCTTCCAAAAGCAGTGCCGTTAACACATAGAAATATTTTATCGAATCAAAAAGCGGCGCTAAAGAATATGAATCTTAATAGTGAAGATGTTTTATTAAAATGTTTACCTCCCTTCCATGTATTTGGTTGGAGTTTATCATTGCTTCCGCTTTTTACAGGTGTAAGAGTTTATTATTCTCCAGATCCATTAGATGGGGGAACTCTTGCTAAGATGATTTTAAAATGGAAGTGCACAATTTTAATGATGGCACCGACGTTTTTAGCTCACTTATTTAAAGTAGCAAGTATTGGTCAGTTAAAGACATTGAGACTTGTGATTTCAGGAGCAGAAAAAGCTCAAGCTTCGTTATTGGATTTCATATCAAAGTTAGGGCATGTAAAATTTATTGAAGGGTATGGTTTAACGGAGACTGCACCTATATTATGTTGTGGCTCTGTCTTTGAAAACTCAATGATTGGTGTTGGGAAAGTTATTGATTCTTGTGAAGTTATTATTATGAATACTGAGTCTTGTGAACGAATGCACGATCCTCACCAAGTTGGAGAAGTTCTTGCAAGAGGTGAGTCTGTATTTGGTGGCTATTATAAGCAAGATAATAGGGATGTGTTCATTTCAGTCGATGGTAAGACCTATTATCGTACCGGTGATTTAGGTTATTTTGATGAAAATGGAAATTTGTTATTAGAGGGCCGTTTAAAGTTGAGTTTCAAGCGAGGCGGTGAGATGATAAGTTCTCAGGCAATAGAGACAACACTTGCAGAATGTGCTAGAGAAAAGAATTGGATAGATAAAGATCAAGTAGCGGCAGCTTTGTTTGCTGTTGTTCCGAAAGAAAAGCAGGGTCAGAGTACTAGAATTGTATTATTTACGTCTTTAAATGTAACAATAGAGCAGATAAACACAGCTCTTAAAGAAAAGGGGTTTGCTCGTTTATATAAAATTAATGAGATTGTTAAATTAAAAGAAATGCCTATTATGAAAAATGGAAAGATTTGCTATCGTGAGCTTTTTGAAAAAGTAAAAGAAGGAGCTGCTAGGTAAGTTTTAATGATTATATACGATACAAAGCAACGTAAGAAAGTTTCATTTACTCCAGAAAAAGACAACACTGTACGCATGTATACGTGTGGTCCAACCATTTATAATTTTGCTCATATTGGAAATCTTAGAACATTTGTGTTTGAAGACTTATTAAGGCGTACGATAAAATTTTTAGGAATGAAGGTTCATCATGTGATGAACTTAACAGATATTGACGATAAGACGATTAAAGGCGCCACGCAAAAAGGTATTTCATTAGATGAGTTTACAAAGGTTTTTGAAAAAGCATTTTTTGATGATTTAGACACTTTAAAATGTGAAAAAGCAGAAGAATATCCTAAAGCGACAGAATTTATTAAAGAAATGATTGCTATGATTGAGAAGTTGATTGAAAAGGATGTAGCATATTTAACAGAGTCTAAAGATGTATTTTTTAGGATTAAGAGCTTTAAGCGTTATGGAGAACTTTCACATTTAAAGCTTGATGAGTTGGAGGATGGTAAGTCCGCCCGTGTTGATTCTGATGAGTATGATAAAGAGTCAGCTTGTGATTTTGTTTTATGGAAAGCTTATGACCCAAAAAGGGATGGAGAGATCTACTGGGATAGTCCTTTCGGGAAAGGAAGACCTGGTTGGCATATTGAGTGCTCCTGTATGAGTATGCATTTTTTAGGTGACACTTTTGATTTACATACAGGTGGTGTAGATAACATTTTTCCACATCATGAAAATGAGAGAGCGCAATCTGAATCTTGTTCAGGAAAACCTTTTACAAGACATTGGATGCACGCTGAGCATTTACTTGTTGAAGGTAAAAAGATGTCAAAAAGTTTGAATAATTTTTATACACTTCGTGATTTATTAGATAAAGGTTATTCCGGAAGAGAAGTGCGAGCTTTATTTTTATCTAGTCAGTACCGTGTTCAGTTAAATTTCACTTTAGATGGACTTTTAGCAATTAGAAAAATGCTTCAGAGGTTGGATTCTTTTGTTGATCGTTTAAATGAATCTAAAGGTTCAAAGGTTCTTGATTTATTGGCATTTGAAGAAGAGTTTACAAAGGCTTTAGAAGATGATTTAAATACCCCTAAATCTTTTGCTGCATTATTTGATATGGTTCGATTTGTAAATGCACAAATGGATGAAGATGAGATTGATGCAAGTGGTGTTATAGAGCTGCTGAAAAAATTTGATAAGGTGTTTGGGTTTATCTTTGAGCGTGAAAAGCAAGAAATTGCAGAAGAGATTTTAAAAGCGGCAAAAGCAAGGTTTATGGCGCGTCAAGAAAAAGATTATACAAAAGCAGATGCTATGCGAGAGTTAATAGAAAGAGCTGGGTATATTGTAGAAGATACAAAAGAAAAATGTGTGGTTAGGAGAAAGGAGAGTTATGCAAACGATTAATAAAGTAGATTATCACGGTTACGATGAATATAAGAATAGAGTGAAAAAACTTGATGAAATTAAAGCGTTGGGAATTGATCCATATCCACATAAATATGAGAACACTCATACAATTAAAGAAATTATAGGAAATTATACTGATGAAGATGAGATAGGTTCTTTTGATGATGGGAAAGAAAAACGTTCTGATCATGTAAAAGTTTCTGGAAGAATTGTTCTTCATAGAAGTATGGGGAAAAATATTTTTGCCTCTATTCAAGAAGAGGGAGAAAGGATTCAAGTTTTATTTAATAGAGATAACACAAATGTTACTTCTTTAAATCCTGAAGGGGAAGTCTCTGCTCATAAGTTCTTAGAGAAAAAAGTTGACCTAGGAGACATCATTGGTGTTGAAGGACATTTATTCAGAACTAAGAAAGGAGAAATTACAGTTTTTGCTTCAGAAGTGACTTTACTTTGTAAGTCTGTACTACCATTATCTGATAAACATAGTGGTTTGGTTGATAAAGAAGCTCGCTATAGAAAAAGATGGCTCGATATGATCTCTAATAAAGAGGTAATCGAAACATTTAAAATGAGATCGAAAATCACATCTTTACTAAGAAGATATCTAGAAGATGCAGGTTTTATTGGTGTTGAAACTCCTATCTTAGAAAGTCTTTACGGAGGCGCGCAGGCAAAGCCATTTACTACTCACCTAAACGCTCTAAAAAAAGATCTTTTCATGCGCATTGCACCAGAGCTTCCGTTAAAGAAACTTGTCGTTGGCGGCCTTCCAAAAGTTTATCAAATAGGAAAAGTCTTTAGAAATGAAGGGATTGACGCTACTCATAACCCAGAATTTACATCTGTTGAATATTATGCCTCATATTGGGACTACAAAGATATGATGCAGTTTACAGAGAATCTATATGAGTTTTTAGCAATCGAATTGTTCGGGTCAACAAAGATTGGTGAAAGAAAAGATCGTGCAGGAAATCCTCATGAGATTGATCTGAAAGCGCCATGGATTCGTATGAGTATGAAAGAAGCTGTTAAAACATACGGAAAATACGACGTTGATAATATGAGTAATGAGCAAATGACATCTGAGCTTCGTGATAAATCAGAAATTTCTCAAGATAAGCTTAAAAAAGCAAATCGCGGTCTTTTAATCTCATATATGTTTGAAGAATTTGCAGAACATCACCTCATCCAACCACACTTTATTATCGATCATCCAATCGAAACAACACCACTTTGTAAACTCCATAGAGACGAAAAAGTAGCAGAAGAAGGAATTGTCGAACGCTTTGAAGCCTTCATCCTAGGAATGGAAGCGTGTAATGCCTACTCAGAGCTAAATGATCCAATCTTGCAAAGAAAACTTTTAGAAGATCAACAAAGACTTCTAGATGAAGGCGATGATGAAGCAGCTCCACTTGATGAAGAGTTTATAGAAGCTATCTGCCAAGGAATGCCACCTTGTGCAGGCAATGGCATAGGTATTGATCGTTTGGTGATGCTTATGGCAGATCAGCATTCTATTCGCGATGTTATATTCTTTCCAATGATGCGATAAAAATGGAGTGTGTCTTTTAGGTCTATTTTTTATCTTCGCCCTCCGAGTACCAATTCTTACGCTATCGGCCGAAGATAGAAAAAAAATGGAGTGTGTCTTTTAGGTCTATTTTTCCTATCTTCGCCCTCCGAGTACCAATTCGTACACTATCGGCCGAAGATAGAAAAACTATCCACTAAAATACATGCTCCATTTTAGATGGTAAAAAACAATATAGATTTCTTTCCTTCACGTAATTATGGGATTATTATGAACCCCTCATAATGTTCGGGCTCCGAGTACAGGCTTTCATAATATTGACTCTTCCTTCATTAACGTAATTATGAGGTTATTATGAATTTTCCATAATGGCCGACCTCTGAGTAACGATTCGTACACTATCGGCCGAAGATAGAAAAACTATCCACTAAAATACATGCTCCATTTTAGATGCTAAAAAACAATATGGATTTTTCCTTTATTCGCGTAATTATGAGGTTATTATGAATCTCCTCTGAATTTAAAAATATGAATATGGTATTTTTTAAATAGGTTAGATGGAGATAGCCTTTAGGTATAGAGTCTTTTTGTGGTTTTTTTAATTTCACAATAGAGATTTTTTCATCATCTGCCTCATCTTTCTTTTATTCCAAAGATTGCACTTTAAACTTGAAAGGGCGGTTCGTAATTACTGGGGGAGCGCGTATTGGTTTGAGGGAGGGGTTATTTTGTGAACGTTGATTTCGTGTGCAATGAAGACGCCAAGGGTTGCAATAGCTGCGCCGGTTGTGATAGCAACTGCTGCGATTGCGATTGGGCCAGCTAATAATACAGTAGCTATAATAGCTATGATGGCTAGCACAACTGTTCCGATTAAGCATCCAAGGACCACGTTATTTAATGGGGGCGTATTAGGTGTTGTGGTTGTCATTTGGTTAGAAGCATTAGGAGGTGTTGGGGGATTGCTGTTTGTTATTGAGTCACTTGATGTAGAGTTGATTTGTTCAGCCGCCCTTTGCATTTTACTTTCACGGGCACGAGCATCATGAAGATCAGCTAAGGTTGGTGGGCGTTTTAGGCCGCCGATACGGTGTCCTTTTCCTTTAAAAAGGCTTGATGCGTTTCTATTTTGTTCTTCTGCTTTATGAACAGCTTTTTCAATTTGTGTAGCTGCTAGATTTACTAACATTTGCATATTTAACTCTCTTGTAAATTAAAATTTTAATAATTTCTTAGTTATACTTTAAACTATAAAGATAACATAAAGAGGTTTAAAAAGGAAGTTATGCTTGTGTTAAAATATTAGGTTATATGATGGGTTCTAGAGAATCTAGAACTCATGGAGTGAGCTTTAGGTGAGTTGGGCACAGTTAACTGCTGTACAACTTGTCTTGCATCAGGTGCTATTTGCTTTACTATCTATCTTAATTCTTGAGGCAAAGTGTATCACTGAAGGTTCTTAAGTTTACCATTAAGATGTGCTTGTCCTATACTTGTACCAATCAATGTGAGTAGGCATCCTGTAAAACTAGCGGAAAATACAATCGCTGCTGGTGGAAATAAAAATGCTGTTACTAAGGCAAGGAGAAATAATCCTGCACAAGAAGCAATTAATCCAATTTTGATGTTTTCAAGAGTTTTTATGTCTGTATAAACTCTTGAATACTCTTCTTGATTTTCAGGTAAAATAGAAATTCTTGGGGAGGTTGCAGGTGTATTCTCTGGAGTTGGATAAGATGAACTTCCTGAATTTGATTGAGAACCATTGACTATTTCACTCATATAATATCCTTAAAGTTACCTTTATTATTTACCTCTACAAGCATCGCCTGATAGATTAGATTTTTTGCCCGTTCCTCAAATATAAATAAAACAGTGGTTATTAACCCAGAAGTCAAAGCTATAGCAATGAATGTAAACATTGCTGGTGGAGATATGAAAGCTAGTGTAATTGCAGCTATTGTAGATGCTATAGTCAGAGATAACATAACTTTAGAGGCAATAGATAAACACTCTTTTTCGGTCTTTGATTTATCTATTAAGGAAGGCTTTTGAGTATCTACATCAGTTTGAGTCTTAAAAGAGCAGCTAGACCGTGGGGATATAGGGCAATGCATAATAATCTCGTTAATATTGTTAATAATTATGTCATTATTATAAGAGTTTTGTTTTAAATAAGTAAAGTTTATTTTAAGTAACTTAATATAAATGGGTTAATATGTAAAAAAACAACTTTAAATCCAAAGTAAATTTTTTAATCCCTTCATTTTCAATAACTTATATAAATTATTTTAAACTCATAATTATCTTAAAGTAAGTTGGTTATGTATATACCTTCAATAGGAGGGTTATCAAAACTATGAATAAAAAAAGCAATAATCAGATGTCTGACTATTGCTTTTCATAATTTAGCATCAATGAAATATTTCTTTGATTAATACAAACAAAGTCTACGAGCTTCCGTACCTATTTCGAGAGCTTGTGGAGATGGTTCATCTTTTGGTAATTTAGGATTGGCCAATTTGGCTGCATCATCCGCTGCTTTTATAGTCTTAACAACGGGTATTAAACTTCCTAAGAAGGTAGCAATACATGTGGCAGTTAAGACACCAAAAGTAATTCCTAAAGCTAATGTCGCGGGTGGAAATACAAAAGCACACACAATAAGAGCGATTAATATTGCTATATTTACATAACCAGCCACTTTAGTTGTACCATCAAGCACTCTATATAGCGTTTTATTTATGCCAATATCTGGACGATCTGGTTTATCCGGTGCATCTGGATTTGCCACTAAATTTGGTGTTGTTACTGATGTAGGTCCCATAATAAACTCCTTAATATTGTTTATTTTTGTTAATAGTATTATAATTATATATAGAAACAGACATTTAAGTAAATGTTAAATGAAATACTAGTAATTAAGTAAAGAAAGTTTAACTGAATAATAAGTATTTTTTTTAA
>JAJACQ010000003.1 GCA_022601435.1 Chlamydiia bacterium
ATTCAAAGATACCTCCATCCGATGTCTCTACTTTTAATACCAATTTTAATAATATAACATTATTTGCTAGACCGATTCATAGAATATTTCTAGATGGAAGAGATATTGATATGAAAGACCTATCAATTGCTGATAAAATGAGCGATGCTTGGAAAGCTATAACAGTCATTGCTGGGATTGTTTTGTTTCCTCTGACGCTTGTATGTATTATCTGTTATTTGATTAGAAATGAAATGGTAAGAAGTCTTGATGAAAGAGATATTGTAGCAAAGATTATCCAAGGAACATCGCCAGAAGGACCACAAGGTCCAGGTGATGTAGATAATGATAGTGCAAGTGATGTAGATAGTGATGATGCAAGTGATGTAGATAGTGATGACATAAGTGATGTAGATAAAGAAATTCG
This sequence comes from Chlamydiia bacterium, assembly GCA_022601435.1. Lineage (GTDB taxonomy): Bacteria > Chlamydiota > Chlamydiia > Chlamydiales > 2-12-FULL-49-11 > JAJACQ01. The sequence goes on from JAJACQ010000003.1 coordinate 407, forward strand.
GAAAATGGTAATAAGTAGTATGAGCCTTGGAAATGGTGGCGCTTTAAATATAGGATTATTAAATATACTTAAAGATAAAGAAGAAGGTAAACCTGTTAAAGATAAAGAAGAAGGTAAACCTGTTGATGAAACAGGTGATGCGGGTATAGCAGGAAAGTTAGAAGAGAGTAGAGAGATAGATGAAGAAACAAGATTGGAACAGGAAGCTTTAAGATTAAAAACTGTATCACTTGAAACTTTTATAGAGGGTCTTCAATCTATCTTTAGACAGATCGATCATGCAAAAACATTGGTAAATTCTTACGATGATTCAGAGGTAAATAGAGAGAACTATTATTTCTACAATCTATTCGGAGAGAGAGCATTCAGACTAGTACAATATCAAAATGCAACAGAAGCAAATACTCTTAGAAAAACAAGAGCAAAAAATGCTATTTGTAGATCATTTCAACAAATCGAATTGGGTTTGAATTTGTTAGTTCAGGTATTAGATAATTTAGAGTTAAATAATCCATCAGATGTTAGATTTTATAAAGACCAGGAAGTACAAGCTCACATTTTAAATGTATTTATAGCTATGTCAGGAATGATAAAGTTCATGCAGCCTCAAGAAACTTCTCCAAAATTTACTTATTGTAAAATGTCATTACAAATTGAAGTTGCTAAACTACAAAAGTTATTGAAAGAATGGAAGATACTAAAATCAAATGAAAAAAACGCAAAAGAGACAAAAGAAATTGATCAATGTCTACAATTAGTAGATCAAGTGTTGCGAGTGCAATCTCAATTTTTAGACTTTGAAGATAATTTGGTTTTTAATATCCTTACAGAAAGAGCTTCTATTGTTGATGAGAACCTTGATGATAGAGAGCTTGTTCTTCTTAGTGCAGATTTATTTCCTTCTAGATTTACAGATTTATCTCATGAAAGGTCATTCTTAACTTATTATGATCAAGATGTTTTTAAAGCTGATGGTTTTAACAGAGAAGGCTTTAACAGGCTAGGTCGAGATCGAGATGGATATAATCGTGCAGGTTTTAACTACAGCGGGTATGATAGAGATGGCTATAACCGGCAAGGTCGAGATCGATATGGATATGATCGTCGAGGTTATGATGCAAATGGCCAGACATTTTATGATGCAAATGGATATAATCCAGCTGGATTTGATGTATATGGTTTTGATAGAAATGATCGTGATTTTGAGGGATATAATCGAGATGGGCTTGATTCCCGTGGTTATGATCGTTATTACTGGAAAAGGTGAACGTATGAATAAAAGAACTACATAGATTAATTTTTAAATGTGCAGTTTTTTTTGTTAATGACTTTGAGTTGTTCTATAATGTATAATTAATATTAAATTAAAATACGGAGAATAAAACATGAGTATATCTACTGATAGCGTTGAATACAATTCAAATAATCTTTATAGATTCACGGATGAGCAATTAGAAAGCCATTCAAAGATACCTCCATCCGATGTCTCTACTTTTAATACCAATTTTAATAATATAACATTATTTGCTAGACCGATTCATAGAATATTTCTAGATGGAAGAGATATTGATATGAAAGACCTATCAATTTCTGATAAAATGAGCGATGCTTGGAAAGCTATAACAGTCATTGCTGGGATTGTTTTATTTCCTCTGACGCTTGTATGTATTATCTGTTATTTGATTAGAAATGAAATGGTAAGGAGTCTTGATGGAAGAGATATTATAGCAAAGATTATCAAAGAATCATCGCCAGAAGGATCACAAGGTCCAAGTGATGTAGATAATGATGATGCAAGTGATGTAGATAATGATGATGCAAGTGATGTAGATAATGATGATGCAAGTGATGTAGATAATGATGATGCAAGTGATGTAGATAATGATGATGCAGGTGATGATGGCGTAGATTTACAACATAAAGGTTCTAAGGTAGATTGGGAGCGAATATTTTCTTTGAGACCATATGTTGATAACAAAAATAATCCATCAAATGGAAGTAGTAATAGTTTATCAAATGACACTGAAGAGACTCAATTGACGTTACTTTCGATTCAAGAATTATTAAAGAAAGGCGTGACTTTTGAAACGATCATAAATAGTATGACAATCTTAAGGGGTCAAATTACAGAATTAACAAATCTTGTAGAAGAATATGATGCAACAGAAGTGGATGAATCATTATATTATCAGGAATGGAATGGTTATAGAAGCACTGATCAGTACACCTATGCTAATGCAGTAAAACAGAAGAGGGATAGACAAAACGTTGAGAAACAAGCTATTATTAGAAAACTAAAGCAAGTTGAGGCAGGCGTAATCTTGTTATCACAAAGTTCAAAATTCATAGAGGATGATTTCTTTAAGACCGAAGCTTTAGAGATGAATCTTATAAATACGCTATGGTCTTTTCAGTTAGTTTTGAACTATTTAGTTCCTTCAACTAGTATAAAAAATAAAATGAAAGATGATTCTATAGACGAAAATTATAAGGAGAGCCTGGAGTTTTTTGAAAAGCACAAAAATCAAATAAGAAAAGAAAAAGAAAGTGTAAGCTCAGAAAAAAAGTTAGAAATGGTAGAGCAAATAATTTTAATGCAAACTGCATTGCAAGAATTTGTAAAAGAGTTTGAAGAAAAGTTTGATTTAAAAATGGACTTTTCTTCATTAGGTGCTATAAGGGGGGAAGAATTTTCTGGTGAGGAAGTTATTCTTATTTCGACAGAGTTATTCCCTAACATATTGAGTGAGTGTAAGAAGGGTGAAACTTATATGGATTATAGACCTCCTTCACCGGGATACGGGTATTCCAATCAAGGTAATGAACGTCCGGCGGTGCCGGAAGACATAATGTATCCGCACAGAATCATATATGGATATTCCAATCAAGGTATGGGTGCAGGTTTTGGATACTAGAATAATCGCTTTGGATGATGTTTGTTAAAAATTTAGACATAAACAACTTTATGTTGATTTAATCTTTGCAATAATAGCTCGTTGGTTTAGAATGTGTTAAAAAATCAAGGAGTTATAAATGACAAGTCCAATTGAAACAGTTTCTTTTAAGCATAACTATCAATATGAAAGTGAAAATACAGATGATAATAAGCCTGCATCGTTAGCTTTTTTTGATGAAATCTGTATGGATTCTTTTTCATCAGTGTTTGGTGGAAGGACTGTACATATTGAGTCACTTACTATTTCAGAAGAAATTAATCTAGGTGAAAGAATTGGAAAAGCTATTTTTTTAATTCTTTTTGCTCCTATTTCAATTATTTTAATCATTTGCTTTTTAATTAAAATGGCGATTACGTCTTCATTACAAGAAAAAGTAAAAATCCAAAGATTGATTGGTGAGGCTCAAAACAAAATAAAACGGGTAAGAGAACAATTTCAAGAAGCAGTGGATAAACAGAATTTTGTTGAAGCTAAAAATATTTATGAAAACAATATGATCTGCTTGTCTAATCAAGAAGAGATCATTAATCAAATGAATGAAATAAGAGAGCAAGTAACTGAAGAGCTTGGTATTCAGGAAAGAGAAAGTTTTCTTAAGAAGTTTAAGGAAAAAATAAATAATGCTCAAGAAACTCTAGCTTTTCAATGTCAAGGCAAAGATGGCGTAGAGAAAAAATTAGAAGAAAGTAGGAAAGCTGCTGATTTATTGATTCAAAAGGTAGAAGATGCTTTTAAAAATGGATTGAAGGTGGAAGAACTTACTACTGATAAAATGGATCAATTTCAAAATGAGGTTCGTATTATGATAGAGGACGATGAATCTCTAGGTTCAGGAGGCGATTCTGAAATGGCAGAAGACGTAGTATAGGTATATAATTAAAATTTTAATTTATCGTATTAAATAATCTCTTTAATTGAGTTATATTTATAATTTGTTTAAAATTGGTGTCATATTTAAGGAAGGATCATAAATATGAAT
>JAJACQ010000030.1 GCA_022601435.1 Chlamydiia bacterium
AAAACTCTTAAGAGAGTATAATGCAACAGTATGCTTTGATGCAGCGACTTCATCTCCTTATATCAATATCGATTGTAAACTCTATGATGCTATTGTCTTATCTCCCCATAAGCTTTTAGGAGGGCCTTCTTCTTGTGGATTACTAGTAATTAGAAAAAAATTTATCAACCATAATTTTCCTCCAACTTTTGCAGGTGGGGGAACAGTAAGTTACGTAAATCGAAAAAGTCATATTTTTATAAAAGATCTAGGGTACACAGCCTATGAAAGTCTTGTTCAAGATAGAGACTTTTTAAAAGACACTCGGGTCTATTTTCTATTTCTAATACGTAACCCCCATGAAATACTCCTTTCTTTTTATGCCAAATTAGGGATGGTCATTGATGGACAGAGTAATATGGTGAGCTTGAAAACTCTATATCACGAATATGAGCTTATAAAAAAGTTAAATCCCAATGGAGTGAAAATTATTTTTTCGGATGATGTGTGCTAATATCCAAGAAAAGTTATGGCTAAATATTGTGATCATTTAGATATTCCGTTTACAGAGAAAATGTTTACATGGAAAAAACATGATGAAAGTTTTGATCTTCATATAAAATGGCATGAGCAGAAGAAAAAGCATGTTACAAAGCATTGGCATGATAGAGCACTTCAAACAAGTTCTATTGGTAAAAAAACAACTTACATAGTAGATGAATTAGGAAATCCCACGTTTGAAGAGATTAAAAATGAAAAGGATAGGGAGTTATTTAAGCAATATTACCGTGAAAATCTTATCTATTATAATAAGTTTTTAGAGGTAGAAGAAGATTTCTTATTAGTAAAATAGCTCGTAATTTTTCTAATCAATCAATCAATATCACAGTCACTTGATTTTAAGAGTGTTAAACCTGGTATGAGGGTTTTTAAGTCAATGTATAATTTTAAAATAATCGATTATTTTGACATTAATCGATTATGCAGTGTATAATTCCTATCACTCAAAGGAGAGACGATGAATATAAAAGCTATATTGAGAGAAGATATTTTAAGTGGAAAGTTAAAAGCTGGTGCAAAAATAAACATTTCAAAGCTCAAGGATCAATATTCTGTCGGGCTTGCACCTTTGCGGGAAGCTTTATCACGTCTTGCAATGACGGGTCTTTTGATAAATGAGCAGAATAAAGGATATACTGTTTCTTCTATGAGTTTAAAAGAGTTTGTAGATTTATGTGTTGCAAGTACACATATTGAATCCTTAGCTATTGAGCAGGCTATTGAAAATGGTGGTGAAGATTGGGAAGAAGAGATTATAGCTTCTCTTTATCAATTTAAAAAGTTAGAGACTGCAAAACTTAAACCTAGTTTTGAGGAATGGAGCACTGCAAATACAAGATACCATAATGCTCTTATTGATGGATGTAGTCCTATAATTAAAGAACTTCGTGGTTTAGTTAGACTTCGAGCGCAAAGATATATTCGCTTCCTTTTTAAAGAAGTCATCTTAGTTGATTTTCAGAAGGAGCATGAGGCCCTTGCTGATGCCTGTCTTATTAGAGATAAGAAGAAAGCTAAAAAACTAATAAAACAACATAGTAAAAAAGCTATGGAAGTCTATATAAAGAGGTATAAGAATGCTGGAGAATAAATCATATAAGGGATCTTTTTCTGAATTATTACGGTTGACATTTCCTTTGATGCTTTTTTGGATTTCTACAAGTCTTGCTATGTTTGTTGATAGGTTGTTTTTATCACATTATTCTTTAGAGGCGCTTGGAGCTGCTGTTAATGCAGGAACAATGGCTTGGGGGATTACTTATGGCCTTCAAATATTTGCAGAGATGAGCCAGGTAGTGATAGCTCAATATCAAGGTGCTCAAAAAAATGATAAACTTTCTCATCCTGTATGGCAAATGTTGTGGGTTGTTTCCTTTTCATTTATTTTCTTTTTACCAATTGCTATATTAGGAAGTAAGTTTTTCTTTGCTACTGGTTCTTTTCAATCTAGTTATTTTATGTGGTTTATTATCTTTGGCCCTGCTTTCGGATTGATTGGAGCGTGTTCTGCTTATTTTATAGGTAGGGGAGAAAATTATATTGTTACGATTTCGGCAGTAATTGGAAATCTTGTTAATCTGATTTTAGATTATTTTATGATTTTTGGTATTAAAGGCGTTTTATCACCGATGGGGGTTAAGGGTGCAGCTATTGCAACTGGTATTGGGATGAGTGTTCAAGGTTTAGGTCTTTTATGGTTATTTTTAAAACGAACAGATTTTAAAGTTATTTCTTTTAGCTATGAAGAACTAAAGCCTTGTCTTCGTGTTGGAATTCCTCCAGGTCTTTTTATGACAGCAGAACTTATTGGGTGGGGAATTTTCTTCTCAATGATGGCAAAAGCAGGTTATGTTCATTTAACAGTGACAAGTTTATGTCATAGTATAGTGCCTTTGCTGGCATGTGCAGGTCTTGGTTTGCAAAAATCTGTAGCTACTATTTCTGGAAATTTAATTGGGGCGGAAAAGAAATATTTAATTTCTCAAGTTGTCCAGAAAGCACTCATTCTTTTAAGTGTGTATATATTCATAGTCGCATCAATAATGTATCTATTTCCTTCTAAAATAATAAACCTTTTTCAAAACAATCAAATAGATACAGAGCTTTTTAATCTACTTCAAATAGGTTTTTTACTTAGTATTTTATATTTGTTTTTTGGAGGGATTCGATCAATATTTACAGGAGTTCTTTCTGCAGCTGGTGATTCTAGATTTTTAATGATTGCAGGCTCTTTAACTGTTTGGGTCTTTTTGCTTCTTCCAACTTATTATCTTGTTATTTTAAATTTAGGATCAGTAACATTTGCTCAAACCATCTTAGTTTTCTATGGCTTAATTGCTTCAATAATCTATTTTACTCGATATAGAATAGGATCATGGTCTAAAAGTGCCGCTTTGCTCTAGTTAACTTCACTAATATTGTACTTTTTGTTATATATAGTTAATTCTTTGATGGAGATTTATAATGACTATATCTAGAACTTTTTTAGCGTTTATATTTTGCAGTAAAGCTTTGTTTGCATGTACAGGACTTAATATTCAAGCAGCAGATAGATCTTGTGTAAATGGAAGAACTGTAGAGTTTGGTGAGCCACTTGATTTGAGTGTTGCTGTCATTCCTAGAAATACAACTTTTACAGCAGAGACTCCATTAGGAAAGGGTATGACTTATAAATCAAAATATGCAGTTATTGGAGCTTATTGTTTTGATAAGATTGTTTTAATGGATGGGATGAATGAAAAAGGACTTTCTGCGGGAGCTTTTTATTTTCCTGGATATGCAAGTTATGTAAAAACTACAAAACAAAATCAATCAAAAGCTTTATCCCCACTTGATTTTACAAATTGGCTTCTTACACAATTTGCAACACTTGAAGAGGTGAAAAAAGCTTTATCTTCTGTGATTATTACAAACACTGTTTTTAAAGAGTGGCATAAAAATTTAAGTCCTCCTATGCATTATATTGTTTATGATAAATCAGGAAAAAGCATTGTTATTGAACCTTTAGATAAAACTTTAAAAGTCTATGATAATTCAGTAGGGGTGATTACAAATTCTCCGACATTTGATTGGCATATGACAAACCTCAACAACTATATTAATTTATCTCCCTACAATGTTACTGAAGGAAGTCTTCAAGATCTTCCTCTAAAAACTTTTGGTCAAGGCTCAGGTATGTTAGGACTGCCAGGAGATTTTACTCCACCATCTAGATTTATAAGAGCTGCCTTTTTCTCCAAATCAGCCGTTAATTTAAGAGATTCACAAGCAGCCGCCCTGCAAACATTTCATATCTTAAATCAATTTGATATTCCAATGGGAACTGTGCGCTCAAAAGAGCGAAGAAAAACGTCTTATGATTATACAATGTTTACATCAGTAAAAAACCCTAAGACACTAAAGTATTATTTTAGAACCTATAAGGATCAAGCGATAAAATCAATTTGTTTAAAACAATTTGATTTGAATGCACCTAATATTAAAACCCTAAACATAGATGGCGGACAAAAAATCTGTGATGTCTCTTGCGCTCTTAAATGAATAGAGACTATATAACTTAAGATTGTTTTTTATCTTCTTATTGTTTACTATTTTAGGACTTTAAGGGAGTAGAAATGAGAGTCGTTTTTTATCTATTGTGTTTTAGTATTTTCATTTTTTCGGAACTAAAAACTGAGGTGAGTAAAGTGAAAGAGTCTATAATAAGCAAGTATCAATATATAGAAACAAAAGTTGGAAGGATTGCATATTTGGATACAAAAAGTCAAGGGCCTGCTCTCGTCTGTATTCATGGAAACTCGTGTTCTTCAAAAGTTTTTCAAAAGCAAGTAGATCGGTTTAGAAATGATTATCGTTTAATTTGTATTGATTTGCCAGGTCACGGTTTGAGCGCTAATTTAGAAAGTAAAGATATCTATACGATTCCAAATTATGCAAGAGTTATTGATGAGGTGGTTAAGCAACTAGAGATTGATAAATTTATAGTAATAGGCTTTTCGTTAGGGGGTAACATTGCTCTCCAATTAACTCAAATTAATTCTGATATTTTGTCAGTTATTATGATCTCGTCTGCACCATGTCATTATTCTGAAAGAGCATTAGAGGCATATCCACCTCATCGTGAAAATTTTTCTGCAAGAGCAAAGCAGCTTTCAGAAGATCAAGCAAAAAGATTCATGGGAGGGTGTGGCTTTAGAGTAGAAGAGTCATCTTGTTATTTTATGGTTGAAGATGCAAAAAGAGCTGATGGAAGATCTCGAGTAGAAATGGTTCATTCTGTATTAAACGGTGATGGTAAGGATGAAGTTGATATTATTTCTAATTTAAGAGTACCTCTAGTTGTAATTGCTGGCGAGGATGATCCAGTGCTTGGTATAGAATATATTCAGAATTTAAAATATAAAAACTTATGGAATGATCGAATTAATATTATTCCACATGGAAGCCATGCTATTTTGTTTCATCACGAAGAAGAAGTAAATAATTTGATAGAAAATTTTATAAAATCCTTGGTGATTCAATAGATGAAAAATTTTAGTTATGAATTAAAGAATTTTAATAAATTAAGCAGGATAAAAAAGCCTTAAGTCTTTTACTATGGCTTGAGCCGTTTTATATTGAGGATGTGAAGAAGGAACTTTCTCAAATTGATTTGCAGGCATGACCCTCTGTTCATGATTCTTTGTTCATCGACCCATCATGAAAATAATCTTGATGTTTTTTTGGTATGAATTCAAAACCGCCGTATAGTTTAGGGTCAAGTCCAGGGTGAGTATATGATGATTCTACAAAACCATATTTTTTATAGAAATTTACGGATTGATAATTTACCCATCTTGTAACAACCGCAAGTTTTTTACATTCTGGAAATTGTTCTACAAGTGAATCAATAATAGAAGTTCCAATTTGCTTTCTTTGAAACTTTGGATTGACTGCAAATTGTTCTAGGTAGATCTCATCTGGATATTTTGAGATGTTTATGATAAGGAAACCAATATTGTGATTAGCTAGCTTTATTGTAAGCCATAATTGCTCTTCATTATTTTGATAATCTTCAAAGGTATTATTAAATGTTTCATCAAGCCATAAATAGAGCTCTTCTTTAGAAGACTTTTTTAGTTTTTTAAGATCAATAGTATCATAGCATTTTGTAAACGCGTCTAAAAAAACCTTTTTAGATTTATAAAAGTTGGGAGTTTTTTCCCAAACAAACTGAAGATTTTCAATATTGAATGTGTCATTTGTTCCAAGTATGGTATTACTTATAGTTATAAAAAAACTTGAGAACGCTAAAAATAAGTTCTTGTGCATAGTTGCCTTAAATTTAAAGAAGTATGTATTTTATAAATGTGTAGAGATTTAATCAAAAGAAATTTGAGTCTTTTGATCATCTAATAGATTCTATTTATAAACAGAGGGTCATGGACTTTTTTAGCGCCACATTTAAAGGAGTTGAATGGTGATGAAACCATTTTAGATATCGGTTGTGGAGATGGGAAAAATACTGCTGATGTTTCTGCGTTTGTTCCAGAAGGATCTGTTATTGGGGTTGATCCTTCAAGCGATATGATAAAATGGGCGAGTGCTCAGTATGATCCAAGAGAATATCCAAACTTAAAGTTTGGGATTGGGAGTTTAATTGAGCCTAAAGTTCAGGGATCATTTGATATTGTGATGACATTATGTGTTATGCAACATTGTTTTGAGCACAAAAAAGCTATGGAAAAAATGCATTCAATACTCAAACCTGGGGGAAAGCTTTTGATTTTGGTTCCTGCAAATAAAGAGTCTAACTGGAGCGCTGCTGTGAAATCGGTTTGTCAAGGTCCGAAGTGGTCTTCATATTGGAAAGATTATGAACCGCGAATCTTTTTAAATTGTGATCAATCTAAGAAGCTTCTTTCTGAAACTAATTATGAGATTTTAAGCGTTGAAAATCTTTTGACGGTGGATCCTTTTATTGACAAAGAAGATTTAGTTGCATGGATGATGGGTACATACCCTCCTCTTATACCCAAAGAGTTAGAAAGAAGTTTTTTTTCTGAAGTTATCGATGCATATATTTCTTTATCACCCGAAGCTATGAATGAAGATGGCACGATCTATGTTTCATATAGCGCCACTCGAGTTGTAGCAAAGTCTATTTAGATTAATAGATTTTTGTTTTCTTCTTATAGTTTTGTGAGTTATTTCTTTACGAAAAAATAATGTTTTCTTATGTTTGGTCAGCAAGGAAATAAATTATGCAAATTCTAGTATATTCATTTGTTATATTACCTTTTGTGTTATTTGGAGAAGCCTTCTTACTGCCTTTAGAAGAGAAAGGTTCTATCCGTTACAATATTGAGAATAATCTAATTCAGTCAGTAGAGAGATTAAGTAAGGAAGGAGAAGTTCTTTATTCTCACAATTACTTTTATAATAAAAATGGAAAGCTCTTAAAGGAGCGAATGATTGGTGGGTTAGGAGAGATTATATACTATGAGGATAATAGTGTGGAAAGTCCTTATCATATTGAGAAAATTGATCAAGATGATGTTGGTCATATTGTTTCACATACAATTGACGATAGGACAAAAACTTACAAATACACCCAGGAGGGGCATCTTATTACTCCTGCAAGAAGTTGCTATTATAAGTATGATTGTGTGGGTGATCTTATTCAGAAGGATGATATTTTTTTTGAGTATGATGACTTTCATCGTTTAATAGGAGCTTTTTCCAGGGATTTTCGTGTTGGATATGAATATGATAAAAATGGAAGACGAGTTGCTAAAATTAAAGAGGATGAAATTGAAACGTACATGTATCTAGGAGATAATATTATCGGAGTTTGTGGTGAAAACAATCAGATCAAAACTCTTCGCATTCCTGGTCTTTTTATAAATAAAAACACTTTTAGATCTGTTGCTATTGAGGTGGGTGATGTTATTTATGCACCTATTTATGATTTCGTAGGAAATATCGCAAAACTTATTGACATTGAGACTTATGAAGAAATTGAATTTAATGATATTGATCCGTTTGGTAGGGGCATTCATAAAGATGTCATTATTCCATGGATATTTTCAGGAAAACATTATGATAAGGAAACCGGTCTTATTTATTTTGGAGAAAGATATTATTGTCCAGAACTTATGAAATGGGCATCTCCAGATCCTCTTATGCAAACCTCAGATCCATATGAGTATTGCTTGAATAACCCTCTTTCATATTTTGATCCTGATGGTAAATTTGGTTGGTCTCTTATCTTTTATTCTTCTGCCGCAGGATGGGCAGCTCCCTTAAGTATTATAGCAGGAGGTATTCTTCTTACTAAATATGGATATGATAAATATCAAGCCTATAGTAATGAAAAACGTTATCGAGAAATGTTGCAAAAACGAGATCAAGAACTGTATGAGATGTACCAGCGCGATAAAGAAGAATTTAGACAAAAATTACAAGAAGTGCGAAGATACAAAGAAGAATTAAAGAGGGTTGAAACTATCACACAAGCAGAACCTTTAGATGATATTAAAATAGATGAATTTGATCCTCATATCATCAATACAAAGATCAAAATGCCTGAACTACCAAAATGGAATACTGAAATCATCTTGCTTCATGATCTTTTGAAAAATACAACTTTTAAGAAGGAAGATGATATTTTTAAGGCTTGGATGGAACGAGGTATTAAAAAAGGTTTAATAGATCATACTCTTCCTGCTGATATCCAAGAATTAGAGAATAGTAAACTATGGAAAGAAACAACAGATTCAAGAGCTAAGCATGAAAATTGTAACAGACGTTCTTTTGTTAATCTAAAAACAGGTGAAATGCTTGAATATGATCGAGGAATTCCAGGTAAAACTGGGCATAAAGCCCATGATCACATGCATAGAAGGAATCCTTTTTCTATAAATAAAAATGATTATTATTTAGATGTTAATAGAAATCCGATACATAAACATGATCCAGCCTCACATTTATATTCCCCTAAACTTGCTTGGTGGTTAAAATGAATATAAAAAAATATGAAGATTATTTTCATGATGGATCTATAATTAATATAGAAAATGAAAAGCATGACTTAATTATTTCGATGTCAAGTAATAGTCTTGATCCTGATTACATTGATGAAACTTTAGATTTAGATCATCTAAACTGTATACGAGGAAAATTGTATATTACGAATGTTAGCAAGATTCTTTTATATGGTGGAGAGATAAATTATCCTATTTTTCAAATACATGACTGCGGAGGCATTATAGATTTTGAAATCAAAAAAAATAAAGTGATCCTTAAAGGTGAGTGGATTGACTTCCCTCCAAAAAAACAACTCCCTTCAAACTATTTTAGTTATGAAATATATGCTGAAAATGTCTCTTGGGAAAATATGCCAGATTTGTTTGACCCTTTTGATTAAAAACTTTTTTATTGTTGAAATGATTAAAAATCTTTATAAAATGTACTCTTCCAGATGATTTTTATGTAATTAACAATAAAATTGTTCTCATAGGATCATGGCAAAGTAATTCTCGTTATAACCAAGTTTTATCAGGATATTTTGAATACGAAATTTATGCCGAAAAAATTCATTGGGAAAGTATTCCTGATCTTATAGACCCATTTTTAGATTAACAAATTGATATTTCTTTATCACCTGATGCCATAAATGAAGACAGCTCGATCTATGTTTTATTTAGGATTACTCGAGTAGCTGTAAGAGGTAAAAAAACCTAGTTTAAAAATAAGATTTGACTGGTATTTCTTGGTGCATTAATGTCATTTTATATCCGGTTGTTAAGGGAAAAATGATAAAGCATAATAATCTTATAGTCTGTCTACTTTTGTTTTCTGTAGGAAATATATTTGGACATACTAAGAAAGAGTTAAGGGAATCTATTGCTTATGAGAATCGAATACCTGATGATCTTCCGGTGAGTGTATTTTTAGCTGATCCAGATTACACGATAGATGTTTCGTTTAAGGCGCTCATTTTACAACCAACTACGACTAATATGCATTATGCTGCAGAAGCTTTACCACTTCCTGTGCCAACGCCTAATTGGGTTATACATGATATCAAGACAGATTATAAATTTGGGTTTGACTTTGGTTTAGCAAGAGTATTTCATAGTCTAAACACAATGCTAAGTTTAAATTGGGAAAGGTTTTGTACTAAATATTCTAATTCGGTTTCTGTGCCAACTCAAGATATGTTAGGGCCCTTTTTTACGATTGGCCCTGATGCTTCTCCTTATACTTCTGCAAAAGGTACTGTTCATTTTCATTTTACAGAGATTCATGTAGATTACGGAATGCTTGTAAACTATGGGAATAGATTATGCACAAATATGTTTGCGGGTTTAAGTTATACATTTCTCAATCAGACGTTGATTTCTTCATATTCTAACACCGCTCAATCAATTTCTCGTTCAATCACTGTACCCTCTAGATTTTCTGGAGTGGGTCCGCAAGGTGGGATGCATTTTATTTACAATATTGTTAAGGACTTTAACTTAACAGGTGAGGGTATAGGGACTCTTTTAATAGGTTCTATTAACAACAATACTACCTATAGATCGATAAGTCCTTTACTTCCAGGTTTAGGGATCAATCCCCCGAATACGCAAACAACAAGCGTATCAACTCAAACACATCTAGTACCTGCATTTAAAGGGGCTCTGGGTTTGAGCTTGTTAAAAGATTTAAATAATCGTTTTTCGAGTTGTATTGAAGCTGGGTATAAAGCAGAAATCTATTTAGATGTGATACAATCTGTGGATATGGGAAGTGAAGTTCCTTTAAATAGCATTGCAGATACAACAGTTGGTGTTTACGCAAGAACCTTTCAAAGAAACTTAAGTAACTTTGCTTTAGCTGGGCCTTATATTAATCTTGAGCTTAAATTCTAGACAGTTTTTTTCTTTCTGTGGTAATCTGTAGTGCAATGAATTATGAGTGCTTCATGGACTACAATGATGTTGAATTAAAGAAATCAGAGATTTGCCAATTTGAAGATAATCTCGGTGCCTTTGCAAAGAGAAATTTTGCAAAAGGTGAAATAGTTATTAAATGGAATTTGTCTATATTATCAGAGGAAGAATTCAAAAAGCTTTCACAATATGAGCAATTGAATTTTTGCCATAGAAGAAATGGGTCTATATATTATTATCCAGATCCAGAAAGACATGTGAATCGCTCTAAAAATCCAAACCTAATTCCAGATTTTGAAAAGGAAGCTAACATCGCAATATGTGATATTAAAAAAGGTGAAGAATTATCAATCTCAGATGAAACACAAGAAGATTTTTAAATAGACAAAATTTTTAAAGTTTGATAGGTTTCTTCTTTAGTTTGTTTAATTTACGGGAAATGCTGTGTTTAGATTTTTATTTTTTTATTTATTTACTCTTACATCTTTATTCTCTTTAGATATTCCTGTTGGAAAGTTATCAAATGAGATACTTTCAAAGTATAAAGATGCTATTCATCAAGAATTAAACAAAGAGGTAAGTTTTCAAGATGATACTCGCACACGCAGAAGTACTCGTGAGTATGGATTCAGTTTCTTCAAGATGGAACAAGGTGATTTTTCCTATAACAAACCACCTGCTTTTTTACAAGAGCTTGGTGCAAGTATTTGCAAGGCTTTAGGTGATGATCCTGTTGAGTTCACAAACATAATCCTCTCTTATTATGGTAAGGAATTTCATTTAGAACCTCACATTGACGTAGGTCAAAATGATCGTTATAAAGATTGTAATTTTTACTTCGGAGAAAAAGTTTATGGAGTTGTGATTGAGCCAGATCCAACAGGGCATCTTTATTTTGTTAAGTATGAAGATGAGGGTGTGCCACCTTTAAATCTACAACCTGTTTTAAATCTTTTGGAAGAAACAGGAACAATATTTTGTCTTCAAGGACCATTAAGAAGTAAACCATACTTTCATGGTGTAACAAATGTCAAAAATCAACGCATTTCAATTACTTTTCGAACAGTTGTAAAAAATAGTTAGATAAATAAACTTAACCTAACTCCCTTGTTTAAAATCAGTTAAGGTGATAGCCTGTTTTTATTATTAAGATTTCACAAATTTAGGGAGAGAGTATGGATGGTTCAAGTAGCTTAAATAGACGTCAACAAATTGAATCAGAATTTAATGGTGTTAATGCTTTGGCTTGGCCTATTAGATCAATTGAGTATGTAATTGATAATGCATTAGGGGTTGTTGTCAATACAGCATGTACAAGTTCAGATTCTGCCATGCGCACTTGTGAAGCTGGAGCAAGAGGGATTCAATGGGTGAGTGATAGGATTGAGCCTAAAGAGTTATTAAAGAAAATAGAAGATGGCGAGGAAAATCTAGCATTAAGCTATTGGTTGGATTATGGTATTTTTCCAGAAGACACAAGATATGCTGTAGAAAGTGCTAAAAAAATAGGAATTGTAGTTATAACTGCAGCTGTTGGTGGAATAGTCTTAAAGGTGGGTAAGAGTGCGTTAAAATATATTAAAGGATTAAGGCATGTTCCTAAAAAAACTACGGCTTCTGTTACTACATCGAGTCTTCCAGTGGTTGATGGTATTAAATTTGATGCAGATACAGCAGTGCTAACAAAACAAAAATTAGGAAAGGTTGGATATATAGAAAAAGTAACCATAGAAGGTGATCAAAAAGCATCATTGATATTTGTGAATTATTTAAGTCAGGGAAAGGGAAGCCCTCATAATCAAGTTTTACGTAAGGCTTTTAGATCGATCAATGAATTTATGGAAGTAAATGGCAAAGAGAATTTGTTTATACAATTTTTACCAGCAAATCAACAATTATTTAATATTTTACAGCGAAGAGGTTTTGAAAATTTAGGGAAGCACCCTTTTTACTTAAAATCCTATGAAGAACTTTTATCTTTAACTAAGAAGCACAAATTTCCAGTGCTTAGGGTAGGACGAAAAGCTAAAAAGATAGCCCTTCCTGTAATTGGAGGTTCTTCAGCTGCTATAGCAGCGATGGGTTCTGCAAAGGCTGAAAGATCAAGTCCATCTATTGATGCATCTCAAGTAAGTCAACTAAGCACTACACATATTGAATGTGCAATAAATACATTACATAGGTCAACTGAAGAGCTGATTCAATTAAATGGAGGGTTCTTACAAGAGTGGGTTCAGCAGGTAACAGGGAACAATCCACAACTAGAGGAATTACAACAAGAAGTTGAAAATACTGGTGGTTCTAAAGAAAGCTTGCCTATTGAAAAACAAAGCTATGATGAGGTATGCAGAAGGGTTCATAAAGATGTTTCAAATCTTGCAGGAATTGTTTCAAGTTTTGGAGATTCTGCTATTGCAAATAATATATCTCTTGTCGCAAATACATCGGTTTCTATGGCAACAGAGATTGGGGGGTTACTTGGGTATGGGAAAGCTGTGACTGATCCCTTTTCTGCAACACTTGCGATAGTAAATTGTATCGGATCATTAATTAAAGGATTCAAGAAAAAGAAAAAGAAACCAGGAGAAGATCCTTTACAAAAGCAACTTCATGCCATTTTTGAGCAATTAAAAGTTTTAGAAAAACAATTAAGCAAGATTAATGAAAAAGCAGCTGATATTTTAATAGAATGTAAGGAAGGATTTTCTGTGGTGTTTTCAACGCTTCAACATCATACTTGGCAGTTTAAGAAAATAAAAGCTGAGCTTGAGGGATTAAATCAGAAAGTATCTACACAATTTAGTTTTGTTACTCAAAATTTAGAAAAGATTTTTGAGGCAGTTGAGAATTTACAAAGAAGTAATGCTTATACTGAGATCATGGGTTCTTTTTATATCTTCGAAAATGAAGAGCCGGTTGATAAGGAAATGTATAAAAAACGTATAAGAGATTTAAAGAAGCATGCTGGAAGTATTTCAAAGCAAACAGCATTTAATGGCAGTGAGATACCTTTTACAGTACGAGCTGGAGATTATGAATTCAGTATTCAAAAAGTGTTTGAGTGTTATAATCTCGGTTCGACCTCTTCAATACCAAATCCTTCTCTTTTTACTATGGGAACACTAGGGGTTATTTATCTTACCATTCGTCAATTTCCATCTATAAAGGCCCCACCTCTTTCAAAAATATGCAGTGCGGATATAAAAAATATGAAAGACTTATTAGAGGAGGGAAGAAAACTGCAGCATTCAATTTTAGATCTTAATACCGCTACAAATCAAGTTTTAGTCATTGAGGAGTACCAAAAGGTATCGAAAGCATTAATGGATGGTCTTATAAAGAAGCTTAAAGACATTGAAGAAGAGCGTCAAAAAGAAATAAATTGTTCAGCTCATGAATTACATAAAAGTGATTATAAAGGTCCTGAGATGAAAGCATTCTTCAATAATGAATTAAAAATCACAACTACTCCAAAAGGCACAAATTGGTTCAAAGGTGGAAAAGATAGAGTTTATGAATCACATGGAAGTGTTTTTGATATTCGTGAACAGCCTGCTCATACTCAAGTTGCGATAAGTAATTATAAGACAGAGGTTACTCGTAGAGTAAAGGCATCAAAAAATCGTTATCTAACAAGACGCTCTAATTCTTTTTCTAGAAATTATCAAAATGAAGTTGATAAAGCAGGTCAATTAGAAATGCCATGGTTTATTTTTCCTAAAAATGATAAAGGCTTACCAGCTCTTCCTGTACCAGAGTTTATTCAAAAGGTCATTCCAGAGCAGTTTCGTATAGCAGCATCAAAAGGCTTAGGATCATTTCTAATCGAATATGAAATCTCTACCAGGAATAAATTTGTATTAAATCTTAACTTTAAAACTGCATTAAATGCTCAAATTATACCAATCAAAGAAATGGAAATGGATTACATTCAAAACTGCTTTGAAGGACCTGAAGCTATATGGTGGTATTGGGTTGGAGGAAGTTATCCAGATAAGAAGAATCAGGCGTTAGTTAAGTTTCATCATGATAATGGAAGTGGAACGCACGATTGGTTAACTCGCACTCCTGTTTTAAAAGCTCAAAAAGGAAAGCTCGACACTGTGAAGCTTGAGCAAGTTAAGGTGACTGCTTGTAGTGACACATATCCAGAGCTTCAAACCCTTCTTGAAAAGCATGATCTTTCAGAAAAAAGGTATAAAATAGAAAGATTGGTAACAGAATTTGCTCGGGACAATAGGAAGCTTCTTCAAGACTTTGATAAGCAGTATCAAAAGTTAGTAGGTTTTTTTGCTATAGGATTTAAGGATTGCTTTGATGACTCAAATCATCTTTTACATAAGGTTTTTAAAGAGCTATTTCCGTTTTCTCATTGGAGGACACTTGCAAGCATACTAAAAGAGGTTGATTCTAAAAAACCTGTTCTTCTAAATGATTTAGAAAGCTTTTCAAAACAACTAGAGTCTCTAAACAAGTTATCCACTTATAAATTTCCTGAAGAAAAGACAAATAACTTGGTGTTAGATGCTACGTTAGAAATTTTGCAGTTTATCATTAATTATTATGAACCTCATGCTGTGAAGTGGAATCGTTGGAATGAAGCTACCGAAAGTCATGAATTTAGAGATTCTGCTTTAGTTCATCTTGGTCAAGCAGTTCAGGAAATAAACACAGCAGTTTCTAAGGTAGATACTCCTTTAGCAAATAAAATTTCAAACAGTATAAAAAAATTAGTTGATGCAGCAAGAAATGATCTCAATCAATTAAGTGAGGAAGATCGTCGGCTATCAATAGAGGCTATAAATCCTTTGCTAAAGAGTTTGGGAAATATGATAACTGATGGAAATTAAATCATTAATGTTGTATACTAAAAGGTTCTAAATTACAGATATGGTTAGTTTTATGTTTTTTCGAATTATTTTTATATTCAGTTTTATTTTTATAAATCTTTTTTCTATAGAAAAAGATGAAGTGAAACACAAGATCAAAGCGGTGGTTTTTGATTGTGATGGCACTTTAATTGATAATGGAATTAGTTACTACCTCATGTCTCAATATGCTATGAAGAAGCAAGGTTATGATTTATCCCAAGAAGAGTTTTGGGCGTTTATGAATGAGCATAAACTTGTTGGAAACCCAGACATAGTGGATAAAGTTTTAAACTTCTTTTGTGATCTTTTGGGAAGAGAGTGTAAAAAGGAACTCTTGGGTGATCTTGATGTGATTAGCCGAAAGATAGCTGAAGAGAATTTTCCAGTAGTAGAGCCTACGGTTGCTTTTTTAAAAGAATTAAGAGTAAGTCATACTCACTTAAAGTTCGCTGTTGCCTCTGCAGGGCCTAAAGAGCATGTTTTAAAAAATCTAAGAAGGCATAATTTAGAAGATCATTTCGATGTGATCATTTCTGGAATGGCTGATTTAAAACATATCAAAGATCCAACGGGTGTAAACAAACCTAAGCCATATATTTATTTACATGTTGCTGAAAAGCTAGGCGTTTTACCTCAAGAGTGTCTAGTTATTGAAGATAGTAGCACAGGTGTTGAAGCTGCTAAAAAAGCAGGCTGCGTAGTGATTGCAATCCCAAGCATAGCAACTAAAGCACACGATCTTTCATTAGCCGATACTAAACTTGAATCTTTATCTGATATAAGTTTTGAAAACCTATTAAAGATGACTGAAAATAAGTAGTTATTTTAGTTATACTATCTTGCTAATATTTACCTCGATGATAAATTGTCTTTGTGTTATAAAAAAGACTTTATATCTAAAGGGTGGTTATGAAAAAATATATAATTCTTTTTCTATATATAGCGATGATTCCAGTATCTGCAGCGATATTTACAGTTACATCTCCAGGTAATGCTGGAGCAGGTTCATTTAGGGCTGCAGCAGCTGTTGCTACAGGTGCTGATACAATAGAGTTTAATCTTGCAGCACCTTTTAGAGTGAATTTAAATGCTGATATTAGTCTTACAGCTGGTTATACAATCAATTGTACAAATAATGGCGATGGTATTTCATTTTTTGAGGTAGGCGCCTTTACTATGACTATTGATCCTGCAATAACATCTACTTTTACTGGAACAGGAACAACAACTCTGACTTTAGATTTTGCTTCGTCTAATACAAGTAATTTTGTAAAGAGTGGGTCTGGAGAAATGGTCTTGTTAGGTGATGGAGTTGGATTTTTAGGATTGGCAAGTGTCACCGCTGGACAGTTAACGCTTGGATCAAATACAGCAGTCGGAAATCGACCAATTAGTATTTCAGACGGGGCAACCCTTGCCTTAAGATCAAGCGTAAGTATTGTAAACCAAATCTCTATTGATGGTGCAGCGACTGCAACTTTGAATGTTGATACTGGGACAGGGACAATCACAAGTAGTATAAGTGGGGTGAATTCAGCTGTAGATAAAACAGGTGCAGGGACACTTACTCTAAATGCTGTAAGTTCATACACAGGTGGAACAACTATTTCAGCAGGTGTATTAAATGTTGCAGGGCAACTTGCATCAACAGGTGATGTAACTGTTAATGGAACGTCTACTTTTAACGTTAGTAATAGTGGCGGTTTTACAATCGGAACATTAAACTCTGCTTCGGGTACGTTTATTAACTTAGGAGCTATAACTCTAGTGACTAGTTCTTCAACAGATGCAGAAATTGCAGGTGTTGTTCAAGGAGCTGGTGGCTCATTAAATAAACAAGGATCATCCACACTTACTCTTTCAGGAACTAATACCTATGATACCTTTACAAGATTACAAGCAGGTCAAATTACATTAGCAAATAATGCAGGTCTCGGAACAAGTGCTTTACAGATGTCTAATACAACCACACTTGCTCTAAACTCTGGAATTAGTCCTTCTAATAATGTAGCAATAACAGGAACAGGAACTGTAGATGTGTCTTCTGGCACAGGAACTTTATCAGGTATAGTTAGTGGAGGTGGAGGCTCTCTTACAAAAACAGGGGCAGGAACTCTTGCGTTAAGCGGAGTTAATACATACGATTTAAATACAACTTTATCAGCAGGGCAGATTACTTTAAGTAACAATGCAGGTCTCGGAACAAGTGCTTTGGCAATGGCAACAGGTACAACTCTTGCTTTAGGTTCTGGAATAAGTGCTTCTAATACTGTAGCAATAACAGGGGCAGGCACTGTAGATGTGACAACAGGAACAGGAACTTTGTCTGGGGTAGTTAGCGGAGGGGGTGGCTCTCTTACAAAAACTGGCGCAGGAACGCTTTCATTGGGAGGTGTAAATACCTATAATGGGGGAACAACAGTTTCTACAGGGACTCTAGCAGTTACAGGATCACTTGCTTCTACTGGAAATGTAACAGTAAATGGATCATCAATATTTGATATTAATGGAAGTTCAGGTGTTTCAATTGGAGCATTAACAACTGCAGCATCAACTGTAGTTAATTTAGGAAATCAAACTCTAACTACAAACACAGCAAGTAATACAGAAGCAGCAGGCGTCATTCAAGGGGCGGGTGGATCTTTAATAAAACAAGGATCATCAACACTTACTTTATCCAATACGAATACATACGATACAAATACAACGTTATCAGCAGGTCAAATTACTTTAAGTAACAATGCAGGTCTCGGAACAAGTGCTTTAGCAATGGCAACAGGTACGACACTTGCGTTAGGTTCTGGAATAAGTGCTTCCAATAATGTAGCAATAACAGGAACAGGAACTGTAGATGTGTCTTCTGGCACAGGAACTTTATCAGGTGTAATTAGTGGGGTAGGAAGCAATATAACAAAATCAGGTGCAGGAACCCTTTCTTTAACTGGCACAAATACGATTTCAGGAGTGTTGACGCTTAATGCAGGTGATTGTGTTGTAAATGGGGTTTATCCTGGAAATGTAACAACTACAACAGGAACAGATGTAAGTGGAACAGGAACCATTGGTGGAACGTTATTAATTGTAAGTGGTGGCTCTGTAACTCCTGGAAATTCTATTGGAACACTTTCAGTTGATGCTTTAACATTAAACGCAGGTTCAACAACAAATATAGAGTTTGGTCCATCTTCTACATCTTTAATTGATGTTACAAATGCAGCAACAATTGCAGGAACTTTAAATTTAACACAAAATGCAGGCTCTTACACTTCAACCGGCACACATGAAATCATTACGGCAGGAACAAGAACAGGAGAGTTTGATGCTATAACTGGTGGGTTATCTGGGTTTACTTTTAATTTAACTTACGATAGTACTTCAGTTTTTTTAAACTGGTCTCAAGGCAGCGGATCATCAACAATTAGCACGACTGGATTAACTGGAAATGTTTTAAGGTTTGCAAATTATTTAAATGAAAATGCTACATCACTTTCAGATTATGCGTTATTAGCAAATCTTTCAGGAACAGCTTTATTTAATGCTTTAAATTCAGCATCTCCTGCTCGTAATTTCTCTGGTACATTTGTTACTCAAGAGACGATGTTTTCTTTTAGTCATATTGTAAATAATTACTTAAGAAATCAAAGATTTATGGAGTCACAAGAATCATCTGACATGGCAGGGCTTTTTGATCAGGATGATAAGTATTTAGTTTCAGATAAATGTGCGGAGTGCTCTCAGTATGAAAAACCAAATAAAGGTTTTTCTGTATGGATAAGTGGTTTTTTAGATTTTGCTAATCAAGGTGCGGAAAGTCAAAATGTTGCTTTTGATTTCAACTCCGAGGGTGTTTTATTGGGTGTTGATTATGATTGTATTCCAAATGCAATTGTGGGAGCGGCAATTGGATATGCACACTCTCAGATTTATCAAAATGAGAATATGGGTAAGTCTAATATTCCCTATTATATTGCAACGGTATATGGTGGATCAACTTATGATCGATTATATGTTCAAGGTGCCTTTTGGGGGGCTTTTCACCAAAACTATAATGAAAGAAATACTTCTATTGCCAATGTTGACACAACAGCAAAAGCTACGATTAATGGTTGGCAGATTGATCCTCATTTAGAAGTAGGTTACATGGCATTAAAACCATGGAGAGGATTAGAGCCTTTTGTAGCTGTTGATTGGGTTATTAACTGGGAAGATAGCTATAAAGAAACAGGTCCTGGTGGATTAAATATGGAACAAAAAGCTCAAACATCTTCAATGCTTCAAACAGAAGTAGGAGTTCGTTTCTTCCAACAAGTAGAGAGACAAAAAGCATCATTTGGTCTTAAAGAAAGTGTGAGTTATATAAATAGAACTCCGTATGGAACAGGAAAAGTTAGAACTGCTATTGTAGGCACGCCTCAATTTATCACTCTAACATCATTTTCTGAACCTCAGAATTTAGGAGCTGTAAATGTAACTATGTTTACCAAAATAGGAAAGAAGAGAAACGTGGTATTTTCTTTAGGATATGAAGGACAATTCGGTAGCAACTATACATTTAATGAAGTTGTTCTAAAGCTTGCAAAGTCATTTTAATAAGGATATTTATGGTAGTTAAGAAAGTATCTAAAAAAACATCAAATGAAATATCTGAGCTTTTATATGATTTTTTAGCAAACACATATGCTTTGTATTTAAAGACGCAAAACTTTCATTGGAATGTAAAAGGAAAGACATTCATTTCTCTACATTTGCTTTTTGAAAAGCAATATACAGAGCTTGCAGAGGCCATCGATGAGATAGCAGAAAGAGCAATCATTAAAGGTGCTTATTTAGATGCTTCGTTTTCCACACTAGATAAAAGAAGTAAAATTAAAACTTCCAAGAAAAAATTAAGCGCAAATCAGATGCTTGAAGAGCTTGTTGCTGCTCATCAATCAGTTTCTACTTTAGGATATAAATTACTTAAGAGATTTCAAGATTTAGGTGATGAAGTATCTGTCGATCTTTTAATTCAACGATTAACCTTTCATGAAAAAGCCATCTGGATGCTTGAAAGTCATTTAATGAATTAAATAGATTATTTCAAAGATAATAAGTCTAAAAAGTTGAAAAATTTAATGCATTGGCGTAAGATAAGTCATTCTAAAAACCAAAAAGTAAAGGTTTTTTAATATGGAATCGACGAAAAAAAATTCAAAGTTATCGATTTGTGGAACGAATATTCATCCAGGTGAAGAAGTAAATCTAGCTATGCCATTACCAGAAAGGTATTCATGTTCTCCATTGTTTATGCCAATTAAAGTGATACACGGAAAAAAGAAAGGACCAATTTTAGTTGTTTATTCTGGCTTAAAAGGAACTGAGTTAAATGGCTTAGAAATTGCAAATAGGTTGGTTGTCAACATTAATGCATCAGAGCTTTCTGGAACAATAATAGCAATTCCTGTCATGAATGTATTTGGGCTAACGCATTATCCAGTAACTTTACCGACGGGGGAAGATTTAACCAAATGTTTTCCAGGAGATGAGAAGGGATCTTATGGTGAAAGAATTGCTAAAATTGTGACAGAAGAGATTTTTAAAAAAGCAGATTATTGTATTGAGCTTCAAACAGGGGGGATGAATCATAATATTCTTCCTCAAGTATATTGTAATTCAGATTATAAAAGAGATAGACAACTAGCAAAACTTTTTAGAACTCCTGTGATTACAAATATTCCAAATAAAACAAATAAATTAAGGCAAACAACAGATGAGTTGCATATTCCATTATTAGTTTATCAAGCAGGAGAGGCTATGCGATTTGATGAAAATGTCATTGAGTTAGGGGTTGATGGGGTAAGAAATATGATGAGGGCTCTTGATATGTTAGTTAAAGAACCTGTTCAAGAAATTACTCCGATCTTTTCTAGAGATGAAGATTGGATAGTTGCTCATAAAGGAGGCATTTTAAAAACAGATGTATCTTTAGGGCAAATAATAGAAGTAGGTGAAAGAATAGGAACAATCACAGATCCATTTGGAGCAGATGTTTCTGAATATATTAAAGCAAAGCAAAAAGGGATTGTCGTAGGACTTAATACAGCACCTTTAATTCATGAGGGGCTTCCTATTTTTAAACTTGCCTCGTTCTTAGATTATGATAAAGCAGAGACTGTCATTGAAGAGTGGGATAAAAAGCAACCTGATAGTTATATTGGTTAAGTTAACATATGATTGAAAATCAATTTAAAATTAAAGGCTTTATTGTTTGGTTTGTATGTGCTTTATTTTTCATGTACGAGTTTCTTTTAAGGACTGTCATTGGAACCTTTCAATATAGCTTGATGCAAGATTTACATTTAAATTCTGTGCAATTTTCTTTAATTAGTACGACTGTATTTTTAATTATTTATGGTGTTATGCAAATTCCTGTTGGTATTATCGTTGAAAATTTTGGTTTAAAAAGGACTTTATTTGTAGCGGCCCTTATTTGCGGATCTGCAGCTTTTAGCTTTTCATATTCACAGGGATTTATTTGGGCTCTTACCTGTAGAATGCTGATGGGATTAGGAGCATCATTTGGGTTTATCTGCTTATTAATGTCTGTAACAGATTGGATGCCACATCGCTATAGCGCTCTTTTTATAGGTTTATCTCAGTTTATTGGAACCTTAGGGCCTATGATAGCAGCAGGGCCATTAGAAGGCCTTTCAAGATCATCAAATGTTACCTGGCAGATTATATTCTTTATATTAGGAATAATAGGGATTGCTATTGCTATTTTAGTCTTAGCCTTTGTTGAAAACAATCAACATTGCTCTGGAAAATATATTGTTCTTGAAAAGCCTGAGAAAATTTTAGCGTCTCTTAAAAAGCTTTTCTTTAGAACTCAGCCATGGATAATAGCAATTGCATCAACTGGAATTTATTTTTCTATTGAATACCTATCAGAAAATGAGGGTAGAATATTTTTAACCTTAAAAGGTTTATCATTGCAATCTGCTTCTAATATTTTAACAATTTCTTGGATAGGATATGCAATTGGCTGCCCTTTAGTGGGGATAATCTCTGATTATTATGAGCGAAGAAAAAGTGTTTTATATAGTACAAGTTTAGTAACGTTGTTTGCTATTTGCATGATTATTTTTTTAGAGACTAAAATATTATTACAATTAGGATTTTTCTTATTAGGTTTAGGGGCAAGTGGAATTAGTATTGGATTTGCAATTACAGCAGAGCAATATAAACCACAGTTTATCGCCGTAGGCTTTGGTTTGACAAATGCTGTCATTATGTCAGTCTCAGCAATAAATGCTCCTGTAATAGGTTTGGTTCTTGATCATTTATCAAGTGGATCAACATCATCATTAATTCACTATACTCATACCTTCTACATATTGATAGCCATCGCAGCGATAGGATTTTTGACAGCTTTGTTTTTTGTTAAAGAAACCTTTTGTAAATCTGCAGTTGATTTTACTTTTTTAAAAAATAATTCTTAGTCCTTATTAGTAATGTATTATAGTAATCTTTTAAATAATTGAAGTAAATTTGCGATTGTGTTAAATTATCCAATCAAATTAATAGTAGGCTTTTTAAAATGAAAAAATTAAAATTATTACTTTTTTGCTTTTCTTTATGTGGTATTGCCTTTGCAGGCAATACTTTTGAGGTGAAGTCTTATGGAGACTGTTATTCAACGCAAATGACTATCTTATATCCAAAATCAGTTTCAGAAGTTCAAGCGATTATTAAAGATGCAAAGAAAAAGCAGAAGAAAGTCTGTGTTATTGGGGCGGGTTTTAGTCAGGGTAAACAGTATCAATTTTCAAATTCAATTCTTATAAACTTAAAAGAGCTTAAAGCAATGAATTTAAATAAAGATCTATTGAGTGTTCAAGCAGGTGCTTTATGGAAGGATATTCATGAGTTCATTAATTCCAAATCTTTAGCGCTTCAGGTCATGCAAGGATCAAATATTTTTAGCGTGGGTGGTTCTTTATCTGTAAATTGTCATGGGTGGGATTTTAAAAAAGGATCAATAGTAAATACAGTTGAAGAGATTACAATTATAGATGCAAATGGAGAGTTGAAGAAGCTTTCAAAGAATAATCCTCTGTTTAATTATGTGATCGGTGGGTATGGATGTTTTGGAGTTATTGTAGAGGCAAAGATTCGTTTGATTGAAAATCATACATTACGAGAAGTTTCTCATGAAATAGCTATTAAGGATTACGTGAAGTATTTCAAGGATAAGGTTCAAGCTCAAGATGAGATTTTAATGCATCGCTATCGATTATCACTTGATCCAAAGAGTTTTTTTAAAGATGGCATTGTCACAGATTATAAAAAGCTTGATGATAAATCTGTTGTTTCTGATCTTTCTGTTGATCATGGTTTAGAAAGAATGATCAAGGTTGGTTTTTGGTTAGAGCGAAATTTCCCTATTTTAAAACGTCCTTTATGGAAGATTGCAAAATTGAAAATATTGAAAGAAAAAATCACATCAAGAAATGAAGTGATGTCACCTCCAACAGAATTTCATTTTGAGAAAAAGCGAGGGAGCGGTGATTGGCTTCAAGAGTTTTTTGTGACAGAGGAAGAGCTTGTTCCATTTGTAAATTATTTAGGAAAGACCCTTCAGAAGAATGATGTAAAGTTATTAAATGCGACAATTAGATATGTAAAAAAGCAACCCGATCGTGGTTTAGCTTATGCACCAAATAATGATCGTTTTGCTGTAGTTTTGTTTTTTAGACAGTCTTTATCTCCTAAAGAAATGCATAAAACAAAAATTTGGGTACAAGAAGTTTTTGATTATATTCTGAAGCATAATGGAAGTTTTTATCTTCCATATCAGCATTTTGCAACCAAAGAGCAATTTCAAAGATGTTATCCTAATTGGGAAGAATTTAAAGCTGTAAAAGTTGAAAATGATCCTGAGCTTTTATTCTATAACGGCCTTTATGATGATTATATAGAAAAACTTAAGTCAAAATAATTTAACTGTCTGATACTATACTTACTGAGACTATTTTTGAATTCCAGCTTTATAATTTAATTTCTATAGTAAATGGATGAATTCTTCAAAAGAAACTGAAGGTCATACCTAGAATTCAAGCAATTTAAACACTAATTAAATTAAAAAGCTTTGAAAATCATTGAATAAGAGATGTAATTTCTTTGTGATCTGTGGGTTATATTCTACTTTACTTTTTTTATTTACTTCTTAAAGTTAAAGGTATATGTCAATGTCATTTATGATTAGGTGTTCTATAATTAATTAAGATTTGGATGTCTAGACCAAGCAAGAAGATTAAAAAAAAGCATTATGATGAAAAAAGTATTAATCGTTGGAGCAAATGGATATGTAGGTGTTAGATTAACCTATAGATTAGCTGAAAAAGGAATTAAAGTTATTGCGTTTGTTAGGAATCTTAATCGATTAAAAGTTCCTTCACATTTACAAGATAAGATTGAAGTAATAGAGGGGGATTTATTGCAGAGAATAAGCTTAAATATCATTCCAGATGATATTGATTGTGCTTATTATTTTGTTCATTCTCTGTCTAGCAAGAATAACAAATTCTTTGATTTGGAAGCAAAGTCAGCTGAAAACTTTGTTGATAGAGTCTCAAAGACTCAATGTAAAAAGATTGTTTATTTAAGTGGGTTATCGGGTAAAAACCCTAAATCAGAGCATATGAAATCTAGAAGTCAAGTAGGTGAAATATTATCTGGAGGACTGATTCCTGTTGTTAATTTACAAGCGGGTATTATTATTGGTTCAGGAAGTGCTTCTTTTGAATTAATGAGAGATCTAGTTGAGAAGCTTCCTGTTATGATAGCTCCTCGTTGGATAAATTCTAAATGTCAACCAATTGGAATATCAGATGTTCTTTATTATCTTGATGAGCTTATCAGTGTTGATATTACAAAAAACACCATTTTTGAAATAGGAGGCCCTGATAAATTAAGCTACAAAGAGATGATGAAAATATTTTCTGAAGTTAGGGGGTTAAAGAGATGGTTTATTTCAGTACCTGTTTTAACCCCTAGATTATCATCATTATGGCTTGTTCTTGTCACCTCATCAAACTTATATTTAGCAAAGAGATTAATCGAAAGTCTTAGATCAGATGCAATATGCTCAAATAATGATATAGAAAAGATGATTCCACATAAATGCTTATCTTATAAAGAAACAATAGGAAGAGCATTTGATAAAATTGAACAAAATCATATTTTATCCAGTTGGAAAGATGCTGTAAATAAACCAGGTGATAATTTATTAGTAGATTCTTATATTCAAGTTCCTGAATTTGGTTGCTTAAATAATATTCAAATAAGAAATTATACTAATGCAAAAGAAAAAATTCTTTCAAAATTATGGGCAATTGGAGGGAATAATGGTTGGTATTATATGAATTGGGCTTGGAGAATACGGGGCGTGATTGATAAACTTGTGGGCGGTGTTGGATTAAGAAGGGGAAGAAGAAGCCCAAAAGATTTAGAGGCAGGTGATGCTTTAGATTTTTGGAGAGTAGTTAAAAGTAATAAAGAAACAGGAGAACTCATTCTTTATGCAGAAATGAAGTTACCAGGTGAGGCTTGGCTTAGTTGGGACATTAAAGAAATAGAAGGTAAAGTTCAAATTAAGCAAATTGCCACTTTTCGTCCAAAAGGCCTTTTTGGAAGAATTTATTGGTACTCTCTTTGGCCTGTTCACCTGTTTATTTTCAAGGGTCTTTGTAATAAAATTGGTAGAGGAGATTAAATAGTAATCTTAAGGTTTATTATAGCGTTTGAAATCATCTTCCCTTACTTCTATCATGAATTCCATAAAAGCTTCTTTGTTTGGAAACTCTTTTGAGATAGCATCTGGATGATTAACGCATATTGTACCTTGTAGATGATCGTATTCGTGTTGGAAAACTTTTGAAGCAAACCCATCTAAGCGCTTTTCAATTTTTTCACCTTGAAGATTTGTATAGGTCACATCGATAACTTCATACCTTGGGATGTAGGCAGCTTTAAAGCCTCCTCCCATAATAGAGCTAAAGCATGCTTCCCAACCTTTAACAATTTCATTTCCTACAGGCTTAAGCGTTGGGTTAATGACAGTTTCAAGATTTTCAGGGGTTCTATCATAGCTATAAATAAATACAGATCGAGAGATGCCTATTTGAGGAGCAGCAAGACCTGCACCATGATTCAAAGAGGCGAGGGTCGCTGTAAGTTTATCAGAGATTTCGTTTGCAAGGGCAAGCTCATTTAGTTTTATATCTTCGGTTTTTTGTTTCAATACATCGTGGTCTTTACCATATATTGTAACGAGTTTTTGAGGGTTTGAGTATCCAGATTGATTGAAAGTCATGAAAAGACATCCTATAGTGATAATAACTTTATGCATAGTATTTTACTTTGTAGATTGAAAAAAAAATACTAAAGGAAGTTACCGATTTTGTCAAAGCTAAATGATTTAGTTTTACACTCTAAAGATTGTTAAATAACCGATCCATAATGATAGAATGAAGTAAAAAAGAGACCAGCCTTTTGCAGGTGGGAACATTCTTGAAAACCATCTAAAATGTGTTGTATACCATTTATCTCCACACCACATAACTAAAACGCAACTTAAGCTATCAATTAAGAGAAGAATAAAAATAATTATTGCTGCTATAAACATATTAAATCCTATATTGTTTAAGTTTTTTAAACGGTGGATAATCTTCTAATTCGATATATCCATCTGGTCTGATCAAAACTGCTTTTGCAGATGTTGACTCGTTTGCATAGTACACCTCTAATTGTGGATTGTCAATCGGAGATTCTTTTTGATTGAAGAGTATTAAATGGAAGTTTGTAGACTTTTCTGTAACTTTAAAATACTCACCATTGATGAGCTTAATGTTTGGCATTCTTTTTTGTGGGTAGCCAATGTTTGTTTCTGAAATAGCAGTCGTGATTTTTTTACGGATACTTTTAAAAGAAAGAAAGAACTTAATCAGATGGCGTCTTATAAAAAGTAAAAATGGAGAGTGTATTGTGATCATATTGGAGGTTCGTTCGGTTCCACTTAAAAGAACTTTTCCTAAAGCATGTCTTTCTTTTTCAAATGAATCTAATAGATTAGAGTTCTGCGTTAAGTTTTTATGAGTGTAGGCAGTTTTCCAAGCAAGATTAAAAGCATCTTGCATTCCAGTATTCATCCCTTGACCACCGACAGGGCTGTGGATGTGAGCGGCATCACCGACTAAGAAGATGTTATTTCTGCGATAGAAATTTGAGAGCCTACTGTTGATATGAAAGTTTGCAATCCATCGGGGATCTGAAAGTATAGCTTTTTTATCGGTAGAAGCAGAAAGCAAACCTTGTATCTCATCTAGTTTTGGAAGCTGACTTTCATCTGATTGGATAATGCCGTGTTCTACTTTGTCTTTACCGTGATACATGTTTCTTAATCTCTCTAATTGAAAAACGATACGGTAACGATCTTTCTCTGATAATGGAAAAAACGCCATGATGTATTTGTTTTCTAAAAAGACTTGTAATTCATCTGATGGATACTCCCAATCGATATGGACATCGGCTAAAGAAAAGACATCTGGAAAAGACTTTCCCTTAAATGTACATCCGAGTTGCTTTCTAACAACACTGTGGGCGCCATCACATCCAATCAAGTATTTTGCCTGTATAATCCCTTTATCTGTTGTAGCAAGAATCATATCACCTTCCTCATAAGAAGTGAGTGTATTTGGACGATCTACTTCACAGCCAAGCTCTCTTAAATGGTCAGTGAGAATTTTTTCTGTCTTGTTTTGCTCGATTCCTAGAACAAATGAATAAGGAGAATCAATATCATTAAACTCGATGCGACCAAGTGTTTTATGTTTGCTATGAAGGTTAGCAGCTTTAATTTTAGTGCCCACACTTAAAAACTTATCTGCAATTCCCATTCTTTGAAGGATCTCTAATGTACGTGATTGAACAGCAGCGGCTTTTGAATAGGTGGTGGGTTCGGGGGCCTGATCTATGATTTTGCAGCTGAGGCCATAGCGCATGCACTCGATTGCAAAGGTAAGACCTGTAGGACCTGCTCCAACAACTAAAACATCAACACTTTCCATAAAACTTTAGATCCTTACTGTTTCTTAACATAACTTCTATCAGTTATGAAGATTTAGATCAAATCTAATGAAAATTACAAACGGGTATGGTAAATCAGCAATAGTTTCCATTAAAATTTAAGGCTTTATCATTTCTTACTATAAGTGCTATCAATTGGGGGAATAAAGGGCAAATTTATTCTTCTGAAATGAGTGTTCCGCCTATGACTTCACCTTCGATGATTACAGAAGGACCTTTATGGACTTCCCCATTGCCTGATTCAAAAACGACATCATTGTGAATAATGGTTTCTTCAGAAAGATATATAACGGGAGTAGTCTCTAGGTCATTTATAAAAAGTGAGGATAATTCGCAAGAGCTTAATCGAGTTATACCATCATTTGCACAAAAATCGCTTTGGAATTGAGAGTCTTTAGCGATTAATGAACCTAAATTTGTTACGGCATTAAATAGTTTACAATTGTGAAGATTTATTTTACCCAAGTTTTCAAGTGCTAGAATTTTCATATTAGATAGATTCATAGTTCCACTTTCTAAATTTTCAACATTTGCATTAAGTATCCCACTTCTTAAATTCATGGTTCCATAATTTTTGAAAGAAGCCTCTACATTTGAAAACCAAAAGAAGAAGAGTAGAAATAATAGATTTATCGGATTTTTTAAAAGCATAATTGATATCCTTATTGTGGGTTATACGAAGAGGGTTATAGTTTATATAAAGAGATTGTTTTTTGCTAGTTAAATAATTGTGTAGATTTTTGGTGTAATTTAATTGAAGTGTAAGTTTATCCTACCCTTTGCTATACTGGATGTATGAGTGTATTACTAAATTGTCAATCTATTTCAAAATCGTATGGTGCGCGTTATTTATTTAAAGGTTTATCTTTAACGATTTCTAAGGGTGATCGCATTGGCTTGATTGGATTAAATGGGTGTGGAAAATCTACTTTTTTGAAAATATTGGCAGGGATTGAAGAGCCAGAAGAGGGCGGGCTTGTTTTAAGAAGAGGGTTAAGGGTTGGCTACGTACCGCAGACTTGTGAGTTTGATGATTTATCTTTGCAAAAGATTTTAGTCGATGCTGTGATTGATGACATTCCCGATTACGAAAAAGAGCGGCTTGCTGATAATATGTTGCGAAAATTAGGCTTTAAAGGGAATGAACCGTCCGCTGAAAAGCTTTCTGGTGGATGGAAAAAGCGTTTAAGGCTTGCAGTTGAGTTGATGAAAGATCCAGAGATATTATTATTAGACGAACCGACGAATCATCTAGATCTAGAGGGGATTTTATGGTTAGAAGAGTTTTTAAAGAATGAGGCTTTAACTTATTTGGTCGTAAGTCATGATCGTTTCTTTTTACAAGGTGTCACTAATCGTGTTATAGAGATAGATAAAACTTATCCAGAGGGAATATTTGCGATTGATTGTTCTTATAAAGACTTTTTGCATCAGAAGGAACTATTTATAAAAGGGCAGCTGCAGCAAGAAAAGCGTGTGGCAACAAAAGTGCGGCGAGAAACAGAGTGGTTAAGAGCAGGGGTTAAGGCAAGGACGACAAAGGCGCAATCTCGTATTGATGAGGCTGGAGAGATCATGGATGAATATGCAGATCTTAAGAAGCGTAATAAACAAACTCAAGCTAAGATTGATTTTGAAGGAACAAAAAGAGAAACAAGAAAATTGTTGGTGGCTAAAAATCTATCAAAGGCTTTTGGTGAAAGATTATTATTCTCTAATCTGGATTTTACTTTATCACCTGGTACGAGAATTGGTTTAATGGGACATAATGGTTCAGGGAAGACGACTTTGTTAAGTTTGTTAGAAGGAAAGCTTGAGACCGATACTGGAACTATAAAGAAGGCTGAAGACTTAAAAATTGTTTATTTTGATCAGCATCGCATTAAACTGCCACTTGATAGTACTTTGAAAGATGCTTTGGCGCCCAATAGTGAATACGTTTCGTTTCGCGGATCTAAAATACATATTAACGCATGGGCTAAGAGATTTTTATTTGAACCAGATTTATTGAAGACACCTATTAAAAGGTTGTCTGGTGGTGAAAGAGCACGTATTACAATTGCACACTTAATGCTTCAACCGGCAGATATCTTGTTACTGGATGAGCCGACAAATGATCTTGATATCCCTACACTTGAAACATTAGAAGAAAGCCTACTGGATTTTCCTGGTGCGATTGTCTTAATCTCTCATGATCGATGTCTGTTAGATAGAGTTTGTAATTCAGTATTAGCATTTGGAGATCCTAAAAAAACACAAGTTTTTGCAGATTATAATCAATGGAAGGCTTGGGTAAGGTCATCTTCGAAACCAGCGCCTGTTGAAGTCAAAAAAGAGAAAACATCAAACTCTTATGCAAAGAAAAAAGAATTAGAAAAGATTGAAAGAAAAATAGCAAAGCTTGAGAAAATAATTCAGGAATTAAATAAGAAGTTAGAAGATACTGCTATTGCAAATAGTCCAGAAAAGCTTTCTAAGATTTGCGATGAGATAGCCCTTCATGAAGCTCAAGTGACTCAGCTTTATATTACCTGGGAAGAAATAGAGAGTTAAAGAACCTCTTGAAAATAAATGTTAGTTATTTTACATCTTAATAAGAGTCATTATAAGGAATATGAATGATTATTTCAGGGATAGTAACAGAATTAAGTACTGGCTTACCTATTACAGGTGCCACTATAACAATGATGCAAAATATGGTTTCTTCTGGAACTGCTACTACAAACGCTGATGGAGAATATTCTATAGAGATTCTTACACCTGGAAGTTATGTTGCTACTGTAAATGCTGTGGGATTTTTAGCAACATATGTGAATACCACACTTATGGATAATGATATTACGATAGATTTTGCAATGTCAGTGCTGGATTAAATTACCTTATATAGACCGGGAAGAACTTTAGTCTTTTATGGAAATGGAAAA
The DNA here is from genome assembly GCA_022601435.1 of Chlamydiia bacterium. Classification (GTDB taxonomy): domain Bacteria; phylum Chlamydiota; class Chlamydiia; order Chlamydiales; family 2-12-FULL-49-11; genus JAJACQ01. The sequence continues at coordinate 31,384 of JAJACQ010000030.1, forward strand.
GTTCTAATTTTTGACTCATGTTTATCGAGCAGCTTAAAAGAACCATCTTCATTAAGACCTAATTTTATCCAACCACAGTTACTAACGCCAAATCCAAGATTCTGATCATATTCAAGATGATGATATAAAGTTGAAACCATTACCATACCGTGAGTAATAAGGATTATAGGGGAATCATTTGATTCTAAATCTGGCACGATAGACTCGGTAATGAGATTTTTTAATCTTGTATACATCTCCTCGTAACTTTCAAGTGATCCATCACCTTTAAAAGTAACCCAAGCTTGTTTTGTTTGACCATGATCTATACGATATTGTTTTCTTAAAGCATACATTTCACTAGGAGGGCTATTTTTCCAATTACCCTTATCTCCTTCACGCAATTTTTCACTTTGTATAATTTCCACATCAGCATTTAGTTCATGTGCAAAAAGATTTGCCGTTTGAGTGGTACGAACATAGTCCGAACAGTAAATCTTATGGATGTCTAATGCAGCAAATTCTTTTCCAAGAGCTTGAGCTTGTTGCTTTCCATTAGCATTTAATGGAGTAAGATGGTTTTGAGACTTATCATTGACATTATGTGCGGTTTCCCCATGCCGGATTAAATAAATCTCGATTGGGTAGTTAATTCCAAAAACTTGAGATATAACAAGTAAAAATAAAAAAGGTATCTTCATAAGGTTAAGAATTCTACCCTCCCTTAGGTTTATTTGTCAATTTTAAAGTAGACTAAGCTGGTTGTGCTTTGTTAGATAAATTCTTTGCGGTATTTAGAATAAACATGAATAGTTTTTTGTGTTTTTCGGCTTGTTCTTTATTTCCTGTTTCAAAATGGTAACACCCCCATAAATTGTGAAAGCAAAGGGCTTCTTCAAAGAAGAAGATTCGTCTTTTAGGAAAGGCGCCTTTTAATACTTCAATATCATTAAATAACGAGGAAAGCCTTTTGTATTCTTTTTGTTTTAATCGTATTTCTCCAAGCATGCATTTTGTGAAAACTTGATCAGGAAAAAGTGTTACCATTTTGTTAAAAGCATCGGCTGCTTCGTGAGGCCTTTTAAAAGATCTCAAAGCGTTATAGTAATGCATGAGAAGGTAGGGGCTCTTTGGATATTGCCTTATTAATTCCTTAATTTCATCTAATGAAGAAGCGTTCGAATTTTGCGCGAGTTCTTTTAATCGATGTATTTTTGAGATAGGCAGGTTGAATAAAGATTTAGGTCGGTAATCAAAGATGATTTGGACTTTTGCTTTATTTTTGTTCTTGTTCCATGAACAATCTAATTCTAGTTTCATTAGTAGTTCCTTATTTTCTATAAATGGTATTATAAGAAGAGATTTTTTGCTATCAAAAGTCATGAATCTAAATTATTTATAGACAAAAACTTTACAACTTGTTAAAGTTTTTCTTTTAGAGTTAAAGGGTCCTGCTATGCGTTATTTATTGTTTTGTTTTTTTATTGGATTTAATTCAATGCTTTTAGCAAAAGAGGTACCCCACCTAACACCTTCAAAACTTGTGGGGTCAAGATTTTCAAAAGATACTTTTGGAGATATAAATGTGGCGATCGTTGGTTATTGTCCAACGCCAAGTATTTTACAAGAATATGAACCACAAAATACCACAGAACAGTATTTCATTCATATTCCACCTGCAAGTGTACAAATTTGTAGGTTTGGAGATACTAAGTTTCTTTCGATTTCTCATGTATACGGCGGACCAGTATCAGCAGCACTAATTGAAGAGTTGGGGTACTATGGTATTAAGTATGTTTTGGCTTATGGATTAGCGGGTGGTTTAGGAACAAAAGATTTAAAATTAGGTGATGCATATCTAATTGAGACCGCATATGCAAAGGATGGTACTACTCCTAGTTATACAGATGAAAAGATTGTTTCTTCTGATTCAAGTTTGAACAAGATGATATTTGAATTAGTGAAATCTGATCTTGAGTTATCAAATATGAAAGCTGTGCAAACTGCTACAACAGATGTGATCTATAGAGAGTATTCAGATCTAATAAAAGAAGTGCTTAATCAAAAATGTGACATCATTAATTGCGATTCATCGCATCTGTTTGCTGTAAGTAATGAGGTGGGAATTATAACTACGGCGTGTGGGATTGTTACCGATGTTTCTGAGAATGAAGAGTCTGAATGGGGTAATGATTTATCAAATATGCTATCTGAAAACTCAGATACAAATCCATTAGAGCGGGTGAATCTAATTGTGAAGATGTATGTTGAAAAATTGCTATCTAAGCTATAGAAGAATCGATTTCCAAATGAAATTGAGAGAGAAATTTTTCTATATAGATCGGAAAATTTTTTGATTTTGCTATCAATTTATCAATGACAAAAGCAGGATCTAACTTTCGATCTTTTGCAAAAGGATCTAAGGAATCAAAGAGTTGCAATTTTCTAAGACCTGCTTGATAACAAGACATAGTTAAGAAAAGAGCTCCGCCTTCATCCTGCTTTATATCGTGTTCTAGTTCTTTGATAAATGATTTCATAAAATCAGTGCGTTCTTTTGCGATCAGTTTTCCGCCTTTTGTTTGTAATAGATTGGGGAGTTTAAAAAGCTTGAGGTAAAAATGATCTAGCCCGAAGAGCTTATCATCTAAGTTTCGATTTTCAGCAAATAGATCCTTGGGATCAAAAGGGCTTCTTTGTAATCTTCCAGAGACATAAAAGGTACGCATGATGCCTAATGCACCGAGTGCTTCCATACGATCTGCATCTTGAATAATCTTTGCTTCTAAAGTTTCAGGTGGAATGTTTGCAGAAAAACTGTGAGTTAAAATTGCATGGCAAACAGGCTTAATCTTTTCTTTCGGAAAGTCCATTTTTATGAGGATCTCTTTTGCTTTGATGGAAGCAAGATAAGATGATTTTTTATTATCAGGAAGATCTTTAGGAAGTGAAACAATATCGTGAAAATAGGCTGCTGCAAGAACTACCAATAGATCTACAGCTTCATTTTCATACGCAATAATAGATTTTGCAGTTTGATAAACACGCTTAAAGTGACCTAAATCATGGGATGCGTCATCAGTATCTTCCTTAGATAGATAGTCTATGAAGGTTAATTCCCATTCATTAATTGTTTTTGTCTTCATGAATTACCTTTTACGAGCTTTTCTTTACAACAGAGGATTTTAATAATATGGAGCCGAAGCCTTTTACTTTGGCATCACCGATATGGTCATTTACCTCAGCAAATTAATGAATACCCGCACTCAGGACATACATACCAATCTTGGTTTTCATACGTATACTCAGAATTGCACTTAACACACTTTGGTGGATCTTCCATCTAAATCTCCTATATCTTTAATATCAGCTTAGCATGTTTTCCGTGGCTTTTTAAAGTAAAAAACTTATTTTATAAACGACTGGTTTCTCTTTTGGGAGCGTTAAACCCAATATCTCTAACAAAAGTTTCAATTTTTTCAGTGAGATGCATTTGTATTCCTCCTGCTATAAAGGGAGTACCAATAGTTGATCCTTTAGCGGCTTTCATGCCTTTCAGAGTTTCACAAATAGCATCAACTGCTCGTGGGGCAATTTTTGCTTTGGAAAAATCTAATACATACCCTTGAAAAACTAGCCATCTTAAACAAAGGACATCTATTTCATCATAGATGGTGACATTTGTTGCAGATACAGTTTTTATTTTTTTATTATCCCATCTAAAGTCGCTTTCTTCAGTACGAGTTTGTCTTAGTTGGAGAGCTTTATCATCACCAAAATCTCTTATGGGAGCATTTTTATCATTTCCATCGATAGTGACAGCTTTAGTTTCTTGATTATAACTGATATACATAATATCCTCCTTGCTTTATTACAGGATATTCTAGAAAGTCTTTTTTCACAAATGTTTTATTGCAAACAAATCGAATCTTAATTATTCTGTTTTTTAGAAAAGTTATAAATCAAACCTCTTTCTTTTCTTTACTCTTTTGTTTGATAAGATATTTTAATAGTTATTATTTGTGAGGTGTTATGGAAAACAAGAATATATTGATTTCAGGTGCAGGGCCTGCGGGATTGTCAATCGCTTATTGGTTAAAGAAGTATGGATTTAATCCAACGATTATTGAGAGATTTCCTAAATTGCGTACGGGCGGCTATAAGATTGATATTCGAGGAACAGCGATGGAAGTGATTAAAAGGATGGGGATTCATGATGAGATTTATGAAAACCGTACGGATATTAAAGAATCTAAATATGTAAGTAGTGATGGAAAGATTCTTGGGCAAGCGCATCCAGATGAGGTGGGTATTCGTACAAAGGATGATTTAGAGATTGTTCGTGGAACGCTTTGTAAGATTTTATACGACAAAGTTCAAGATGTAGAGGTTATTTTTGATGATTCTATTTCTCAAATTACTCAAACAGATGATGGAGTTGTAGTTCAATTTAAGAAAGGGGAGTCGAGGGAATTTGATCTTATGATAGGTGCAGATGGGCTGCATTCAAAAACAAGGGATCTTGTCTTTGGAGAGGAAGAAAATTATCTTAAGCAATTAGGGAATCTATACATTTCATTTTATTCTGTTCCTAATTATTTGAATTTAGATAGAGTGGAGTTTGAATTTCATAAGCCACCGAGGTTTGGTATTTTGTACTGCCCGATTGATGGGGAAGCAAAAGTTGGATTTGCTTTTTCATCTGATGTAAAGGCTAAAGATTTACAAAGCCGAGAAAAACAACAGGAGCTAATTACAAAGCTTTATGAAAATGCGGGATGGGAGTTTCCAAAACTTTTAAGCTTTATTAAGGATTCTCCAGATTTTTATTTTGATACGATTGCACAGATTCACATGAAAAATTTTACAAAAGGAAGAACAGCTTTAATAGGTGATTGTGGTTATTGTGCCTCACCTCTTTCGGGTCAAGGAACAAGTCTTGCTTTGGTGGGAAGTTATATTCTTGCTGGCGAGCTTTATAAAAGTGGAGGAGATTACAAAAAAGCTTTTGTAAATTACGAGGAAGTGATGAGAGAATTTATTTCTGAAAATCAAAGGCTAGCAGAAGTGTCCGTGAAGCTTTTTCAGGGAAAAAGCCCGTCAATAGGTATGACAGTACGAGCGCTCTTTATGAAACTATGCGGAAAAAAAGCATATGCAAAATGGATAGAGCATTGGAAAAAGATAGCTGTTAAAGAAATGCATAGAGTTTCAAATCTGGTTTCTTTGAAAAATTACTAAATTTGCAATGTATAGATTTTTAGTGAGATAAAACTTTAAGGTAGTTTATAGTCTTCCTGATTTTTAAATTGGAGGACCATGAAAAAGATTTTTCTTATTTTAGCTTTAGTATCTACTTTAAGAGCTGATTTTTGTTTAACTCATCCAATGTATGAGCCTGGTTTTTTTTCTGTATTTAATACGGTGGTAGGTGCTTTAGATGCTTATGATCGTAGCGAAATAGATGGTCTGCAGGTGGACTTTGCGGATCAAGGGCATTATTATGATTTAGATCATGGGCCAAATTGGTGGAGTTATTACTTCGAGCCTATATCGTTGGGTGTTCAAGGAAATAATAAGTTTCCCACATATAAAAAGATTACGTTTTCACAAAATACGCAGTTTCGGCTTTCTAGAGAACGAGGGTTTGAGTTACTTCAGAAATATGTGAAGGTTAAAGACCCTATTAAGCAAAAAATCAAAGAGTTTGAAGAAGCGCATTTTAAAAATAATAAAGTTTTAGGGGTTCATTTCCGAGGAACAGATAAGAAAAGTGAAGCACCCGAAATTGATTATAAGGATCTTTTTTTAATGCTCCAACAAGAAATGGAGCAAGGTGAGTTTACAAAATTATTTATTGCGACTGACGATGGAAATTTCTTTGAGTATATAAAGAAGAAATTTCCTACAAGAATTTGTTCGATTCCAGCAATTCGATCGTTTAATAAAGAGGCTGTTCATTTAACAAATACATCTAACTATCAAAAAGGGGAGGATGCCCTTATCGACTGCATCTTGCTTTCAAAGTGTGATAAGCTTTATAAGATGGCTTCAAATTTAAGTGATGTTTCTATGATATGGAATCCTTATATGGAAGTTGTTCATTTAAATCATGCTTATAGTGAAAGATGTAAAAATAAAACGTTTAATGTTTTTAAGAATTTAAATACAGTCTTGAGTCTTCTTCAAACTTATGAAGTTGAAGGTTGCAAAGATGGGTTTGAAGTCTTTTTCCCAACAAAGCAAGGAGAGAATTGGTGGAATGTCCATTTTAAGCCAATAGTATTAGGAAAGCAAAAAACACATCTTCAGAATTTTAATATAACATACCTAGGATTGAATCATCTTTTTGAATGTCCTGTTGAAAGATCAAATGAATTGATAGAAAAGTATATTGAATTTCAACCCCATATTTTGCAAAAAGCTGATCAAGTTACAAGTAAGTTATCAAGCAAGAGTTTCATAGCGATCTACTTTGGTTCAGAGACATGCTCAAAACTTTTTCAAAAAGAAGTAAAACAAAAGCAAGTGTTTGCAGAAGTGACGTCTCAGTTAAAAAGAAATGAGTCTGTGCTTTGGATCAGTGATGATGAAGAGTTTCTAAATGAAGCTAAATTAAGGTTTCCAAGTTCTGTAATAGCAAAACTATTAAATAGAAAAGCTGTGCCTTTTTTAGACTATGAGACAAATCTTTTAGTTAATACAATTGCTTTATCCCGAGCAAGAAAAGTAATCGGAGTTGGAAATGAGATCTTATTTGTTGCAAAACAGCTGAATCCAAATTTAGAAGTGCAAGAGTTAAGTAAATTATGGCTTCTGAAAAATTAAATAGATCTGTTTTTAATTGACAATAAATACTTTAAGAATTGATGATGTTTTCTTTAGTTTTTTTAGGGTAGACTGTTGTTTTTATATTTTAGTTTTTTTTGTTTTTTTCTTGGAAATTTAAGTGCTGTCACAATTGATATAGTTACAGATTTTTGGAACGATTTATATCCTGCAAAATTAGAAGATAAATCTGATAAAGAGTGTCAATTTAGAATTATAAATACAACTGTAGAAGATTATGAAGCCAATTATTTTTCTTCTAATGTAAAGTATGTAATTTTCTTTGGTCAGCTCAAGCCGAATATTATCAAAAAAATGCCTAAAGAAAAGCTCATCTTATTTACTTGGGAACCGGAAGGATTTGGTTTAAATTACTATAATCTATTTTATAGGATATACACTACCAATGATAATTTAATCGATAATGATCGATTTTTTAAGTTTTGCTACCCTTATTTAAAATCTTTTCCCAAAAAGGTTTTGCCATTTAATAAAAAGAAATTAAGCGCAATCGTTGCAAGGGATTGGATTCATGAGAGGGTTAAGCTATTAAAGTTTTTTAATGATCATTTAGATTATGAGTTTGATGCTTTTGGTTCCCGTTTTATTTCTGGATATAAGAAATTATACAGAGGAAGAATTCCTGGCTCTCATTCTGGAAATCCAAAAATAAAAACACTTCAAAACTATCGATTTAGCTTTTGTTTGGAAAATAGCAATGTTCCTGGTTATATAACAGAAAAAATTTTCGCTAGTTTTGCAGCTGGTTGTGTACCAATTTATTTAGGGCCATCAAACATTGATGATTATATTCCAAAGGATTGTTATATAGATTATAGGGCATTTAGTAATTTAAGTGAGTTGTATGGTTATATAAACAATATATCTGAATTAGAATATCAAACTTATTTAGATAATATTTCTAAGTATTGCAATAGTGAACAAAGTAAGTGTTTTTCTACAGAATCTTTTGAGAAGATTTTTATAGAATTAAAAAATAGTTAGAAACGGGGATAAAAGGAGTAGATTTTGAATTTATTAAAAAAAAGTAAATGCATATTACTAACTGTTGGGTTAGTTTGTATTTTTATAACATCTAGTGTCTATGCAGCACCAAAGAATTATAACTTATACCATCAACTAGGTCGTAAAAAAAGTGGTTATTACAGCCAAACGGGTCAAGATGAGTATTTACACAAAAATGTATTTAAAGATAAGAAAAACGGAGTTTTTGTTGAGTTTGGAGCTCATAATGGTATTTCATACAGTAATACAAAAATCTTTGAGGAACTGGGTTGGACGGGGATTTGTATTGAACCCATTCCTTCTGTCTTCAACGAGTTAAAGAAGAATAGATCTTGTATTTGCCTGCAAGGCTGCATATCTGATCATACTGGAAAGGATGTTTTTTTAAAGTTAGAAGGGGAGCCTGAGATGTGTAGTGGACTTGTAAGAAATTTTGATCCACAACATATGGTTGGGGTAAAAAACGTTTTAAAAGTTAGAACTTATGGAGATGAGCCAAAAGAAATTGAAGTTGATTGTTTCTTATTAAATGACATCTTAGAAGAATATGATATCTATCATATAGATTTATTAAGTATGGATACAGAAGGTGGCGAGCTGGAGATTTTAAGATCTATAGATTATAACAAGTTTGATATTGATGTTATATTAGTTGAAAATAATTTCATGGAAGGCTCTTTTAGACATTTTATGAGATCTAAAGGGTATGATCTAATTCATCGATGCGGACAGGATGATGTCTATAAAAAGAAAGTTATAAATTAGAATGTATTCTGATTGAACTTTGCTTGTTAATAAGGAACGTTCAACCTAAACTTTAAGGTAGTTTATAGTCTTCCTGATTTTTAAATTGGAGGACCATGAAAAAGATTTTTCTTCTAATGTAAAACATAAATACAACTTTAAGGTTTTGAATTACAACTAGCTGTAATATGGAGTAACAACAGCCCAGACTCGATCAATTTTGTTTTCATCGTTAAGGTGCCAAATGCCGCAGACCCAACGGTGCTGCTTTTGGCCGCTTTCCTTCTTAATCGAAGATGAGTAGAAATGAACAGAGATATGTTTATCATCTCCAGCAACAATTTTTTTCATTTCAAAAGTCGTATCTCGGAATTGTTCTTTTTGAATTTTTGCTTGTTTGAGTAATTCATCATAATTCATTTGAAGTGTAATAGGTTCTTTGTCATCGTCTGAGACCCTTACTTCCTCAAAAAAGTCTTTTGCGTAAAATTCATCAAAGCGACTTAGATCTTCCCCTTTCCAAATACAATCAAACATTTCAGTAAAAAAAATTTCAGTTTTCATATTTAGCCTATTTTCCCAAGATGAGTGAATTTAAATCCCTTTATTTCCTTAAGACCAATTCCTAACATACGATCAAAATTGATGTGGCAGAACCAGATCATTGCGATGGGGGTTAAAAGAGGTACTTCTTGGATATATGCAAAAGCATAGAGTAGAATTGGGCAAGTTTTGGTATGGAAGATATTATAGAGAAGAGCACCTAACTTATTGTTAATAGAGTAACCAATTAAAGCCGCATCTGGAACAAGAAAGTAATAAGCAAACAACCACCAGGAGAAACCTTGTGTGTGATAGCTAAATAGTGTGAGTAGAAATAAAGCTGCGCCTTCTAGTTGAAGAATAGTTTTATTATTCATAAAAACTCCTTTTTTAGTAGGATTATACTAAATAAGATGGATTTTGTATACTACCTGTAAAAAATAGGAATAATTTTATGAAAAGAGATAATTTTTTTGATAATCCTTTTGGAGGGATTTCCTTGGATAAACAAGTAAAGAATCCAAATATAAATTGCTCGTTATAGTTATTATGCAGGTTATTATCATGGTCATTCTTTTGATGACTGTGCGATGTTTTTAATACCAGATCGAGATGATGTAGAGGCCCTTTTTAAATTTGCAACTTCCTTGAAATAAGTTGTTTTAACATTGATTAAAATCTGATGCTTTAATAAAATTTATCTCTTCTTTACATTTTGGAGGTGAGATGAAACTTTTTTTAATTTTTTTAGCATCAATCAGTTTATGGGCAGACAACAAGATTGTTTATATTATTTCTGCACCAAGGTCGTTGTCAACAGCATCACTTAGGATGTTTGCTAATCGTGATGATTTTAAAGCTTTCATAGACTCATCATGTCCAATTTATTTTAAAAAGCACTATCCTGAAGAATACAGCTCGCTTTTTATTGAAAATCCTTATCAATCTATAGATGAAATAAAAAAAGATTTTATAGAAGCAAATAAAGACAGCCATATCGTTGTTAAGGATATGAGTTATTCAGCTCATGATTTTTTAGTGAATGATCAAGAGTTTGTTCAAAATCCAAACCTTCATTTCATTTTTTTAATAAGAAATCCATATGATATTCAGCTTTCAATTTATAAAAAGGAGCACGATGTTTCAGGGCCTTATTGTGATGTTGTTGGAACAAAAAAACTCTATAATATTTATCAAGCAGTGAAAGAACAAAACCCAAATAAAATACACCTTCTTTTTGTCGATGAGTTTTCTAAGAATCCAAGGCCATATTTAGAGGAAATACTTGAAGACATAAATCTTCCTTTTACGGAAAAATCAGTTTCATGGGAATCGATTGATAAAAATACGCTGATGAAGCAATGGCATCAAAAATCAAAACCATTTGTTTCAGAACTTTGGTATGATGTAGCTTTGCAAAGTACACACATAATGCCATTAACAACTTACCCACAACCGCTTTCAGATGATGATCTGTTTAAAGATGTAGAATCAGATTCAGATCGTGAAGAGTTAATCAAAGCCTATAGATATAATTTGCCATATTATATGAAGTTTTTAGAGGAGAAAAAATGAGATATCTTTTAGTCTTCTTGACGTCCGTGAGTTTGTGGGCGCAAGATAATAAGATTATTCATATTGTATCCACGGTAAGGTCTCTTTCAACAGCGATGTTTCGTATGTTTGAAAATCACGAAGATTTCACAGGTTTTTTAGAACCAAATGTGGCAAGGTTTTTTAGAAAACATATTTCTGAAGATGAGATTGATGATTGGATTTATAAAGATGCTTATCATAGTTTTGATGAGGTGAAAAAGGATCTATATGAAGGATTAAATAATCATCATGTTGTTTTAAAAGATATTAGCTGTGTTGCTAAACAATACATTATGAGTGATGATGATTATGTTAAAAACCCTAATGTTCATTTTGTTTTAGTTTTACGTAATCCATATGAGATTTTACAATCGATCTATAGAAAGGATAAGACTATAAACAAGATGCTATATGATTATGTAGGAGTTAAGCAACTATATGAGATATATGAAAAGGTTAAAAATAAAAACCCTAACAGAGTGCATTTAGTTTTTGTTGATGACTTAGTAAGTGATCCTAAAGAAACTATAGAACCAATTTTTAATGCGATCGGAATACCTTTTTCAGAAAAATGCCTTTCATGGGATTCTATTGATGAATATAAGACAGTTAAAGAGTGGCGACAGGTTACAAAGCCATTTCTATCTCAGATATGGCATGGATCAGCATTTAAAAGTACTCATATTACAAAATTATCAAATTATCCAAAACCAACTTCTGAAGAAGAGTTCTATTTGGAGATATTGAATGATCAATGCAGAGCTCTACACATAGATGTATATAAGTATCATTATCCTTATTATAAGAAGTTTTTAGAGGAGAAAAAATGAAATATCTTTTAGTCTTCTTGACGTCTGTGAGTTTGTGGGCGCAAGATAATAAAATTGTTTATATTGTAGCATCGCCCCGTTCGTTATCATCAGCGATGTTTCGTATGTTTGAAAATCGCGATGACTTTGTGGGATTTCATGAATCAACAATGCCCATCCATAGCAGAAGAAAAAGAGGGGCTGAGACTGCTGGTTGGTATCAAAAGAGTGCCTTTAAAACATATAATGATTTAACAGCAAAGATAGTTAAAGAGAGTAGAATAAATCATGTAGTTCTCAAAGATGTAATTTTTACTACAGAACAATTTGTTTTACAAAATAATGAGCTATTAAAAAATTCTCAGATTCATTTTGTTTTTTTAGTGCGGCATCCATATTGGATTTTACAATCTTTATATAAAGGAGATGGAATGTTTCATCCAATTTATAATCAACTTGTTGGCGTAAAACAATTATATGAGACTTATCAAAAAGCAAAAGATTTAAATCCAAATAAAGTGCATCTTGTTTTTTCAGAAGAGCTTTCAAAATACCCACGTGAAACACTTGAAATTATTTTCGCTAATATAGATATTCCTTTTTCAGAGAAATCACTTTCTTGGAATCAATTACCAGAGCCGTTTGATGGAGAAAAATGGTATGCATCAAAACGCTATGATTTATTTCGCTTTTGGCATCATGATGCGTTGATGAGTACTTGTATTAGACCTTTAAAAAGGCTGGATGTTCCATCAGAAGAGGATATGTATAGGGACCTTTTTAAAGACGAGGATAGAGAGAAGTTATTTGAAGTTTATCGTTATCATCTTCCGTTTTATAAGAAATTTTTAGAGGAGAAAAAATGAGATATCTCTTAGTCTTCTTAACGTCTGTGAGTTTATGGGCGCAAGATAATAAGATTATATACATATTATCTACTCCTAGATCTCTTTCGACAGTGATGTTTCGTATATTTGAAAACCGCGATGATTTTACAGGATTTTTAGAGCCGACCATTGCTGTTCATGATAAGGAGATGTATCCATTAAATACAGAAGATTGGTTTCGGGATAATGCATTTAATTCTTATGATGAAATAAGGGATCAGATTTTTAAAGCTCAGGAAAATTCACATGTGGTTGTTAAGGATGTTTTATTTTCTTCTAGAGTGGGATTTTGGTTGGATGATTCATTGGCAAAAAATCAAGATGTTCATTTTGTTTTTCTTATTCGTCATCCTTATAAAGTTTTAAAGTCTTTGTACAAGGGTAACGGATTTGTAGATGAAACTTTTAATGAGATAGCGGCCTATAAATCTTTATATAATTTGTATAGTCAATTAAGTTTAAAAAGTTCGAATAAGGTTAATGTAGTTTTTGTAGAGGATCTTTTGAAAGATCCAAAGGGTGAGCTTGATAAAGTCTTTGGATTTATGAATATTCCTTTTTCTGAGAAGTCTCTTTCTTGGGATTATTTAGATGATTCTTTTACAGGAGAGTGTTGGCATGCTCAGCTTCGTTTAGATTTATTTCACAAATGGCATAAGGGGGCGTTGAAAAGTACTTATTTAAAGCCGTCTGCAAATTTAGAAATTCCCACTAATGAGGATCTCTTTAAAGACGCCGCTACTGATGAGGATCGAAGGATCTTACGTAAAATATACGATTTTCAAAAACCATATTATGAAAAGTTTCTTAGTGAGAAGGGCAAGTAGTTAGGTGATCATTTACAAGGCCTACTGCTTGCATGTAGGCATAGATTATTGTTGAGCCGACAAAGGACATACCTCGTTTTTTTAGATCTTTAGAGATGGCATCGCTAATTGTTGTGGAGACGGGTACTTCTTTAAATGAGTTAAATTTATTGATGATGGGTTTATTATCCACAAAATTCCAGAGATAGTTTGAGAAAGATCCAAACTCTTTTTGGATAGAAAGAAAGACAAGAGCATTTTTTCGAACGCTATAGATTTTAAGGCGGTTTCTAATGACTTCGGGGTTTAAGATTAATTTTTCTAATTCAGTATCGGTCATTAAGGAGACTTTTGTGGGGTCAAAATTTTTAAAATTTTTCTTGTAACCATCGCGTCTTTTAAGAATTGTTTCCCATGAAAGTCCTGCTTGGGCGCCTTCTAGGCAGAGCATTTCAAAAAGATGGCGATCGTCGTATACGGGTTTTCCCCATTCTTCGTCGTGATATTTTGCGTAAAACTCTTTTCCTTCTCCATCTCCGAAGCAGCGTCTTTTTTCCATAGTGACTCCTTTTACTCATTATTTTAGTATAAGAATAGAAAAAAAAGCGAGTCAGTTTTTATATTAAACTGATTTTTTTGATTTAAGGTGAAATAATTAGAATAGACTGGAAAGAATAGAGTGTTTATGCTATGTTTTACCTCAAAATTGTAGGCAAAATAAGATGTTTAAAAAAGATAAAAGAGCTCTTCCAGAGATAGAAAGATCCATATTAAAATTTTGGAACGAAAAAGAAATTTTTAAAAAGTCTGTTGAAAACCGAAAAGATCATGAAAACTTTGTTTTTTATGATGGACCTCCGTTTGCAACAGGGCTTCCTCACTACGGGCATATCATTGCAGGAACCATCAAGGATGTGATTGCTCGTTATAAGACGATGAAAGGGTTTCATGTGCCTAGGCGATTTGGTTGGGATTGTCATGGTTTGCCAATTGAAAATGAGATTGAGAAGGAAAGAAAGTTTAAAAGTGCTCAAGAGATTGAAGAATTTGGAATACCTAATTTTAATGAAGAGTGTCGAAAGATTGTCTTTCGGTATGCAAAAGAATGGAAATCAACAGTTGAAAGATCAGGGCGCTTTGTAGATTTTGAAAAGACATATCACACAATGGACAAAACTTACATGGAGTCTGTTTGGTGGGTCTTTGGTCAATTATGGGAAAAGGGTTTAGTATATGAAGGTTTTAAGGTGATGGGGTATTCTCCACCACTAGGAACGCCGCTTTCTAATTTTGAGATGAACTTAAATTATAAAGAGGTAGATGATCCTTCTGTAACTATGAAGTTTCGTCTGCAGGGTGGAAACACACATTTACTTGTTTGGACAACAACACCGTGGACTCTTCCGTCGAATTTAGCGCTAGCTTTGGCAGAAAAAGAAACTTATGTCAAAATCAAGGATAAGGAAACAGAAGAAAATTATATTTTAGCAAAAGCAAGGCTTTCTGCTTATTATAAATCTGAAGATGATTATGTGATTGAAGAGGAGATGAGGGGATCGGATTTAGTTGGTAAATCATATGAGCCATTATTTCCATATTTTTCTGGTCATAAGAATGCGTTTAGAATTTTGAGTGGAGATTTTGTTTCTTTGAGTGATGGTACAGGTGTCGTTCATATGGCTCCAGCATTTGGTGAAGATGATTTTGCTTTATGCAAAAGTGAGAATATTGAGCTTGTTTGTCCTATTGATGTCAATTGTAGGTTTACAGAAGATGTACCAGATTTTATGGGCCTTTTTGTAAAGGATGCGGATAAAGATATCATCCGTCGATTGAAAAATGAAGGGAAGGTTTTTTGGCATACAACAATTAGGCATAGATATCCTTTTTGTTGGCGAACAGATAAGCCTTTGATATATCGTGCAGTGACGACTTGGTTTGTGGCAGTAGAAAAAATTAAAGATCAGATGATAGAGAATAATAAGCAGATTCATTGGGTTCCTGGTCATATTAAGAAAGGTCGTTTTGGTAAATGGCTTGAGAATGCACGTGATTGGGCAATTAGTCGAAATCGTTATTTTGGAACACCTATTCCTATATGGAGAAGTGAAGATGGGGATATTCGCGTGATTTCTTCTGTGAAAGAATTAGAAGAAAAAACCGGAAACGAAAATATAGATGATATCCACAGACATTTTATAGATGAATTTACATTCAAAGAAGATGGAAAGATCTTTAAGAGAATATCAGAAGTTTTTGATTGTTGGTTTGAATCAGGGTCAATGCCGTATGCTCAAAATCATTTTCCATTTGAAAATGAAGAACTCACAATGAAAGATTTTCCAGCTGATTTTATTGCAGAAGGTCTTGATCAGACACGTGGGTGGTTTTATACATTGAATGTTCTTTCAACAGCTCTTTACAATAAACCAGCCTTTAGAAATGTGATTGTAAATGGGATTGTTTTAGCAGAAGATGGGCATAAGATGTCAAAACGCCTAAAGAATTATCCTGAGCCGACAGAAGTTTTTGAAAAGCTTGGAACAGATGCAGTAAGGCTTTATTTATTACATAGTCCACTAGTAAGGGCAGAAGATTTCAACTTCTCAGAAAAAGGTGTAGAAGGTGTATTACGGAAATTGATTATTCCTCTATGGAATAGTTATGTATTCTTATCAACTTATGCAACAATCTATGATTGGATGCCAACAGCAGAGGTTTTTGATAGACCTGAGGCTGACATTGATAGATGGATTTTGTCAAAAGCACATCAGCTAATTCAGAAAGTGCAAGAAGGGATGGATAATTATACACTTGATAAGGCAATCGATCCACTATCTGATTTTATTGAGCAGATGACAAATTGGTACATACGTAGGTCAAGATCAAGATTCTGGGCAGAAGAAAATACAAAAGATAGAAGAGAGGCGTTTGAAACGCTTTATTCTGTGCTGTTGATTTTTGTAAAGATTGCGGCGCCATTTATTCCTTTTATAACAGATAAAATTTATCAAGAGTTAAGGCGTGATACTATGCCTGAGTCTGTGCATTTAATGGATTTTCCTCTCTATGATGAAGAAATACGTGATATATTAGTAGAAAAAGAGATGGCATATACACAAACAGTTGTTAATCTCGGACACTCTTTAAGAAAAGAAAATCGTTTAAAGGTAAGGCAACCTCTAGGTTGTGTTTATATAGTCTCAGATAAAAAAGATGTAGTCGAGTCTCTTAGACTTCAACATCATCTAATTTGTGATGAGCTCAATGTAAAAGAGATTACTCTAGATTCAGATGAGTCGAAGTTTGTCAATTATAAGATCAAAGCAAACTTCAGAGTGCTCGGACGTAAAGTTGGAAAGCATATGAATACAGTAAAGTCTTCAATCGAAAATCTTACAAAAGAAGATTATGATAGGATAGTTGCCAATAAAGATGTTTTCATACCGATGGGAGAAGAAAAGTTTAAGCTTTCAGAAGAAGATGTAATTCTCGATAGGGAAGTGCGTGAAGGTTTAATAGCTTCTTATGAAGATGGCATCACGGTTGCTCTTGATACTCAGATCACTTTAGAACTAGAGCTTGAAGGGCTCGCTCGTGAGCTAATTAACAAGGTCAACACCACACGTAAGGCAAAAGATTTCGAAGTTACAGATAGGATTGAGATTGAGATTTCTCATACTGAAAAGCTCGAGAAGGCTTTAGCAACTCATGGCGACTTTGTCCGCCACGAGGTTTTGGCCAACTCATTAGTATTTGTAGATATGCAGAAAGGTGATGAGATTGATTTAAATGGTGAAGTCGTAAAGCTAAGCCTTGAAAAAGCAATGCAGGGCGCTGCCCAACCTCCTAAATGAAGTTTTAAAGATGTATGTTTATTTATTTTCCAATTTTTTGCATTGCAAAAAATCAAGCATAGGTTTGTTAAGGACGTAGTCCTTGACCAGGGTATGGGACAGCGTCCCATGGGATTTTAAAAAAAGATGTGGGTACTAAGATGGACTTGTCCCTTTGGCGGGTTAAGGGCAGAGCCCTTATCGGACGAGGATGGAGTCGATAAAAGAGGGGTTGCTCTCAATGAATTTTTCGATAGGTTGAGTTTTTAGGAGTTTTTTCTTTCTGTTTTGTCGGATGTAATAGATGGCAACGCCTATAAGCACGAAAAGCCAAACAACAACTTTATGAACATTGAACCACGCAAAGGACTTTTGGAGGGGTGCTCCAAAACGACCACCTGGTGCCCATAGCATGAAACTTGCTACGCCACGAAGATTGTCTTCTGGTACGAAACCAAATTCTCTACTATCACCACTTTGTGCATGGTTATCACCGAGTACATAGTAACTTTTTGCAGGAACATGCAAACCATACTTTTTAATCTTTTCCACATTGATTGTGCCATCAATATTAAGAGGTGCTCCGTTATCTATAAACGGTACATAAGAAGGATCACTTGCAGCTTTTGCTTTTTCTTCATCAATAAAGTTTTGTATTTCACTACTTTCGTTTATGAAGATCTTTTTTCCCATGAGATAGAGGTTATCATCTCTGAAATAAGCATATCGCGCAGGGGCAACACCTGCTTGTGAGTGTGTTACATATAGTTTGCTTTGCTCTATGCCCATATTGTAAAGTGTTACGCATTTACTAGCTGAGTATTTAGCATAAGGATGATCAGTGCTTACCTTTTCTGGAATTGAAAGAGATGGAATCATGGAGAAGGGGTGATTCTGCCATTTTACATTATATGCAACGCCATCAAAGAATTCATAAGCACCGTCCGGTACATGACCCTTGATCTTTGGTCGATCTTTTAGCATGTAAGAGGTGTTATAATCTCTTCCAAAGCTTTGAAGATATCCTTTGTTACTTGTAAATCGTGAAGTGTATAAGTTGTTCCAAATTGTTCTTAATGACTCATCTGTTAATGGAATATAAGAGACGCTTTTTCCAATCTTTGGTTGTAAAATGCCTTGTAGATTATATCCCATAAAAGCATTTTTAATTGATGGGTGGTGTGTTAGCTCCAAGAAATATTTTGCTTCTGGATTTTTAAGAAGTAAGTTCACTGTTTCATTTGAAAAGTAAAGACTTTCTGAAGGAACAATTTTAGTCATGGCATAATTATCCATGCCCCAAAGCTCATAGATATCATCAGCATTTTCCTCAATCATCTTTCCTTGAGCAGTTCTTGTATCTTTAGCCTTTAAAGAAGCGATTGAAAGGTTGTTTTGTTTTATTGTTATGTTCGAGGGATTGTTATAGTCATTTCTTCCACCAATATATATGTACGGAATGTGTTCAATGTGAGATAGAAGATCTTGTTGAAGCTCAGGTGTTATATCATTACCATCTTTATCAATACCATAGATCTTTCCACCATAGAAATAAAGGGTATCTTCAGGTAGCCCAATCATTCGTTTTACAAATCTTTTATACCCAGGAAAGATGTTGAAGTAGTTAATTCGATTATTTGAAACATCCATCCCTTCACTTGTTAAAACTGCTGTTCCCATACGCTTTACCTCTTTAGGCGAAAAAGTAAAATGACTAGGAGTTAAAGGTACATTTATTCCAAACTGGCACTTTGAAACAACTAATCTATCACACTCTCTAAAAGTAGGTCTCATAGATCCACTTGGTATTTCCATGAATTCAAAACATGTTTGTCGTATGCAAATGGCAAAAAATAAAGCAACCCCTAGCATAGCAAAGCTTTGAGCAAATTTAGCAAGATTACTTAAAGGAAATCTTGTTTTTAAAAAATTCTCTATGTATTTTGCTTCTTCGGTTGACTTCTTCTTATCTTTTAAAGCGATGGAATCTTTTAGTTTTGCTAAATGAGACTTGAACCATTCACGATCTTCATCATTTAAAGAAGAGCTTTTTTTATAGACTTTGCAAGAGTGTAGAAAAATAGAAAGAGATTTTTTTAAAGAATAGTTTTTCATAAGCTTCAATTATAATAGTTTCTTGGTTTTACTTCCAGTGTATTATATCTTTAGAAAGTATAGATTTTATTTCACCATCATTTTCATATGAGAGGTATAGTCTATATTTTTTTCCGGGTGTAAGTTCTGATTTTAAAGAACTGCTAGTTAAATTAAATTTTAAAACTCCCGTTTCAATATTATGATACTTAGATTCTACATAGATAAGTTTATTTTTCTTATCACCCAATTCCATCAAATAAGTTGTATATTCTTTGTGACTTCTATTTGTTTGAATTAAAAAAGAGTATTTTGAAGGGTCGTTATTCCATTTTTCTAAACCTGATAAGAAACTAGGGGGCATTGTTGGAATTTTTTCTATAGGTGAAATAAGGTTTTTTCCTGAATCAAGGGAGATCATTTTCTTTGAACCTAAATCTCCTTTTATTTGTATCCAATAGGGAAATGGAAAATCATTAAGTATATAAAGATCAATTTCTTTGTTAGAAAGAGCAGAGGTGTCATTTGTCCAGAATCCGCTATAGACATCCATTTTCTTAGGTTTTTTCTTTTCTCCTGAAACAATCATAGTGGGTTGCCAAAAAGCTCTAGTGTCTCTTTTATTGTGAGGTCTTGGCCCTACACGACTTAGATTTTCTTTAGCAATAGGTTTAATGTCTAAATTTAAAAGAGAAGATATTAAAGCATCTTCTTTATTGATCAAAAGGTGAGCTTTTCTAGAAAAACAAAAGGCATTGGTGACCTCTAAAGTATTAATCTCTATTTCCATTAAAGTCCAAGAGGTGCTCCCGGGAGCACCTTTTTTTACCCAAGTGGATAGATCTAGGCCTTTTACAGTTTCATATAGGGATCTTGGAAGTGTGATTTCTTCTAAGACGATGTATGGTAGCTCTTTAGTGTGTATATTTAAAATAGTCACAGAGTTTCCACTTTGATAAATACTAAAATCTCCAATATTTCCCTTAATAAATATATCTTTGAAAGGGAAAGAAAAAACAGGAGTTAAAAATAAAAGTGTTAAAGTGATAAGAATTTTTTTCATATGTAAATCTATATTAACAGAAAAAAAGATAAATTTGGAGTGATAAATTTTTCTTGCACAAATTTTTTTTATCTGTATGCATTGGGTTATGAGGTGTAATATGTTTAAAAGATCAATACTAATAGCCATGTTTTTATCAACGGGGTCACTCTTAACTAGTTGTGATATGTTTCGTACAAATCAAACAACTGCTCATCCAGATCCTAGTGGGTCTAAAAATGAGAAAATTAAGTACCATCAAGGTGAAGTAACAAAGCATAAAAATGCGATAACGCAGGAAAGACAGAAATCTAATATGTCTATGAAAAGAGGGCAGATGAGCGATGTTAGAAAATCTAACAATAAGATCGATCATCATGAAAGAAAGATAAAAGAGCACAACAAAGCAATCCACAAACTCAATAGACAGTGTAGTTGAGTATGAGATTAATAGTTTGTTTTTTGACTGTCTGTTTATGTATGAATACTGCCCTTTTTACTGAAGAGGGCAGTTCTAAAGTTTCTCGTGCAACAAATAAACAAATTGATGTGAAAAATATAGATTCTCAGATTGAATCTTTAGAGAATCTTAAAGACTATTATCTAGCTAAAGCTACAAGACTTCGAAGTCGCGGAGACCGCATTCAGTTTAATTCAAAAGCAGGTGGAGTGACTTCTGCACAAAAATGCTGGCGTTCTGCTAATCAATATGATAAAATAGCCGACCAAATTCAAGGCGAGATTGATAATCTTAAAGCAGAGCGTGATTCTGTTCAGAATAAATCGGGATATTAACACTCTCTTGAAATTTACAAAATGACATCTTAATTGTGATTTATTGGGGCTTAAGCTATATGATGTACGGAATTTCTGAACTAAGGCAAGTATACAATCAATGGGTAGATGATAAAGACAAAGAAGAGAGATTTGCGATCTCTTTTTTTAGTCCAAATTGTAAAACTCCATTTATTTTTTCTGGTTTAGATTCAATATTAGAGTATTTAAATAAGCAGATCTTTTCAGATCAAGAGATTGCTTATTTACATTCATTACAAAAAGAAAGCGGGAAGCTTTTGTTCTCAGATCAATTCATTAAATTTATCTCGCAATTAAGATTTGAATTTAAAATGGAATCAATACTTGTAGGAAGTGTTTTTTTTTCCTCTCAACCAATTATTAAAGTTTCGGGAAAGTTAGTTGTTTTATCGTTCCTCAAAAAAGTACTCTCATATTATCTCCCTAGACAAATACAAATAGCTACAGAGATAGAAAAAATAGTCTCGTTTGCAGCACCTTGTCCTATTATTGCTCAAAATTCATTTCGCTCATTTGAGTCAAAAGGAGAATTGGATGTAAGAAGTGCATTTCTAGGAGGGGCAAGTGCGACAGAAGATCTTTTTGCGGCTTCTAAATATACGATTCCAATTTGTTTTTATGAGGATTCAAGCTTAAAATTCCTCGATATAGCACACAAAAACTTTTTTTGTGAGGTATCAAATCTTAAACCTACAGACTCTCTTATTCTTAAAGGAGTGAATTCTTTAGAAAAATTAGAAGAGATACCATTTGAGCGTGATCAGTTAAAGGGCATTTGCATAGACTTATCTACGATGGAAGATAGAAATATTGAGATTAAGTATCACTATTATAGAAATCAAGAAATTCTAGATCCTGATTTTATGATCTATCGTTTTTCACATAAGGGTTTATATATAGGAGATTTAATCACCAAAGATCTGAAAAAAGATTTAAGAAAAACACTATTTGGAAAATACATATCTACGCTAAAGAAACGAAATATTTTGTATGATATAGAAGGTATGCAAGAAGATACATTGTTTGATCAAAAAAGAAGAGTCTTAAAAAATATGAGACTATTACCATGTAAGTTTAGATTAAGAGACTCTGAGCATGTCTACCCAGTTCGTTTTTTAAAAAAATCCTTCTCTCAAGAAAATTCTGTTAGTTTATCAAATACAAGACTTGCATAAGTATCATCTATTTCAATCATTTTATTTGGACTGGTAAGACCAGATTTTATAGAGATAGCTGATTTTGGAATATTGAAAGAGAGACTTAAAGTTGCTATAAGATCTTTGTTAGCTAAACCTTTTTCTCGGGGAGATTTTACTTTTATACATAAAAAATCACCCTCCATCTTTTCTATTTTATTAATTCTATTATTGGGTTTTATTTTAACTCTTATAAACATCTATTGATTTTAATTATTTAGGCAAGGTACAATTATTAGCATGAAAACGAGTATATTAGATTTTTTAATTAATAGAAAGATTATAGGCGCAGCTTTGATGATTGCAGGAACTGCAGTGGGTGCAGGAATGCTTGGAATTCCGTTAATAACAGCTGAAATTGGATTCTCTTCATCTGCAATTATGACGCTCCTTGTATGGATGTATATGTTTATTACATCTCTTTTATTGATGGAAGTCTCTGTGTCATTAAAAGAAAAGGGTGGGTTTGTTGAGCTTGCAAAGGCTTATCTTCCCCCATACGGCAAAAATCTCATCACTTTTTTGTTTTTATTTTTATATGGGATCTTGTTAATTGCTTATGTATCTGCTGGTTCAGAGATTTTAGGATTAAAATTTTCTGAGAGTGTTGTTATTAAAAGCTTGTTTCCTCTCATTTTATTTACTTTTTTATTATTAAGAACCAAGAGAGTGGTTACTCTTATTTCGGTCTTGACGATCCCTATGTGGGTCTATTTTGCCTTGTTTTATTTTTATGGAGTTAATCACATAGAATTTTCTAGATTACTTGTTGATACACCATCAAAATCTTATTTAGCAGTTCCTATTTTATTTGGAGCCTTTGGTTTCCACAATGTAATACCTTCAATCACGACATATTTAGATTATGATAAAAAGAGCTTGAGAAAAGCTATCTTTTTAGGATCAATGATCCCATGTATTTTATATTTATTGTGGCAATTTTTAATACTTGGGATGGTAGATGCTGAAACATTGAGCCTTGCCAAAGCTAAGGGAATACCTGTAGTAACACTGTTGGGTGGAATCACTCAAAATTCTATTTTTGCAACAGCAGGTGCGATCTTTGCATTTTTTGCAATTTTAACTTCTGCTCTAGGAGTGGGGCTATCTGTTGTTAGGTTTATTGATAAAAGAGAAAGAAGTTTTACAATCTTAGGTGTGATTTTAATTCCTACACTTGTTGCTTTTACAAATCCGGGAATTTTTTTAAGAGCTCTTTCTTTTGCAGGTGGTGTAGGTGAATCTATATTGAATGGAATTATTCCTGTATGGCTCTATGTTGTGTATAAGAATCTTAAAAGCGAAATGAATCAAAAACTAAAAATTTGTTCGTTTTTCCTTTTTCTCATAGCGTCTATTGTGGTAATTATAGAGTTAGGGAATCTTATATAGTCTTTCTATGAAAAAGTTTTTAATTTTAATATTTATGGTATTTGTAAGCTTGCAAGCAGTTCCTTTGCAAATAGGGGATGATGCTCCGGAATTTATTTTAAAAGATCAAGAGGGTTATGCTCATAATTTAAGTGCTCACAGAGGGTCTTTTGTTCTTTTATTTTTCTATCCAAGAGATTTTACTCCACCTGCTCAAAAAAAACTAAAGACAATGCAGAGTTTGATTTCTGATTCTTTGAATAGTAATTTTGTCGTCTATGGGATAAGTACAGATACGATAGATAAACACCGTCAATTCTATGATAAAATGCACATTTCTTTTGACCTTCTATCCGATGTTGAAGGGGGGGTTATTTCTGCGTATAAAGCTAATGGATTTATAGAAACAAAACCCTTAGTTGTGTTAATTGGACCAGATGGAAGATTGTTTAAAGTCTATGAGAATATGCAGAAGTTTCTTTATTCCAGTAATCTAATTAAATCTATAATTAATCGTAGAATTTAATTATGTAATATGGTCAGTTTACGGTAACAAGAGGAATAAATTGATAACCTTAATTTACCAATCAGAAGAACCATCATTACTCTTTGAAAATGAAATGCGTAAGCTTTCAGGAATTTCAGAGATGCAATGCATATTTGTTGATAGTGAGAATCTTGCGAAAGGATTTAACAAAGCTATTGATAAAGCAAAGTATGAAGTGGTTGTTATACTAAAAGAGGGTGTAAGAATTTGCTCAAGGGATTGGGCAAAAAGGGTTTTAGATGCATTTGAGCAATCTACACATGGTGTTTTAGGAACATTAGGGACATTAATAGTTCCCAAATCAGGAATGTTATGGGAACATGAAGAGCCTTTATGTGGTACAATTTGGTATGAAAAGTATTCTCCAAGAAATAAAAACGCCTTCGGTGAAAGTTTTGGGCCTAAGGTTTTAGACGTAATTGCATTAGAAGGAAGCTTTATAGCACTTCATAAAAAGCGTATCAAATTGAAAATGGATGAAGCATTTAAAGGTGATAGCTTTTATGAAAATGATTTTTGCCTTTCAAACTTTAAGAAAGGGTGCCGTATAGGAGTCTTTTTTGGTGTCGATGTCTTAAAGAAGTCCTTTGATGATCAAGATGTTAACTTTATAAAGAATCATAAGTACTTTACCGATAAACATAAAGATCTTCCCTTAAGGTTGAATCCTGATGTAATTATTGAGAATGAAAAGTTAAAAGTTGATCATTCCTTAAAAGTAAATATCATCATCCCAACAAAAGGTCATGTTGAAGAACTGATTAAATGTATTAAATCAATTATCGACAAAACCTTATATATAAATTATAGCATAACAATTGCTGATTATGGCTCAACCTTAGATGAAAAAGATAAGATCTTAGAGTTCTTGCAAAAAGAGAAAAATGTCTTGCTGATCGAGACAAAACAACCACAAATTGCTCAAGTCTTTAATGATGTTGTAGAGAACGTGAAAAGTGATTTGGTGATGTTTGTATCTAAAGAGATACGCTTTGAAAATGACGCTCTTTCTTTGATGGTAAATACTTACCAAAAACATAAAGATACTTGTGGGACTATTGGACTTCGCTCTCATCAAAAAAATCACATGGTCAGACAATTTGGCCTTCAGCTTTATTCATATGAAACAGAAGATGGAGATGAACTAGGTCTTGATTTCAAAGGATTTGGAAAGGCCTATAGCTATAGAAATGAAGTGATTAAAGGTGTGATGGGAAATAGTGTAGAATGCTTTATGATCCAAAGAGATTTCTTTATAGAGCTAGGTGGATTTAATACAAACTACCACCACAGTTTAGAGGATTTTGAGCTGAACTTAAAAGCAATTGTCCATGGAAAAAAGAACTTTCTTGTTGGAAAAGCAGTCGCTACACATACAGGAATAGGACGTCCAAAGTTCCTTCCTAAAGATTATTTACTCTTAATGGATTATGTAAATGATAACATCCAGAGCCTACTTCCTTACGTCTCTTTAATAGCAGTCTAAATTTTTGATTGTAAATAAATAGTAAGTTTTTTATGTTGTTTTTTTTAGTTTTCTATAAAGGCAGTTTGTGGCGATATGTAATCGGTTATATTTTTGTGGTAGTCAACCAATAGATAGTCATTCAAAAGTTGTTTTTAAAGAAGCAAATAATTCTAAGTGTGCTCGATTTACAAGATGGGTGAAGTGGGGCGTTCAGCTTCCAATAGTCATTCCTCATATGATTTATTCAATATTTATGATGATGAAGCATAAAGAATTAATTGCACCTTTAAGGGCTAATCTTTTAGAGGGTCGTTTTGTTCATCGTGTTGTTTTGACGCCAACTAAAAGTCAGTATGTAATTACATCTGCAAAGATTGCAAATCAAATGTTTAAATCTTATCGAAATGATCAAAATGGTTTATTTGGGTTTGATGAAAAGGGAAATGTTTCGCTTTTGTTTTTATCTGTCTTACAAGATATAGTTAATGAACCTGTAAACCTTAATGACTTTTTATTTACATGTGATCCAGCACAAGTAGAATGTTTTCGCGAGCCTATGTTAAATTTTCTTGGGCCTAAAAATATGCCAAGTATACGGGCCAAACTTGATGATGTGAATCAGGATATGCTTGGATATTTATTTGGGCTGGAAGAATACGGAAGAATTCAGGTTTCTGCTAAAGATTTGTGTGGGATGTATGCAGTCTCTGTTATTTCTTATATTTTATTGGGTAAAAGAGCCAGTGATTTTCAGGAATACAGAAATATCTCAAACGCTATTCATGAATGTATGACTTATTCGGTATCAAAACTATGGAAAAAACCAGAAAAAGAGCAAACCCATAAATACAATAGAAAAATAGAAGTTCTTCGTGGTGTGATTGAAAATTCTCAAGGAAATTTTTTAGATTTATTAAAAAATATATCAGAGATCTCTGAAATACAAAGAAAAGGTATTTTTTTTCTTTTGTACATTGGAGGAGGGGAAACTGCAGCCTCTTTGTTAGAGTTTATATTTTGGCAACTTGGAAAACGTTCTGATCTTCAAACTAGAATAGTTAAAGAGATAGAGACTAGCAATAGATCAGAAACATTAAATAAAGTAGTAATAGAGGGATTAAGACTTAACTCACCGACTCTTATAAGTCGCACTCCTAATAAGGATGTAGAAATGACTGTTAATAATAAAACAGGAAAATCTTGGAAGTATACGTTTAATAAAGGAGAAGATATACTCTATGCGCCTTATTTTACAACCAGAAATCAGAGCGCCCTTAAAGATTATGAAGAGTTTAATCCCGACAGAAGAGATCTTCCTAAACAAATTAGATCGCTTCCATGGCTTCCATTTTCTCTAGGAAAGCATGGTTGCCCTGGTAAATTCTTAGGATTGGCAGAAATAAAATCTATGTTAAGTGCTATTTTGATGAATTTTGAGATTGTGTCTGGTCCACAAAATTTACCTAAGCAGAAACAGATTTTGACGCTACATTTAGATTCTGATGTGACTTTAAATCTAACAAGAAGAACTTAAAAAAAAATTATTCGTCTTCATTATAGAATTCAAAAGCTAGATCAATTAGATGATCTGCTATGATTTCTGGTGTTGATGTATGATCTCCATTTACAACAAAGCGTCTAATGTTAGCTTCATTGTCAATAAGAGGAAACTCGTTTGATGGGGGAGTTACAGTGATTTCATTTAAGCCTGCATAATAGACCATAGTTCGTTGACAACCCTCGGGAAGCTGCTCATTTTGTTTTGTAACTAACTCTTTCGTAAATCGATTATTGTGAGAAAATCTTTCCCCTAAATCATGCGGAAGAGCCGAATTACCAATAGATAATTTATTAAGATTAGAGACAAACTTAGATCCATAAGCGCCTACAATAGAGGCAACAAATAAATGATTATTAGGATGAGTTATTCTTAAAGAGTACTCTAACTCAGAAACAATCAATCCACTTAATGATTTGCCTGTAATAACGATTTTACTCTCAGGGTTATGATCGCAATACTTAGACAGCATTTCTTGAACCGGTGATAAAAGGTCTTCAAAATGTCTATCTTTGGCAGAGTGGTTTTTGATAACACGTATATCAGGACTAATATTTGTATTTCTGTATTTTTCTTCAATAGCCTTTACATGTTTTGTATAGAAAAATGAGTTTCCTCCAAATCCTGTAAGGAAAATATATAAGGGTCTATCAGTGGGTTCGTTGTCTAAATCAAGTAAGGTTTCTTTGTTTGTCACATCATAGGTATGCTGTAAAACAGCAGAATTAGGTTTGCACATTTCAATCAACACTTCAAAACCAAGTTTAATTAATTCTATAAAACAAATAATGGTATCAACAATTTTCTCCCAAAGAGTTCTTGTATCAATTAATATATTATTATCATTGTTATGCCATTCTTGGATTCGATCTTCAAATCTATTTTTTAAAGGATAAGAAGGCTCATTAGGTTGCCATCTATATTCGGGTAATACTTGTGGTAGTGTGGGTGTATTGCTACTTGCTATTGATGTCATTATTTCGCCTTATTTTAGTTAAATTATATCAGAAAGAATGACTTTAATTTAATGATAAAATTATTTCTTTACATTTTTTACAGTAAATTAACTGAAGGTTAAAATCTAACTCATTTGTGGTTAAAGACTTCTGTTTATTTACGGTGTTTTGTTTTTAATTATAAAATATGATATAATATATAGAGTTAATTATGAGATATTTATAAACATGGCTTTTTTTAATTATTTTTATTCGTGTGGAAAACAACCAGTGGAACCTCATGCAAAAGTTGAGTTTCAAGAATTGAGGCAATCAAGGTGCTCAAAAGTGACTGGATGGCTCAAGACTATAGCTCAACTTCCTATTACAATTCCTCATATGATTTATACTATATGCATGTTGAGAAGAGAACAGGATTTACAGGCTGGTGATAAAAGTTTGTTGCCCAATAGAGTTATTCATAGGGTTGTTTTATCACCTTTTAGAAGTAATTATTTAGTTACTTCAGATAGGATTGCTTCAAGAGTTTTATCAAATTATAGAAGTGATCAAGAGGGGTTATTTACAATCACAAAAAAGTCAAGCATCTCTCAGTTGTTATTACCAATTATTAATTATTTAACAAATAAAAGATTTAAGGTAGATGACTTTTTATTTACCTCGGATGGAGCTGTAGCTCAACAACATAGAGCTATTATACATGATTACTTAGGGCCAAAAAGATTGGACCAAAGAAGAGTTCAAATAGAAATGACAAATAGAAAGATGCTTTCTTATCTATTAAGAAGAGAAACTAATGGAGAAGTTATAGTTACAGCAAAAGATTTATGTGGTTTATATTCTACATCAGTGATTTCAAGTATTTTGATTGGTAATAAAATAGAGAATTTTGATGACAATGCAAAGATAACAAATGCTATTAGAACTGTTTTAAATTATAGAGTCATTCCATTTTTAAGAAAATTATCTGAGCAAGAGCAGAAATCATTTACTTCTAGCTTGAATATCATTTGTGCTTTCTTTAAGACAGTAAAATCAGAGTTTTTAGGTCATATAGCTGAAAACAAGGAGCTTGATCCTCTTCAAAAGTATGGTCTTTATATTCTTTTATATTTAGCAGGGGTAGAAACTACATCTTCGGTATTAGAATACGCTTTATGGCAATTAGGAAGACATCCTGATTTACAAAATGAGTTAGTTAAAGAGTTAGGATTAGGAAAATCAGATCTTTTAGATCGAGTTATTAGTGAGTCTTTAAGGCTACATGCTCCGGTAAGGATTGGCCGTGAGTTTAGAGCTGATACTAAAATGACAGTGCGAAACAAAGAAGGAAGAAATTGGAGTTATACTTTTAATAAAGGAGATGAGTTGACAATAGTACCTACTTTAATCGCTCAAAATACTGAGAGTTTAGAAAATCCAGATCAATTTAATCCAAAACGAAAAGTAAGAGTTTCATCATTTAGATCATTTTCTTGGCTTCCATTTGGTTCAGGAGCGCATAGATGTCCTGGTCAATGGCTTGCTCTTGCAGAAATTAAATCTATGTTAACACAGTTGCTTATGCATTATGAAGTTGTATCAAGTTCTAGAAGTGAAGTAAGACAAAGGCAACTTTTTACTCTAGGGTTAGATAGAGGTATTGAATTAAATCTTATAAATAGAAGAACTATTTCTTCAGAGGGAGAAGGGGCTGGTGGTGGAGGTCAAAAGCCCCAAGCAGCTCGAATGGCAAGGTAATCAGTGATTTGATCGAAGAATTGCCCTTCGCTATATCCATTGTGATATTCACCAAAGATACGTACATTTCGTCCGGCACGTTCTAATTTTGACCACTCATATCCTAATTGGATTGTAAGAGAAGGTCTATAATTATGAAGCTGCCAGTTTTGAACATCAATTGCGAGGAAAGGGTATCCATAGAGCCTTGGGTGCTTATACTTTGTAACAAGCGGTCTAAATTCAAATCCATATTCAAAATAAAAGTATTTCATTGGAAAGCTTGCATCTGAATTAATTATCACACCAGGACCTAAATAAAACCTCATTGAATCTTGAAATTGAATTGATCCAAAGAAGTCTATTGCTTCAAAACTTGGGTTTCTTCGTAGTACTTCTGGATGGTGTACCATAAACTCATCACCTAAGTGAGATGAAATATGATAGATCCTTAATCTAAAAGAGTAATTATCTCTTGAGTAGGAGACGGGGATAGATAAGATGTAATCTGTGGTAACAAGCTCTGCCCACTCATCATTAATGTTGACATCTGGATCCATATTAAAGTTTGCCCACATACAAGCTCCAATATCGATCTGCACATCCCCACCCCATACATCAAAAAATCGGTAGATAGGAAATATATCACCTAAAGAGATTGCAATTTCATAATTTGCTAAAATCTCATCTCCCCAGCGATAAGCAATAGAATAAACAGGATCCCTTGGATTCGCTATTAAAGGCTCGAATAAAACAGTTGATTCAGGAAACCATACACCTGTTAAATGAAAATCATATCTTAGAGCCCGAACCTTTGCCGCAGCTTTTCTATCAAGCTTTCGCTCTTGTACATCCGTAATTCCCGGTATATCCTTCACAAAGGCGATGATACTGTTTTTAATTCTTTGATCGGAAGGAAGGTTGTATAGATAAACAACACGGTCTTCATCTACAGCCACTACTACATAAGTTTCATAGTAATTGGCATCAATGAGAGCCTGAATATAGCCTTCTAAATAACAAATTGTTTCTTCCTCTAAAATACTTGTAGGAATATGATCTTTTTTTGTGAGCTTTAGATGATTGCTATGCTGATTTTTTTTACCACTTAAAGCAAAAGCCTCTTCTAAATCAATTGCTTGCATGATGTCATCATTCACTTCTCCAGCATTAAGATTACCGAATGTAAACAAATAAGCTATAAAGGAAGATAGATAAATCGATTTATGCATAGATTTCAATCGAACTTTTTTAGTACTAACCTTTCCTATATAAATTTGCTAAATTCAATGCAACGATTATTTTAAGATTAGTTTTTTAAAAGTTCTTTTCTTACAAAAGCTGCATCTCCATGGTTTTTATTGTCTCTATAAATACAAACAAAACCTTGACTTTCAAGCCATTCACAATAAGGCTTAAAGCAAACAGTATTTTTATAAAATGGGTAATCAGAAAATTCAGTTTTTATAGCCTTAACCGTTCTTAATATTTTTGGAGCTGAAGATAAAATATTATATTCAAAACCTTGAGTATCTAGCCAGATAAAATCGACATGGTCGACTTTGTTTTTTTCCACCCAGGTATCTAGTTTTACAACGGGTACTTTAACAGTTTCTTTAAACACTATCACGCTCCACCCCCATTTATCAGGATTAGGTGGATTAAATGAACTTTGAGCATCAAATGGATTTTTATCTCTTGGATTAGCAGAAGAACTTAAGTGAAAATCGGCATAGCCATCACTATCTCCTAAACCTAATTGATATGTGTGAATATTGGGATATTCTGAGGTGTTTTTTTCTAGAAGTTTGTACACCTTTGGATTACATTCAAAAGAATGAATGACAGCATCTGGCCATTGTTCAATCATTTTACAAGAGCTACTACCATCGTGTCCACCCGCTTCAATAATAATAGGATTGGTTGGTAAGTATTGTATAACAGCTTCAAAAGCAGGGTCATTGCAATATACGTAACTTAAATAAATGGAAGATAGAAACAAAAAAAATCGCATAGTAATATAGTCTCTTTATATGAAAAGTAAAAAAAATTTAACACACCTTTAAAATATTAGTCTATAGAAAAATAAAAAAGAATTAAACCGAGAAAGATTGTGGTTTTATTAATTTAACTTTTAAGAGGTATATAGATTAGTGTTTCTAACTTATCAGGACTAGAATCAACAAGCTCCATATTTAGATATTCAAGGAAGATAGGCCGATCAGCTATTTGCTTTTTATTTTGAAAATACCAATCTTTGAAAATCATATCAAAGGTATCTGAAAGAGATTCATAAGAACCTAAATGCTTAAATGTAGCAAATCGTCCATGCTTTAAATGCATGCGAGCAACATTGTCTTCTTCTAT
This sequence comes from Chlamydiia bacterium, assembly GCA_022601435.1. Classification (GTDB taxonomy): domain Bacteria; phylum Chlamydiota; class Chlamydiia; order Chlamydiales; family 2-12-FULL-49-11; genus JAJACQ01. Next base: position 63,572 of record JAJACQ010000030.1, read on the forward strand.
AGTTTATTTAGGAGCTATAAGACAGGCATCAAAACGAAGGTTTTCTTCAGCAGTAATTTGTGGATTGTCTTGAGCGATTCCAAATTTACGTGCTTTTATAAGTTTAGGGTGCTTCTTTGCAAATTTTAAAAGCTCAATGAAAGCCTCTTTTGGTGCATTTTGATACGATCCTGTTTTTCTAACAAATAAAAGATCCATACCTTCTAAATTTACGATTGTGGGTTTTAAACTCATTTTATTCTCCTGGGTGTTTATTAATTCTTCATTTTCATATTGGTTGGTTTCTCTATATTGCTTTGGGGATTTCACAATGACTTTTTTAAAAGCAGAAGAAAAGCTTGAGGGGTCTCATAACCTGAATCCATCGCTATTTCTGTAATAGAATCTTTATCATACTTAATTTTTCCTGCAGATTTTTCCATCCTTAACCTGCGTACATAATTATTTAGAGATTCGTCAGAATAAGCATGGAATATCCTATGAAAATGATAAGGAGAAAATCCTGCAATTTGTGAGATCCTTTTAAGCGAAATCTTACTATCAAGATTCTCTTGAATATAGAGCTGCGCTTTCAAAATTCCTTGAATATGGAAATTAGCTGTTTTATCATCTTTAACCACTTGATGCTCTCCTTATAACACCCATTATAAAATATCCTAGCAAAGGAAACATTCCCATTCTTGCTAAATTCTGATACTTTAAACGAATTTTATCTGAGGATCTAGCATTTTATTTCTTTCATATCCTTGTTAAATATTGAATAGAATGCTCTTAATTCAGCAATAAATCCACTAGAGGTGCTGTGTTCTAAAAATACCATAAAATCCTTAAGCATATCAGCTTCATTAAGACCTTTAAACAAATGTTTTACCTTATCAATATAGAACTGATCTACATCTTCTGCACGTTCTTTTTCTATTGGAAATTGCACCTGAATCCATTTAGTTAAACGCAATTGATAATCAGGAACTAATTTTTCTAGTAAAGGGAGCGTGTATTGAAAGTTATAAGATTGAAAGAATTCAATTAAATGTTCTTCAAAAAAGGTTTTTAGTGAATTCATTAGTGGGGTGGAATTAGTTAAAAGATTCTCTAGTACGCTATCTACACAGTTTAATTCTTTAAGTGCACCAAAGAGATGGTTTAGGTCACGAAATGAAACTCTTTTATTAGTTAAAACGGCTTGAATTCTCATATTGATTGTAGAGATAAAACCTTTTTCATTAAAAAATCGAACAAGGGATAGTTCGGAGCTTAAGTTTGATATGTATTTGTTTATTAAGGACTCATCATTAAACCATTCTTGAATGATTGGTAGTGATTCTTTTAAGTGTTCATCTTTCAATAGTTCTAAGACATTAAAACCAACGAATGCAAAGCAGCGGCACACATCTTTGAACATAAGGAGTTTTTCTTCTGTAGTGTTTGATACTTTACAAAGATCTATTGTCATGCCTATAAAAAGTCGCTCAGCGTAAGATGAATCAGTGTTTTTAAGACCTTTAAGAAAGGGTACAAAGCTATATTTTCGGGAAACAAATGGTATAATTTCCAATTTAAGTTCACTTGTAAGAAATTTTGCCATTAAAGCTCTTTCTTCATCACTATTAAGGAATGGAGCATTCCAAAGATCTTCTTCTAAACTGTCATATCTAGAAGGCTCTTTTGCTTGATCAGTTAAACATTTTTGTATAAATACGGTTTTATCTAAATTTGAGTTTTCAAGTGCTGAATTTAATAATTTTCTAAAAGCCTCTTGCTTGTTATTGAAACAAGTGTTTTTGAATACTTTCATCGCTGACATAAATAAATCAACAGACATTGTTTCTATAAATCTTTGCATGACTAAAGTAAGTGTGTTTGTTTGAGAAATAGCTTTAAAGAAATTTTGCATGCTCCAAAAAAGTTGATTATTCATTGAATCTTTCTTATAATTTAAGTGAGGATTATTAGGCATGTTAGCTAAAGTTTTAGTACAAATGTCTATCCAGTGATTTTGATCTGATGACCAAGCAGGAAGGGTTAAAAGACCTTTATTAATTAACGTATCACAGACGTTATATTCAAAATGAAGAAAGATCAAAGGCCAAGTTTGTTCTGGAAGTTGTGTAAAAAGTTTTGGAAACCATTCCGTGTCATCTTCACCTCCTATTAGATCTTTTCTGATAGATCTTATAAAAGTTACTCGATCTTCATGTGGAACTTCATGGTTAAGAAAATGAACTTTTAGTTTTAAAATAGCGGCTTCTTGCCTTTTCTTTGGGTTAGTAGGATCAAATTCAACAGGTAGCGTTAAATCTATAAATACTTGATCTTCTTCAGAGTTAACAAATTTTGCTTGGTCTATGGATGTTCTTAAGCTTTGGTTTATTTTTGGGTCTATATCATGAAGAAGCTCATGGATGTCTTGTGAAAATTGATCTCTAACATAAGGCTTTATATCTGCTTGTAGAGACACTCTAGTCCATTCAGTTAATAATTGAATGCCCCGGGATTTGTCTATAAAAAGATAGTTTAACACGTGCTTTTGATGATCGTTTTTCATCGCTGAATAAATTGATAACATAAGCACACAATCTATTTGGGTCGGGTTAAAAACCAAAGGAATTACATGTACAAGACATTGACTTTCTTCTATTAAATTAAACAGATCTAAAAATCTTTTTGATGTTCTTCTGTCAAAGTTATCATCTTGGCTATTTAGAATACCTTTAAACCAATCGATTAATTTTTGAGGTTGATCTTGGACTAAGTTTTTTATGAGCTTTTTCTTTAATTTAATATTGAATGAGCTTCCGAAATAAAATAAATCTTCTGCAGTAAGAGCCAAAAAAAATGAGTTATAATCTTCCTCTGAAATATTATTCCAATCCTTTTGTCTGCTAATAGTCAAATTAGCATTATCAAAGAATATGGATATACCTGAATCAGAATATGCACTTATAGATTCTAAAATTAAAGTGCTGTGTTTTAAACGGTTTGCAATATCAGTCATCCATTGCATGCTTAAAAGAGATAATGGGTGAGGAGAATCGTTATGTGAAGCAGTTTCTGGAGTTACTGGTGCACTACAAACTTTTCTTCTTAAATAGATCCAATCTTCATTATTAAAAGATAAAGCAAATAAAGAAGCTTTTGAATGATTCAGAACTTCTAATAAAAACCATTTTAAAAAAAATTGTCTCTGATACTTTTTAAAGGGGATTCTTTTTCTTGTATGAATAGCTTTAGTTTCTGATAGAATGGATTGACCAAATTCTTCTACTTCTCTTTTTAATCGATTATACTCGTCAGCTATTTTTTTAGGGCACTGTGAAAGGAAAGCTTTCTCAAGATCTCTATCTGAATCTACCATAAAATAATATAGCGTATCATTACAAAGCTTGGTGGACAAAGGATTAAATATTTTTTCTAAAAAAGTCTGTTTGTCAACATTAGACCAGGGATTTTTTAAGGTGGCGATTACTAGATTTTTATAAAAGGTTTCAACAATCTTATATCCGCTATAGTCGTTAATAAAATTATTTATTTTCCCCCAATCTTCATCTGTAAAAAAGTATAAAATATTTGAATTTATAGCAGAAGGTGAGTCATTTAAAAGTTGATTGAATAAATAGTTTAGTTTTTCATCGGATAATGACTCTAAAGTTTTCGAAAAAAGATCTTTCTTATCATCTAAAGTAATCTCAGGATCAATAGAGACTGTAAAGAGATTTAAGTACAGAAATTTAACCTCTGTTTTACGGGTCAATTCTATTGATCCAGAAGCGATCCCATTAATATAATCTAGCCAAGTACTACGAGTTGCGCAGCTAAATGGTTGGTTAAGGTCTTGCTCATAAGGTGTGAATGTTTTTTTTGAAATAGCGCCTTTGATTCTTTGAACAATTTCAGAAGGGTCATACCATTCCGGTATAAAACTTTTACATGTTTGACTTATGCTTGAGGCTATTTTTCCCATAATTCATCACCAATTAGTTTTGTTTAAAATTGTATACGATCTTATCTTTGTTAACAATAAATCTTTTATATAAATTTATAAAAGCAACATGTTACAATCCAGCAACTAGCTCTGCTTTATCTAATTCTTTTTGAGAGTGTGTTTCAGAAGAAGTGAATATTTGATATGCCCCATAGATTTGAGTTGTTATAATAGTTCCAAATAAAGTACTTATTTTCCAATCAAATCGAGGGTTTGGTCTCTTTGTATAAAGCTTTATTTGCAAAGAGGTGGGTCCCTCCTATAGCTATTTGTACAAAGGACAAGCCCTTATTTTACTCACGAACATATCTAATCTCCCTTTTTAGTTTTAAAATTCTTTCAACGCTTTCATTCAGTTTTGTTTCGGAGATCAAGCCGCTATTAACAGCATGAACTAAATCCCGATGTAGCTGTCTTATCTCATCCATGTTAATTTGCTTTGCGCCTGGATCTGTTTCAAGGAGTCTGTTTCCGCCAACCAAGAGGATGTCATTTCCAGCATTAAAGGCATCGATGGCGATTTTAGAAAGAGACTTTGTTAGTATTCCTTCCATTCTTAATGAATCACAGATGATCAAGCCATCATATGCTAGCTTGTTTCGTAGAATATCTCTCAAAAAGATCTTGGATGTTGTTGCAGGATAATATGGATCTATGTTTGGAAATAGGATATGCGCCGTCATGATGAAAGGGATACTACCACCGAGTGCAATATAGGGCTTTAATTCCATGTTCATTAATTCATCAAGCGTCTTGTTTGATATAGGAAGATTATAATGAGAGTCAGCTTCTACATCACCGTGCCCCGGAAAGTGCTTGAGGCATGGGAAAATATTTTTTAAAATTAGACCTTCTGAAAATGCTTTTGCTGCTGCTGTTACGGTTTCAGAGTTGTTGCCAAAGGAACGATCTTTAATGATTAAATTGTTAGCATTGCTATTTATATCCACAACGGGTGCAAAATTTAAGTTAATTCCGATTGTGTTTAAAAGATCTCCGATGTTTGATGCATAATCATAAACTTTATCCTCTCCTTCAAGATTCATTAGTTGAGCAGAGGGCAGATTCATATTTAGACGTTGAACACGACCACCTTCTTGATCAATTCCGATAAACAAAGGAAGGTGTGTATTTTGAATAGATTCCTTTTGCAGATCAGAAATGAATAATTTAAGCTTTTCTTTAGAGAGGAGGTTATCTGTCCATTTATACAAAATAATACCACCAATTTTTGTTTTTCTTAAAAAATCAATAGTTTGTTGATCTAGTTGATCGCCATGGATAGGACTCATGATGAGTTGCCCAACTTTCTCTTCGGTTGTCAAAGAAAAAAGTGAAGAAAAGATTAATATCGAATATATAAATTTCATAAAACAACCTATGTTTTGGTGAGAGATTAAAATAACTTGTTTTTATTTTAAAGAGTTAAGTTTAAATTTTTTTATGTTGACTGAAATAATTTAAAAAATTAATATTCCATATATTTTTAAAGGGGTTTTATGAAAAAAAGTAGTTGGTGTTTTGCATTAGTTTGTTCATTTGTTCATGTTAGTGCAAGTGTTTTTTGTCTAGATTTTAAAAGAGATAATTTCTGTATAAATGAAGATTATATTTCGCGAAATCAATATTGCCATCATGATGATAGAAAATTTAAAGATGGTTCTCAAGATGAAGTGTATCAAATAGCTAAGAAATTAGTGGAAGAAAACATATTAACGTGTATTTATGATGTGGGTTGTGGGTCTGCATATAAATTAATAAAATATTTTTCAAATTATCAAACAGTTGGGTATGAGATTGAACCAACTTTAGGTTTTTTAAAGGATAAATATCCTGAAAGAGAATGGAGGTTAAGTGATTTATCTATAATTCCTGAATATAAGAGCTCTGATGTATTAATTTGTTCTGATGTAGTAGAGCATATTGTAAATCCGGATGATTTGTTAAATTTTATTAATCGATTCGATTTTAAATATTTGGTAATCTCAACGCCCGATAGAGATAAATTACTCGAGGTTCAAGGTAAAAAACAAAGTCAGACAGGGCCACCTGTGAATCCTGCTCATATGAGAGAGTGGAGTTTTTCAGAGTTCGAAGAGTATATTTCTTCATATTTTAATGTTATATCTCATGTTCATTGTGAAAAGGAATATTGGTGTCAGGTTATTATAGCTACAAAAAAATAGCCTCATTCTATTATGTTGTTTTTTTATGTATGGTATTTTCTATGCCGTTAGAAGCATCAAAGAAAATTAAAAAAAGAGATAATAAAGAAGATTTTACAACATCGATTATTATACCTTGTCATCATTTACATGCTCAGTACTTAATGAGATTATGTGAATCATATATTCATCAAACTTATTTACCTAATGAAATTGTTATTTCATTGTCAGGGTGTAGACATTTGAATGATGACTACGTTAATAAGCTATTATCAAAAGAGTGGCCATTTAAAGTTAAGTGTATAAAGTCAGATGGATTAAAATCAGAACCTCAGAATAGAAATATAGCTGCAGAGCATGCAAGCGGCGAGATACTCATTTGCCAAGATGCAGATGACTTACCTTTAAAAGAAAGAGTTGAGGTGATTAAATACTTTTTTGATGAATATGATATTGTACATTTAATGCATCAAGGTTTTTTATATAGTAGGATAGAAGAAAAAAATCTCTACCATGATGATCTTGAGGTTTTACTTTTTTATAGTGAATCTTGCTTTGAGAAAGTATTCAAGCAAGGTTATTATAATGGACCAGTAGCGATCACTAAATCTTTATTTAAAAAGATTAGGTGGGATGATAATCATAAGGCGGGCGGGAGTGATGTTAAGTTTAATAGGGCAGTTTATAAGCAATTTCATAATGTAATACAAATCCCTCAGAAACTCTATATATACTACAATGCTGTCGACTCAATTTATACAAATCACAACTTATAAAAATTATTAAAAAGGGGTAGATATGATCAGAAATATTTTCTTATTGAGTTTTTTTTTTATTTTTAGTATAGATTTATATTCTGCTAGAAAAACTAAATTAAGAGAATCATCAACTCCTTTTATAAGTGGTGACTCGTTTAGAACGTTAGCTGATCATATTTGTGATGAAACAACAAAGTATAAACTTGATCCAAAGAAAGTAAAAGATGGTGATATTATTTTTATTAATCCTGATGAGGATGGATTAAGAAGATTTTTCAATCATTATCATACCCAAATCAGAAGTTCATATATCATTCTTACTCATAACAGTGATTGTGATATACCAGGAGTCTATTATGACTATTTAAATGATCCAAAGATCCTTGCCTGGTTTGGGCAAAATATTACAGGTAAGCCTCATCTGAAATTAAATTCTATACCGATAGGAATAGCAAATAGATGTTGGCATCATGGTAACATTAGTGTTTTTGATGCGTACTTAAAAAAAGTAAGAACGCAAGAAAAGGATATTTTTTGTTATGTAAATATAAATGTAGGGACTTATCCAAAAGAAAGGGGAGCGATTGTAAACTTGTTTAAAAAGTATTCATGGGCTCACAATGCATGTAGTAAACCTTTTATACGTTATTTAGATGATATGCTTAGATCTAAATTTGTCATAAGTCCAAGAGGGCATGGCTTAGATTGTCATAGGACGTGGGAGGCACTATTACTTGGAGCTATTCCTGTTGTAAAAACCTCTTCACTGGATATCTTATACAAAGATTTGCCTGTAGTGATAGTTGATGAATGGACTGATGTTACTGAAGAATTTTTACAAGAGCAATACGAAATACTTTCTAAAAAGAAATTCAACCGAGAAAAACTTTTTTTTAAGTATTGGGCATCTCGAATTAGATGAAATCAAGGAGATTTCAATGTTAAAATTATGGTTTAGTTGCTTTTTATTGTGCTATGCATGGAGTCAGCCTCCAAAAGAGGTGCCGGTTGATCTTCTTAGTAAATATACACTAGAAGGAAGGATTCCTGTGCGATATTGGTATTTTGATGGTAGTTACTCTGAACCTATTTTTTATTCAAAAGAACAAATTTCCCTCTTTATAAAGAAAATTCAGATGGGAGAAACGGGCTATTATAGAAAAACAGATAATTATTTGTATCAAGCTATTTCAGATAATATAGAATCCTTCAAAGGGAAAAGAGTTGGAATAATTGGTTCCTTTAGCCCGTGGTATGAAAGCGTTGTACTTTACTATGAAGGGATACCTGTTACAATAGAATATAATAAAATCACTACAGATGATGATAGATTAAATTTATTTACCGTAGATGAGTATAAGAAAAATCCTGAGACATTTGATGTAATTTTATCAATATCTAGTTTTGAGCATGACGGTTTAGGAAGGTATGGGGATCTGCTTAATCCAAATGGAGATTTAGATGCAATGAAAGAAGTCGGTAAAATGTTAAATCCAGGTGGATTGTTATTTTTGGCAGTTCCTATTGGTCAAGATTCCCTAATATGGAATGCTCATAGACTTTATGGAGAAATTCGTTTTCCGATGTTAATAGAAGGCTGGGATATTGAGCAAAGCTATGGCTTTAAAAAATCTGACCTTAAAAGAAGAAGAAAGCTATATAAAAGTAGCTACCATCAACCTGTATTTGTTTTGAAATCGAAATCCTAAGGAAGTTAAATAAGTCCTTATTTATTATATATATTAGTCTGAATGTTTTTTTATAGATCTATTTTTCATAATATACAAATTCAACAATCTTATTAAAAGCAGTTGTTTCTGAATCTCTTAAAAGAACCTTTACTTGAGAGCTCTTATCACCTGCGTTATATGAAATTTTCTCATTGCATGGTGTCAAATTTTTAGATCTTAAGAGATTAATGCGGTTGTGAATGTTTTGAACTTCTTCAAGAGAGTTTAATTCGATAGATAAATGATCAATAGGGGTCAGGAATGAGTTACTGTTCGGAGCTGTTAATAAGGAAAACCTTTCTTCAGTAGTTTTGATTTTTTGAGGGCAGCTTTCATTTAAAGGAGCTGTTTGAAAAAGCTCTAGGCTTCTGATCTTTCCATTAGAAATATTTTGGAAATAAATGCGAGCAATAGTGACGCCTTGTAAGTTAGGGTCATGTTTTCGCAATGTTTCAACAACTTGTGTTGATGGAAAGACTACATCTCTTAGATGTATGAGACCAAGTTCAGGAGCTAATTGTTTCATTAACGGTAAATAAAAAGAAATGGGCCCGTAGAGTTCTCTTCCCACATGATCAATATGAGCCTTATATCCTTTAATCATAGAAAATTGTTGGCCTAAAAATTGATTTAAAATCTCTGTAGAGTCTTGTTCAAATAGTATATTTAGAGCAGAAGCTATATGCAAAAAATCATCATGAACGTAATTTTCTATTCTTTGTTTATCACTAACACCTCTTGCATTAAAATAAGGAACTACCTTTTCTTGATATCTATATATCAACTGAGGTGAAAGATTAGTTATTTGTACGAAGCGTTCAGAAGGAGCGCATTTTATCCATTCATGTTTATATGGTTGATCAATTTCACTAGCATTAATTGTGGTATGAGAATAAAGAGCTAAAATTAGAAGAAAAATATATTTCATGGGGTCTCTAGTCGATATTTATTTAAGAGTTGATAAGATATAAATGGGGCAAGCAGGACTTGAACCTGCGACCAACGGGTTATGAGTCCGTTGCTCTGACCAACTGAGCTATTGCCCCAGAAAGAATAAGGAATTATACTGAAATAATCTTCTTAAAAGCAAGAATTTTTATTTTTTAAAGAATGGTTAATAGCTCAAGCCAGACATAACTTATGATTTGGTTTTTTTTGAGGGTTATTTTATAACTCTTTGGTTATAAGATAAACTTTGTGTGAAATTCTTAATTTAATTATAATATTTATTTTATAAAGGAAAAGATGAGTATGAGAAAGATTTTAGTTGTTATTATTTTACAGCTTTTATGTTTAGGTTTATATGCTGAATCTGCAACAGAGAGGGTCGTAGGCTATAAGGAAGCAGTTATTGAAATTTTAACCGATCAAGAAAAATATCAGAATTTTAGACAAAATAGATTGATTAAAGGAGTCTTTGAACATGTAAACATACCTTTGGCAAATGAATTCTATTCTCAAATTAGAAAAAAGTATCCAGATCTTTTAAATATGGGACAATGTTTTGCTAAAAATGACTCAGTCGGACATCCACTCCTAGTAAATTATGAGGGGTTTGGATTGATTTCTCCAACTACCCTTAGATATGTTTTTATTTTGGGTGAAATTCAAGAACTGTTTGATTTACCTAAAGATAGCAAAATAGTAGAAATTGGAGCAGGGTGCGGAGGTCAGTGTGCTGTTATTTCTCGTGTAGTGGATTTTTTAAGTTATGAGTTAATAGACTTAGATTATGCTTTGCCATTAATAGATAGATATTTAAACGATTTAGAAGTTGATAGATTTATTACTTATAACATGAAGGAATGTGGGAAATCTAATGAGTACGATTTATGTATAAGTAATTATGCCTTTTCTGAATGTGATAAGAATGTACAGAAAGAGTATATTAAAAAAGTTTTATCAAAGAGTAAACGTGGCTACGTTATATATAACTATACAGGAACAAAAAGCTCTGGGAATACTTTTTCTGTAAAAGAGGTGTGTGCTTTATTGCAAGCAGAAGGATTAGATCCTCAAGTTAAAAACGAAACAATTCAAACAAATCCCTTTGCAAGGAAGAATCCGAAAAGAGGAAATAAACTGATTTATTGGGGATCTGATAAATAGATTCTAATGTATTTATTGTGAAGATATTCTTGTAAGAAATATCGTGATATTTTAAAATACTTTTTTGCTAAGAGGGTTTATGAGAAAAAGTTTTATTTTTATACAGATTTTATGTTTGGATTTATTGGCATCTTCTGCGACTGCACGAGTTGAAGGTTATAAAGACAGTGTATATGAAATTTGTCGTGAAAACAAAAAGTACCAGAATTTTAGACAAGATAGATACATTATGGAAATGTATGAACATGTAACTGATGAATTGGGGATGAAATTCTATTCTAGTATTATTGAAAAATATCCCAATTTTCTTAAGAACGCTTCACTCTTGGAGAAAAATGATAGAGTTGGTAACCCACGTATAAATCGTTATCCTTTTTTTGGAATGTTTTGTCCTACGACACTTCGATATATTTATTTTCTAGGAGAAATCCAAGATCTTTTTAATTTACAAAGTGGGTGTAAAATTGCAGAGATTGGTTGTGGTTATGGAGGTCAATGCGCCATTATATCTCGACTAATTAATTTCTCATGTTATGAAATTATTGATTTAGATTTTACATTGCCTTTGACAGAGAGATATTTAAAAGATGTTAAGGTTGATAATTTTATAACATCAAGTATGCAAAATTGTGGAAAATGTGATGAGTATGATTTACTAATTAGTAATTATGCGATCTCAGAATGCGATAAAGCAGTGCAAATTAACTATATAGATAAAATAGCATCAGTAAGTAAACGTGGTTATATAGCATACAATTACATCCCCAATGTTACAACTCATGTGCATACTATAGAAGAGTTTTGTGATTTATTAAGAGCAAAAGGTATAAATCCACAAATACGTGAAGAGACAATTCAAACAAATGCTAATGCAACAAATTATCTGATTTATTGGGGAGCTGATAATTAATTTGTGAGTTTGTATTTTAATTGAACAAGTCCACTTGGATAAGATTGAGCATTAATCAAATCTATTCGTTGCTCTTTTTTGATGGAGTTAAATAGAGGAATACCAGAGCCCAAGATCACGGGAATTTTTGTGATGGTAATTTCATCAATCAAACCATCATTTATAAACTTAGATAAAGTGATGCCCCCATCAACCCACACATGATTGATGCCTTCTGTATGTAGCGTATTTAATAAATTATCTAATTGTTTGTTATAAACTTTTGCTTCTTTTCTAATTTTATTTAAAGAGCTGCTTAGTACAATCACTTTTTTATCTGGATATGGCCACTCATCAAATTTGGAAATCACTTCGTAGGTATTTTTCCCCATGATGACAGCATCTACACTTTTCATGAATTTTTTAAATCCATAGTCTTCATTACCTGTATGACCTTCCTCAAGCCAATCAATTGAGCCGTCTTGTCGTGCAATGAACCCATCGATACTACAAGCTATGTATATTAAGATTTTGGGACGTTTAAGAATTGTTTTCATAGACCTTTTATTTTCGTCTATTTCTTAGAATTTTTCTATAGTTTTTTATTTCTTTTAGATTGGGAAATACATAAGCTTTTGTATTCTGATAGTTATTTGGTATACAAGAAAAAGTAGGATCATTTAAAATTTTTAATTGAGAAAGGTGCTAAAATAACTTATTTGCATACAAAAGCAGCTATATTTGAAAATAAAAAAATTATAGAGTATATATATGCTAATACTTCATACATTCATAAATAATTATAGGTGCGGTTTCGGATGCTTCTTCAGAAGTGTAAGGGATTAATTTTTTTGAAACTTTAAACCCGTGTTTGTCTAGTAGATTATCTAGCTCTGTCGGTTGATATAATTTTCTGACAAACTCTTCGACTTCTGTTTTTATGATTTTGTTATTTTGCCAAAGCTCGTAGCGACATAATGTAGTTTCTAATGATGTCGTCTTATTAAAATTGGAGACGTGATTTAAAGAAAGAATCGAGCCATCATCTTTTTTTAACCATTTATTCTGCCAAATATCGGGCGATGTAGTTTGCTCATAAATAGTTTCGATCTCTAGAATTAATTTCCCTGCTGGTGTTAGTAGTTGATGGAGGGATTCTAAGGCTTTGTTTATTTCGTTTTCTGAGGTTAACAGACCGAATGATCCACTTGGGATAAAAATCAAATCATATAACTCATCACTTTCAAAAGTTTCAAAGTTCTTTTCATACAATCCACATGTGAGATTTTCTCTTTGAGATTTATGAAGGCATAGATCAAGCATAGATTTTGAAGAATCAAAACCTGTAATTTTAAATCCTTCTTTTGCTAATGGGATAAGAAATCTTCCTGATCCGCACATTGGTTCAAGGATAGATCCGTGTGCTTGTTTTGCTTTTTTTAAGTAATATGTCAAAGCATCTTGTGGAGCAGATGGTTTATCAAGGTCATAAAACTCAGTACAAAGTGTTTGATAACTAGCTAATGAAGCTTTACTCATTTTTAATCCTTTGTTTCATAGTAATTAATATTGTTTGTAAGATCGAATGGATCTAGAGTCTATCTTATACCATATATTTTTGTTTTAGTGCTTAATTAGTTCATATAGTAAGTAGCCTTTTTTCTTAAGTTGGAAGATAGGTAAATACTGCAGTCCATTAAAAGGTAAAACAGCTAAATCGATAGAAACTTATATTGTAGGTAGGTGTATACTCTAAAAGTATAAGCTCAGGTAGCCTGTAAAAGGCTAAGCAGCCTATCAGTAGCGCAATCTATAATTCTTAACCCGCAGAGAATGTGTGAGTTGAGTGATTTTTTAAGACTTCGAGTTTTTGAGAATTTTTCATAAAATCGAGCACATATTCTAATTGACTAGGGGTTAGCGACTTAGCGATTTCAGGAAGGGCTTCTATGGAAGCTGATTTGACAGCCCTACAAGCTTCTGTGGGAGATCTGTAAGTTATTGGTTGACTGGGTGTTACTAAGTTCATTGCCTTTCCTACGTAATCTTATATGATTAATTAATAATTATATAAGCATGCGAGTTTTATAGCAAATATAAAAGTTTTATTTACAACTATTAAAAATTATGTTATAATTATTATAAGTAAAACTATAATAAAAGGATATTTAATGGATTACTCTTTAAATCACAATATATCAAATACTCTTCCTTCAGGCATTTTTGCTAGAGAAAGAAAAGAGGGAGATAACGTATACAGAAAAGCTGCAAATATATCAAAAATGATAAGTGAATCTAAGGGATCGCTTAAAGGTGAAGCGATAATTGAAGCTATAAAAACAGTAAGCTTGAATCCTAAAGAGATGGTTCAAGTTCTTACTCTTGTTTCTGCAGATACGAGTTTAGAAGAAAAACAAGTTAAGTTATTAAAGGATGTAAAAAATTCAATTTCTTTAACTTCTAAATCTGTTAATAAAAAAGTAGGAAAGTCTCCCCGAGAAATCAGTTTAGAGGAAGGTGAACTCCCTAAAATAGATGAAGGATTTAAGAAAGCTTTAATAGGGTATCTTAAGGGAGTGTCTTCTGCAAGAGAACTAAATATTAATAAGAATAACTATAAAGAAGCGTTAGTTCAAATTAAGATATTTGATCTTGAGATGGATAGAGTGCCTCATTCACGAAATACACTTGGATTTCAGCTTTCAACATATGAGCTTCGTACTCGTTGTTTAGTGGCTTCTGAAGGAAAAATGCCTAGTTTTGAGGCTTATACAAAATCTATTAATAATAAATACTTTAAAAATCCATTTTCAATGGCATCCAGAGAGTACGCATCGCATGAAGAAAACTATGTAACCGAAAGAGTAGCTCTACACTCTCAGGTTGTGATGAAATATTCTTCAGATATGATTGGATTATCAAATAGATTTAATAATAAAGAGCCAACTATTTATGCTCTTAGCGGTAATACTGCTGTCGGAAAAAGCTATATGGCAAAAAGTGATGCTGAATTTGTAAAGGGAATAGATGAAGATGGCGAAGCAACAGGAGCTTTAAACCCAGACTCTGTAAAAGCTTTATTACGAAAAGAAGTTGATGGTGTCACTAATCAACAAATTCATATTGAGGGCTTTGCTTTAAACAACAAGTTAAAAAAAGAAATTTATAATAAAGCTCTTCAAACATCAATGGTTATAGATGAGCGTTTAGGAACGGTTACTGAGATAAATAATATTATAGAGGTAGCAAAAAAATCAGGAAAAAAACTGGTCATTAAAGATATTGATGCTCCACTTGCAGTGTCTACATTAAGAGTGCTTGGAAGAGATGTAAAAACAGATCCTTGTGTTCCTTTCGGTCCAATTGCGGGCGGCTATAAAGCTATTAGAAGAGATCGCGCAGAAGTGATGAAAACAATAATTGATAGTTCACAAGTAAAAAGTTATGAGTTATATGTAACAAATGAATCTGGTAAATCAGGATTAGCGGCGAAAAAGAAAATTGATAGAGATGGAAATGGAAGTCTTGAGGTAGTAGATATGCAGTTACTTGACTATGCTCTTTCGGGTGAAAAAAAGGCTGATGAGGATATTCAGGCATTAAAAGATTCCAAGGTCTCCAAAGAAATTTTTGAAGAATATAATGGGTTAGTAAAAAATACCCCTTTAACATCATATAATGGTAGATCTATAGACGATGCTTTAATGGCACACTCTTTAGTTCTTCCTGTCTGGGAAGATTAATTGAATCAATAGCAGCTTTCATCTTCTGCACATTTTTCTGCATCTCATAAGGAGAGAGGGGGCTTTTAAAATTGACTAAGATAAGATTATATAGGAATTTTAAAACAGAGCTATCTCCTGGTTTTTTTGCAATAAAGTGGAAATGAATATGAGGTACGCTTTGATGAACCTCTATCCCATTTTTTTGATGTAACAAATATGAACTTGTTTGAAAGACTTTAGATGAAGCAGCTTTTATCTTTGGAATGACTTGATGGATCCTCAAGAGCTCTTCTTCAGATAAGTACTCAAAGCTCTCGATATGGCGCTTTGGAATAATTAAAAAATGACTTTCGATAACAGGAAGATGTGTATAAAGAACAAAGATTAGATCATCCTCATAAAAGTTTTGTCGATCCAAAACTTCAGGATTACAAAAAGGACAGGACTTTTTTGAGGAAATAACTGCCTTTTGTGTATTCATTAAAAAATACAAACTTCCACTTAAGATAAGAAAAGCACTTATGATTAGTGTTTGTCGTTTAAACTTCATAGTGCACGAAAGTCTAAATTAAGATCTTTTAAATGTCAAAACTCCACCGTCCATCAATTTTTTTTATGATGATAGGTGTAGGGATAGAGTGTTTTGCTTGATGCTCAGATATAAGACCAATTACAGAGGATATTTGAACAGAAGGATCTTTAAAATTTGCAGAAAAATGACCTTTTGGAAGAGTTCCCAGAATCTTGTGCGCGATGAATGCATCTCCACCGCTATGTCTAACTCTATTTAACTTTAGATCAATGATAATAGTTTCTTGGTTAGTAAGATCAACATATAGTTTACTTGCTTCAATATCTACTCTTACTTTTCCTTTTTCAAACTCTAGATGACAACATCTATCGGTGTAGTTTTCAAATTCATTGAGTTTTACATTTAATTCGAAGTCAACAGTATTACCAGAAGTAGTATTTATCTTAGCTTTGATTGTTTGAACATCGGGTATGATATCACTGTTGGTAAAGTCATCATCTTTTGGAAACTCTGCAAAGAAATCATCCATTGTTGCCTTCCAATCAACATTTCCTTTATTGTCGAAGACATAATCAATAGCTCTTTGCCAAGGTTTAGTAACCCACCTTGTTGCTTTATAACGAACCATCTCATCCGTCAGCAAAGTATTAATGATATTTTCTTTGTTAGATAGCTTATAAAAATAATGATCAGAGAAAGTGTTCATTGAAATGCTTTCTGGATGAACATCAACTGATTCCATGAAGAAAAAAGCTAAATCGATATCATGAACAGCTTTTTCAATCAGCAAGCCTCCTGATAAACTTTGATATCTTCTCCAGTTCATCATGATGATGGACATGCTATGCCCAAAATTTACATGCTCCCAAGATTTAACTTTCTTGAGCTTGCCTAGTTGATTCTTATATTCTTTTAACTGCTGAGCTACCGATTGTGTAATAGGAGCATAGCGTAAACTTAAGCCAACTTGTATTTCTCTATCTCCTAGATCATGATTAAATTCAGAAAAGTCCTGAATATTTTTAAAAAGAGGTTTTTCTAGATAGATGTTTTTGCAAGTTGACTCATTTAATACCGCTTTTAAATGATCCCTATGTCGATCATTAGAAGAGGTGATGAAAATTCTATCGAGATCAGGATGATTTTTTAAAAGAGCTGAAATTCCTTCCTTAGTATCCCGGTAACTAACCTTTCCTTTGAACATTTCAAAATACTCTTCTGAAATCTCTTTCGATAAACTATTTTTAATAAACATATCAAATGATTCTTCAATATGGTTATCGCAAATAGCAACAATATTTAATTCTTTCCCTGTTTCTTTACGAAGCATTGCGCATTCTGCCAATACATCTTGGACTCGTCCTCCAAAGCCGAAGATAGCAACCTTTAACTCCTCAGCAAAACTTGGAAGAGGGAGTAAATAAGCTAGAAAAGCCATATATAAAGTTATTTTCTTTGAAAAATTAAACATGTTCATCCTTTGTGTTATTTGTTTTTCACGTGTTTCACAAACCAATCAAAGTTTCTTTGGATGCAATCCTTTCGAAGTTTTGGCTCTAAAACGGCGTGGCCACTTCTTGGATAGGCTGCAAAGACTACAGGTTTATTTTGTACAAGGAGGGCGTTATACATCTCTATTGATTGAGAAAAAGGAACTCTTTTATCACCGCGTCCATGTTGGATGAGCAAAGGTGTATTGATCTGTCCAGCATAGCGAACAGGTGAGCGTCTCATATAATTTTCTGGTTTATCCCAAGTCTCGCCATCGAAATGATAGCTCATATAAGTGCGGCCATCTGTTGTTAAAGAGTGGCTGAGTGCGTTACTGACTCCTGCTCCCATTGAACCTGCGCTAAATCTATCTGTTTGAGTGATGATCCATCCAGTTAAGTAGCCGCCATAACTCCACCCCATAACGCCCATGCGGTCTTCATCAGCAAGCCCTTTTGCGATTAAGTGATCAACTCCTGCCATTAAATCTTGATAGTCGATCCCGCCCCAATCACCGTGGATTGCTTGTCTATACTCTTTACCATAGCCAGAAGATCCTCTTGGATTAGGTTTTAAAACAAAAAAGCCAGCTTCTGAAAAAGAAGGCATCGGGTAGAATCTGTAATTTCCAAGATAAGCTTCATCAAACTTACACATCGGTCCACCATGAACATTTAATAGAAGAGGATATGAATTTCCTTCTTCATAATCTTTTGGATAAATTAAAAGGCCTTCAATTTCTGTGCCATCATAGCTTTTCCAAGTAATGAGCTCAGCCTTTGGCATAGTGAATTGTTTTAGTTCATCATTTACATGACTTACTTGTTTAGGAGCAAAATTATCAATAGATGTTACAAAACCTTCACCTGGCTTATCTAAAGCTTCTAACGTAACACCTAAATATTTTCCATTTCTACTCAAAAGAGGGTTTTCAAAAAGCCAATTTCCATCATCAATTTGAGTACAAGAACTTCCATCAATAGGGATGCTAACAAGCGCATTTTTAAAATGCTTATCTTCTAAAACAATGACAGAGGAGCTATCTTGAGTCCAGCCAATCAATTGATTTAGATAAGCATGAATTTCGTAACCAGTCTCATCTTTTAGAGTGAAACACTCCTTGGATCTTGTATCAAATATTGTTATCGGATCAATGTCACTGTATTCAGAATTTTTTTCAAACTTAATAAAAGCGATATAGTCCCCATTTGGAGAATAAATAGGAAGGTGTTGTGTTTCTGCTACCTTAGGAAGATGTTTGACTTCTTTTGAATCTATATCGATCACTGCAATTTGAGAATGTTTCCACATCCCAAAAGGCGCAGAAAATGGCGCATAGTTAAATGCTATAGATTTTGAATCTGGAGACCAATCAAAACTATTTAACACATACATTTCATCTTTTGTAATCTCTTCAGGTTGCTGAATAAAAGGCAGAGCCTTCACCATGTAAAGATGAGAGGTGTATTTCTTGCTAGGATAGACACTGACATCATCACAGAAATTAGATTCTTTATCTTTATCCTCTTTTTTTTTGATAGCTTTGGAAGTGACAAAAGCCAGCATGTTACTATCTGGAGACCAATGAAAATTATGTACGCCATCTTTTAAATCTGTTATCTGGAATGCTTCACCACCATTTGGAGAGATAAGATAAAGTTGAGATGTGCCAGATCGAGAAGATATAAAAGCAATCATGTTCCCGTTTGGTGACCATCTGGCATGTGATGAGCGGTAGTTATCTGTTGTAAATTGAAAATGAGTACTTGGATCATTAACTTTTCCTTTCCAAATCTGAGTTTCATAACGATTAGATTCATTTTCAATTTTTGCCTTTGTGACAGAATAAAGCACATCCTTTCCATCAGGTGAGACATCTACTTCCTCAACCTGATTTACTTTGAAAGCAAATTCTGGTTTCCATTCATTTTCATTAGCAAAAATACTTTGTGAGATTGCAGCGGTTAAGATAAAACCTTTTAAGATGTATTTCATTTATTAGTCCTTATTTTTTAAGTGTTTTACAAACCAATCAAAATTTCTTTGGAGTTCATCAATTCTAAGTTTAGGCTCAACAACTCCATGTTGACTTCTTGGGTAAATAGCAAGAGTTACTGGTTTGTTTAGCTTATGAAGAGCATTATAGAATTCGATGGATTGGGACACTGGAACTCGATCATCCAATAATCCATGCTGAATAAGAAGGGGAGTGTTGACTTTATCTGAGTACATAATAGCTGATCTTTCTAGATAGAGTTTTGGATCTTTCCAGAATTCACCACCGAGATAATCTGACATAAAACTTCTTAAGTCAGTTGTATTTGACAGGCTGATAAGATTTGAAAGACCTGCGCCCATTGAAGCTGCAGCAAATCTATCAGTTTGAGAAACAATCCATGCAGTCATGTAGCCACCATAACTCCATCCCATAACACCCATGTGATTTTCATCAACTAGACCTTTCTCAATGACATGGTCTACACCTGACATGATGTCCTCATAATCTCTTCCACCCCAATCGTTATGATTGGCTTTTCTAAACTCTAGTCCATATCCACATGAGCCACGAGGATTAGGTCTTAAGATAAAAAATCCAGCATCTGCCATTGCAGCAAGAGGATAACCTCTACCTTGACCTAGATAACCCTCATCAAACATAGACATTGGACCGCCGTGAATATTTACTAGAAGTGGATAAGTTTTTCCTTCTTCATAATCTTTTGGGTAAGTCAACAAACCTTCAATTTCAGTATCATCATAACTTTTCCAGCGAATAACGATTGTCTCTGCCACAGGTTTTTCTTTCAAATGCTCATTTACAGAAGTTAATTGAATTGGTTTGAATTCTGAGGCTGGAGTACAAAAAGCTTCTTTTGCTTCAGTAATTGATTGCGCACCAAGACCAATCCACTTTCTATTGTAACTAAGAAGAGGGAAAGAATAAAGTTTCTTATTGTCATCAAAACGAGTAATTGGACCATCATTAACTGGAACTTTCCAGATAGCATATTTTGTGCGACTAGGTTCCATAAATAAAATTGATTTACCATCTTCTGTCCAACCCATAATTGAAGGGCCGATTAAAAAAGCACCTTCATCAGGAGTCTTTTGTAATACTCTGCAACTTTCATCTTCAATTGAATAAAGACCAATGTGTTGCTCAATACTATATACTGAGTTGGCATCACTTTTTAGAAAAGCAATAAATTTTCCATCGGGAGAATATTTTGGTATGCCTTGAGAAGGCGCAAGCTTAGGAAGTTTTTTGATCTCTTTAGATTCAAGATTGATAATAGCAATTTGCGGTTTTTTCCATTGACTTTCTAAGAGGTTATCTCTTGTGTAGGTAAAAGCAATGTTCTTTCCATCAAAAGAGAAATCAAAAGCTTCAATATCTGTTCCGAAATCACCAATTCCTAAACAAAAATATTCTTTTGCTGTAAGAACCTCAGGCTCTTGTATAGAAGCTTTAGCATTTACAATATGAAGTGATGAACCCATCCTGTTGTCTGGAAAAACCATGACCTCATCGCATAGAAGAGATTTTTCATCTTTTTCTTTTGGTGTATTATAAACGGCACTAACAAAAGCGATTTTTTGGCTATCAGGTGACCATCTAAAAGAATTAACACCATGAGGAACTTCAGTGATTTGAACAGCTTCTCCGCCATTTGGTGGTATTAAATAAAGCTGAGGATAGCCAGTACGTGCGGATATAAAAGCAATGGTTTTCCCATCTGGAGACCATCTTGCAGAAGATGAGTAAGTGTTATCGGTTGTAAATTGATAATGCGATTTTGGATCATCAACTTTTCCTCTCCAAATTTGTGTAAGATAGTGATTTGCTCCATCTTCAACTTGAGGGGTAGTAACAGCGTAAAGCACTTCCTTTCCGTCTGGGGAGATATCGACATTTGAAATGTTTTTAATTTGAAAAACATCTTCAGTTCTCCAAATTTTTTCCTCTGTTTCTTCAGAAAAAAGATTTATAGAAAGAAGGCAAAAAATAAAAAAATAATTAGCTAGGTTTTGTTTGGCAAGTTTCATTGTTGTTCTCCTTAAAACACCTATTCTGAATAGTTTTAAAGATAATAACGGATTTGATTTTTTAAGGGTATATAAATTTATATAGAAGAAATTAAAAACACAAAAACTAGAAAGTATTAGAGCTTTCCTTTAGAGAACTTATGAATTAAAGATGAAT
>JAJACQ010000031.1 GCA_022601435.1 Chlamydiia bacterium
GATCTTGGACTTTGTTGATAGACCTTACTCTGAGTTGGATTTCTACGTAAATTATCTGGAGAGGCCTCCAATTATAGGATTTTTAGATATGGTTACAAAAGAGCTAAGAATAGCTTGGGGCGCTCGAACGATTGATGTTGATTCTCATAGAGTTTTTGAGAGAGATACTCTGCAGGCAAGAGCTATAAAAATTCTAATATCAATAGTAATAGCTCCGCTTACATTAATTGTGATTATTTGCTTTTTGATCAAGATGGCAGTGAGTGCTTGTTTACAACATAGAGCCACGATAGAAGCTGCTTTAAATAATGCTCAAGAGCGTATAGAAGAATTAAGAGAGCAATTTTTCAGCCTTCATAATCAAGGAAGAAATCAAGAAGCTTTGAGTTTAGTTGAACGCAATGAACGTTTCCTGAGAGGGCAGTCTGATATTTTAGCAATTGTAGCACCTTTAGAAGAGGATCATTTAAGTGAAGCGAGAGCGGCTAGCCCAAAAGGACCTGAAGCTTTAGAAAGCGATTTGGAAGAGGAAGAATCTGTATCCTCATCCAGCGATTCTGAGGAAGATGAAGTGATGGGTCGACCGGATGACCGTCGTTCTCTTAGCTCTAAAGGAAGTAGATTATCATGGAATATAGTATACAAAGCAGAAATTAAAGCGTTAACTGAAACTTTAAGTAATACAGATTCTTTTGGAGCTAAAAGCCTGGCGCTTTTTGAAGACGCCAATACATTGGATAAATTTTTAAAACATATGAAACAAGGCTGGGACCAAAGACTACAAGAAACTCAATTACAGGGTGCAGGCCTTAATTTACAAGTTAGCAAGTTACATGAAACTATTGAAGCTTGTGAAGGTGAATTTGGAGCTCTGAGTACGGCATTGGATGAGAGAATTACTAGACTGAAAAATAATTACTCAGGAACACTGAACGATTTAATGATAGCCCATTTTGAGAAGAAAAGAGATAGAGTTCAAGAGGTCTTGGAATTTTTAATGAAAAAATTTACTTCGCTAAAAACAGAGAATAAAACAGCAATATAGATATATAATTAAAATTTTAATTTAGTATATTAAATAATCTCTTTAGTTGAGCTATATTTATAATTTGTTTAAAATTGGTGTCATATTTAAGGAAGGATCATAAATATGAATGCTGTTGATAGACCTTACTCTGAGTTGGATCTTTATTATCACGATAATAAACCTCGAGTTATTGAGTTTTTGGATTTAGTGACAGAAGACCTTCGTTTGTCTTGGGGAGCTAAGATTATTTATGTGCAATCTCATAGAGTTTTTGAAGGAGATTCTCCGGGATTAAGAGCCGTAAAAATTATTTTATCGATAGTTTTTGCGCCTTTTACGTTAATTGGGATTCTTTGCTTTTTGATAAAGATGGCGGTAAGCGCTTCTTTACAAAATAGAGCAACAATACAAAATGCCTTAAATGACTCCAGGCAGCATATTGAAACCTTAAGAGGGCAATTTTTTGACCTTTTGAATCAAGGAGAAAATCAAGAAGTTTTGGATTTTTATAGAGACAATAAAGATTCTTTACGAGAGCAATCTGATATTTTAGATCAGATAAGCATTTTAAACAAAGCTCGCATAGATGAAGATTTTGCGAATACTTCAACTAATACTCCGAGTGCTTCAGCAAATAGTGTTGAAGAGTTACAAAGCCAATTTTCTCAACTTATGGATGAGTCTAAAAGTGAGGAGGCGTTTGCGTTATTTGATAGTAACCTGGAATTACAAGATTTAGCAGATGTATCAACTTTAGTTAGTGCTTTTAGATCTGCTGCAGCTAATAGCTTAAGTAATCAAGATCTAGAAGACATTCCTAAAAGACCAGCTGTAGCGTTTGATGCACAGCCAATGTTAGCTCAGGAAGAGTCAAGAGATTGCTATGATATTCAAAGGAACGCATTGGCTCTGGGAAAAAAATTACAAGGTGAGTTTGGTATAATAGTAGATGAGATACAGGATCGGGTTACAGAATTGCAAAATAGACAAAGTGCTCCTACATTTACAGGAGAAGCCGAAGAGTTTATAAAGAGCGCTAAGCAAAGAGTTGCCACAGAGCAAAAAACTCTGATAGATAGGTTCCAAGATCAAATAACTTCATGGGAAAACAATATGGTTACGGATGTGTTAGGATCACCTGTAAAACCTATTTCAACTTTTAATGTAAACAGATTTAAAGAAATGATATCTCCATTAATAGTTAATCATATTCTAAACAAATTTAAGGAAAGTGTTAATTACTTGAAAACAAAACACTAATCTAAACACTTTTGAGTAAAAGCATTGATTACCTTGATTTTGTTAAAGAAGCTCCTTTGTAGAAGTAGCAAAACATTCAAGTAGCCTTCTGCTAGGTTAAAATTATAAACAGCCATAAAATACATTAGAAACTAGTAAGTTTAGATTCGATTTCACGTTTGGTTGTTTCAAGTATTTTTAAAAGGTTTTGCTTTTCTGTAATAAGTTGTTTAGGAGCACGTTCTACAAATGCCTTATTTGAAAGTTGATGTCTTGTATTTTCAAGATTTTTAAGTGTCTTTTCTAGAGATTTTTCAAGGCGGAGTTTTTCTTTGGCAAGTAGTGATTCAGGAATCAATAAGAAAATTTTTCGATTTCCCACATTGCTGAGAGAAGAAGGTGCTTTTATGTCAGGTAATTTTTTATGAAAATCTATGCTCTCAATTTTAGTAAGCGCAAAAAGGATGTCTTGATTATCTTTGATGGTTGAGGTTTGATCTTCAATGTGAATTTGTACTCTTTCGCCAGGTGGAATATTGGTATCACCACGGATATTCCGGATAGCATGTAGAATTTCTTGGATTTCATTAAAGTCAGATTCTATTTGATCGTTTTGCCTATCACAAATTGGTAGATCGGTATTTGCACACATAGGTTGCTGAAATGACTCTTTAATCTGATTAATGAAAGGATGATTAGAAAAATCCATATCCTTAAACAAGTCTTTTAAGATAGCAAAGATCTCTTCAGTGATATATGGCGTGATAGAAGAGAAGAGTTTTAATGTGCCTAAAAGAAGTGTAAGAAGGATCCATTTTTTATTATTGATTTCTATTTCGGACCCGGTTTTTCCATATAGGTAAGGTTTGCAGATCTCTAGATAGTAGGAGCAGAACTCATCCCAAAAGAAGCGGTACAAAGTTCCGGCAAGGTGAGAGAATTGAAATCCGTCGATGTTTACATGTGTCTCTTGAATTGTTTTAGAGAATCTAGAAAGAATCCATTTATCTTCTAATTTAAGGATGCTTTCATCAAATTCGCTCTTTAAATCTTTTGCGGAGTTCTGAATCACGAAAGATGAGGCATTCCACAGTTTATTGCAGAAGTTTTTACTCTCTTCGAATTTTCTAAAGTCAAGATCGATTTGTTTTGCAGTTGTTGTAGATGTGCAAAGAGCCAATCTTAAAGCATCTGTTCCATATTCATTAATGATGTCGAGAGGATCAATGACATTACCTTTTGACTTTGACATCTTTTCCCATTTAAACGAAACATCTTTTGGTACTTTTTCACCGCGCTCATATCTCATCCACTCTTCTTTATCGAGGTAGTTGATATTTCCTTCTTTATCCTTTCTCCAGTATGACTTGGCAAAGATTAATCCATGTAAGAATATCTTATTGAAAGGAACATTTCCGCCCGCGTATTCTCCCATGAGAATCATGCGTGCTACCCAGAAAAATAAGATATCGTGACCTGTAACTAAAACAGAAGTTGGATAGAATTTTTCTAAATCAGGATTTTTATTTGGCCAGCCAAGACAAGTAAGTGGCCATAGCGCAGATGAAAACCATGTATCGAGAACATCTTCTTCTCGTCTATATTTATCAGGGTTAGCTTTGATTTCTTCAGGAAGATCATCGCCAATATGGCAGATGATATTTTCTTCGTTTTCAATATCATACCAGATAGGTATTCTATGACCCCACCAAAGCTGACGTGAGATACACCAATCGCGGATATTTTCGATCCAATGGCGATAAGTTTTTTCCCATTCCTTTGGAATAAGATCGATTTTTTTATCAAAGATAGCAGAAAGAAGCTGTTCTTTAAAAGGTTCCATTTTTAAGAACCATTGTTTTGAAAGAAGGGGTTCAATCACAGACTTTGAACGGTAGGAGACACCAACACGGTGCTTATGAGCTTCAATTTTTACAAGTAGATCTAATTCTTTCATATGTTCGATAACATTTGCTCTTGCTTCTTGCACAGTCATGCCTTCGTAGCTGCCACCATTTTTATTGATCGTGCCATCTTCGTTCATTACGTTGATCATGGGTAGATCATGACGTGATCCTACTTCGTAGTCATTAAAATCGTGTGCAGGAGTGATTTTAACGGCACCAGTACCAAACTCTTTATCGACATAGTGATCAGCAATGATAGGAATAAGGCGATCAGACAGAGGAAGCTTTACCATTTTTCCAATAAGATGTTTATATCTCTCATCACTTCCGCTTACGGCAACTGCAGTATCTCCAAGCATAGTTTCAGGGCGTGTTGTAGCAATAACAATCTTTTCATCTGATCCATCGATAGGATAGGCAAAATGCCACAAGAAACCATCTTTTTCTTCGTGTTCAACTTCATCATCAGCAATTGCTGTTTGAAGGTGTGTATCCCAATTAACCAAATAGTCACCGCGATAAATCAATCCATCATCAAACATCTTTTTAAAAACTGTTTTGACAGAAAGCGTGGCCTCATCATCTAAAGAAAAACGCTCTTTTGACCAATCTGCGCTTGTACCAAGGCGTTTGATTTGATTTGTGATGCGATCCTTATGTAGATCCTTCCACTCTTCCACATGCTTTAAAAATTCTTCTCTTGAAAAATCAGCACGTTTTTTACCAGTTTCTTTAAAAAGTTTTTTTTCCACAACAGATTGAGTGGCAATTCCGGCATGATCAGTTCCAGGTATCCAGCTTGCTTCATAGCCGTTCATTCTATAAAATCTTGTTAAAATATCTTGGATAGTATTTACAAGTGCATGACCCATATGAAGGGTTCCAGTTACATTTGGCGGTGGCATGATGATACAAAAAGGAGGCTTTTCAGAATCTGCAGAAGATAAAAATTCAAATTTAATTTCTTTTTCTACAGCTTTGTGATCATAGGGCTTTTTTAGATTTTCGTGTTTTTTACTCATTTACTTAATCCAAGGAGAGTTTGAAAGTGTTTTATGTATGTAGTAGTCTGCCTTTGCAGATTTTCCAAGACAAGTATAGTAAATAAAGAGGTTTTTGTAGAGAGTAATTTTTTCAAAAGGAAGCACTGAAGCAAGAAATTCTTTGTTCAGTGAAATCTTTCCTTCAATATAGAGCGGAGCAAGAGCCGACAGAGGAGGATACGGGGTTTTAGTGAATTTTGCAAAATGCTCATGAGCACTTTTATCATCATCGCAAAGAGTTAAATAACACCCATAAAGGAATGAAAGGGGGTTTGATGGTGAAAGGCTCTTAAAATCTTTGAAGAGTTTTTTTAAAAATGCCTTATCTTTTGTGATCAAAGCATGCTCAATCTTATATTGTGTTAATAGAGTTTGCATTTCTTCTGATATAGCCCGGCTTTCAAGAGTGCTTATAATGTGCGCTGCGTTTTCATCCTTTTTGAGAATGCCTTGCTCTATCTTCAGATAAAGCGGCCAAAAATGTTTTTCGCCAGGGGCTTCAGGAAGATCCTTGATAAGCTTACCAGGAGATGAAAAGTGCTTTTCTTTTTTACCAAGATACATCAAGCAGAAGATGATTTGATCTTTAAAAGTGGAAAAATCACTTTGCTCAAAAAGCTCCTTGAGCTTGTTTTCACGTCCTAAATGAAAAGAAAGAGATACGATCATCTTTTTGTAGAGGTGATCTAAACTCTTTTCTGAAAATCTTGAATTGAGGAAATAAAGAGTATTGTGTGAAAGGGGAAGGCCTAGAATTAAAGTATGAGTTTCTTTGAAATCTAGTAAGAAGCGACAATGTGATAAGATAAGTAGAGCAAATAAATAGACTCCTTCTCTTTGATTGACAGCAAAAGCACACTCATGAAGGCGGGTGTGAATCTGTTTATGGATTAAATGAATAAGAGGATGATCCTTGTATCTATGAAGAGCAAGCTCTAAGCATTTGCCTTCTTCAGTAAGATCTTCTTTTTCTTTGTAGATGAGAGATTTTCCTAAAAGTGCAAGTGGAGCAGTAGAAATTGTCTGAAGAGAGTCAAAGATTGCAAATGCTTTTTCAAACAAGGAATTTTTAGTTAAGTGCCATCTTTTTTGTTTTGCTAAATAAATAGTTGCTACACCGCTTCTAAACAAGGCTTCGTGTGCTTCTGTCTGCCCTTTAAATGATAGAGCGATCTTTGAGTATTCTTCGATGGCATCTTTAAAATGCTTAGAAGCCATAAAGCTGTTTGGAATAGCTAAACAACCTGCTGTCTTTTTACTCGAAGTGACAAAGAGATCGATTTTTTTTAATTCAAAATCCATATCTTCACAAGAAAAACCAATGCAAGATCCCACAATAGGTAAATAGTCCTCATACGAAAAGATCTTGATGTTGTCAATATAAAGAGAAATGGTTTGATCTTTTCGTTCAATCGAGATGAGGTAGGATTTATCCGATGCTAAATAAGTCTCAGTTTTTTCAAACAAGATCACTTTGTTTCTCTTTAAAGAGACTCCTTTGTGTTTTTCAGAGCCAATATGAAGTAAATAGCCATCTTCTAAATCAGAGCGATCCTCTTTTTCGGGAATATTAAAGCAAAAGTTCACTCCGGCACAATTTTCTTTTAATGACACTTGACATGAGAGCTTTTGATTGCTGTGAATCTTCTCTTTAGCAATCATTAAATATTTCCAAGAAAGAGATTTTTGCCCGAAATCAAAAGAAGAAAGGTTAGAGGATAAGATGTTTTCTTGGATTTCCCAATCATCCTTATCAGAGATATCTAGAGTTTTCTTAAAAATCCATGAAGGGTTGCCTTCTTCATAGTCTTCAAGCTCTTCTAATAACGCATCAACACTTTCAAAGCGATTTTTTGGGTTGTCATCAAGACATTTTTTAACGATCTGCTCAAGTTCTTGAGAGATGTTTCTAAAAGGTGCCGCTTCTAGAAGATCAAGAGGGCGATGGTATTTTTTAGAGAGCTTATATTCTTGAATAGTGCGCCTATGAAAAGGCATACGGAGAGTAAGAAGCTGATATAAAATAACGCCTAGAGAATAAATCTCTGAAGAGATGTTAGCCTTGGTGCCAGTAATACGCTCGGGAGGAAGGTAGGGAAGCGTTCCAAAGACTTTTCCGGGCCGAGTTAAGTTCTTATTTACCGAGAAATTTAAAATTGAAGGGATAGGTCCTTCTTCGTCATCATTAATATGAGTGGCAAGACCCCAATCCACAATAAAGACTTGGCCATGCTCTCCAACTAAAATATTTTCGGGCTTTAAATCTCTATGTAAAATTCCTTTTGAATGACAATAAGAAAGCCCATTACAGACATTAATGAAGATGCGTAATAATGAATTGATCGACCATGTAGAAGATCCTTTCTTTTCATCAGAAATATTATCACGTAAAATTTGTTTTAACGTTTTTCCCTCAACAAAAGGCATCGTATAATAGATTTGATCTTCTGATTTATGCACAGCATAAACAGGGATGATTGAAGGATGAAAGAGCGAAGAGGTGATCTTAACTTCTTTTTGAAAGCGATCTTTGATGATTTGGTGCTGCGTAAGGTCAGGGCGTGCGCGCTTGATCACAATTTTCCGTTGAAGAAATGGATCTTGTGCTAAGTAGGTCTCGCCCATACCGCCAACGGCAATTCGAGAAAGAATCTGATATTTTCCAATCTGATCAGGGATGGGAAGTTCTTTTTTTTCTGACTTTTCTTTAGACGACATTAAAATTTTCTCTTTTCCTCACAATAACATAAATGAGAAAAAAACAAAACCTATCCTTGCAAAGATAAGCGGTATTTTTTAAACTAACAATCTATGAAAAAGAAAACTTTACTTTCCGGCGATAGACCAACCGGTCCCTTACATATTGGTCACTATATAGGCACATTAAAAAATAGAATAAAAATGCAACATGAGTACGAGACCTTTATAATGGTCGCAGACTCTCAAGCAATCACCGATTACTATGATAATGTCTCTAAAGTTAAACAAAATGTTTATGATGTAGTAGCGGATTATATTGCCTGTGGAATAGATCCTCAACTTGCCACGATATTTATTCAATCGATGATTCCGCAACTGCCTGAAATTACTCAATATCTGATGAATGTTATCTCTATTAATAGAATTGGACACAATCCCACAGTTAAAACTGAATTAAAACAGAAAGGATTTGAAGAGAGCGTTCCTGCTGGATTTTATCTTTATCCAATTTATCAAGCATCTGACATTATAGCTTTTGACGCAGATGCAGTTCCAGTCGGTGTGGATCAAGCGCCTATGGTTGAGCTTACAAGAGATGTCGTCAAAAAATTCAATTCTCAATATTCTAAGGAAGTCTTTACAGAACCAGAGGCAGTCTTTGCAAAAATAGAAAAGAACCTTCCAGGATTAGATGGTAATAAAATGTCAAAATCTCTAGGAAATGCCATCTATCTAAAAGATTCTCGTGATGAGATTGTTAAAAAAGTGAAGAAGATGAAAAGCGATGCCTCCCGAACAAGTATTAGCGATCCCGGAAATCCAGATGAGGCTGTAGCCTTTTCATATCTTGATCACTTTGATGAGGACCAAGCAGAAGTAGAAAAGCTAAAAGAGCAATATCGCCAAGGTGGAATCGGCGATAAGGTGATTAAAGAAAGAACGCTTGAGGTGCTCGATGCTTTCATCGCACCAATCAGAGAAAGGCGTGCCGAGCTTTTTGAAGACAAATCCTATATAGAGAAGGTGCTTCGTGAAGGTACAGAGGTAGCCTTTGAAAGAGCTGCAGCAACGCTAAAGCGGCAAAAGGCCGCCATGGGTCTTGAGTACGATTTTTTAATGACCGTAAAGGCTTAAGGAAATAAAAGCTCTGCTGCTGCACCTTGCAAAAGAGACGATGTCCCTTTAAAAACCCATGAGTGTTTTGCCGCGCGGCAAAACACAAAAATTATGTAGATTTTGATCTGTTAATGGTATGGAAGAAGTCTTGAGCAAGGTTGTATGTTACTGCAAAAATTCCCACTGCACGAGCTTTTTTTCCTACTCCCCACATTAGCTGCCGTAAACTTTCAATAGGTAAATCATTTTGAGATCGGGTTAAGAATGTATTTGCAGCATGCGTTAAAATGCTTCCCCCAGCGCCTGTTACAAAAGCAGACCCGCTTTCAACCGCCTGATTATCACCAAAAATTGCTTTTAAGTGAGGAGTGACTAATTTGATCGCAGCAATTGCTGCAACAAAGCTTGTTTCTTGTACAGTTATAGCAGCAGCTTGTTGTGGCGTAAATAATCTAATGGATTTCATCACAGGCCATTCCATTGTTTGACCATTGTAAATAGCAATTGGTAGAGAAGACACAAGTCCTACTATACTTGCACTTGCAAAAATAGTGCCGAAAGATTTTTCTTCATCTTCTTTTACAAGTAAGTTTTCAAGAGCTTCTTGAGCGATCATTTGAATCCCAATTAGCGCTCCTACTGTACGAGATCCGTTTCTTGCGGCTTTTAAAACGTTAAAAAAATCGAATTTAGGCGGGGAAAGACCTCTTTGAATAGCGCTTTTTCCCATCATATCATGCATCATAGGATACGTTGCCACATATCCTGACGCAATAGGGATGGTATATGAAGGTAAGCGGTTAAAAAAAGTATTGTTTGATGTTGGTTCTGTCTGATTTGACATTATGAACTCCTAGGTTATTTAGTATTAAAAGTGCTGATAGATCAGCAGGTAGTTAAAAGTATGAAAATAAAAAAAATTAAACCGCAAGATTGCGGAGCAGAATATTTGTGTTCAAAAAGACACGATTGGAACAGAGTCTAATAGACTCGCTAGAAAGAATTATTGCACTTGTTGTTTTCATACTCAAAAGGTTAAGTAAAGCATTAATTTTAAGCAATGATTTTTTAAACATTTGCTGAGAATTTTAGAATTATATGAATTGGTTTTTTTAAGGAGGATCATGCAGGGTTAGAAAAGCTAAAAAATCAATACCATCATGGTGGCATTAATATTAAGATGAATTCAGGTTTTATTATTTTGTTAAAAAAGTGTATCAATCTATTCATTGTATTTTTTTATGATATTAGGACAACGTGTGTGTCTTTGATTAGGTTCTTCCCAATCATATTCTCCTCTACTAATTTCTATGAGATTGTCTATTGGGTAGCTGTACTCTTGAGCAATTAATCTTATATTATCTTGTGCAATATCACTATAGCCTAGATTTATCAGTTGGAAGATTGATAAACATGAATATTTTATTTCATAATTTAAGTCTTCTAGATCTAACATTGCTATTCTACCATCGTCTAATAAAACTATATTGTCATTTTTGTAGTCGCAAAATCTCGTTTCACATAGAAAAGTTGCTAATTGCCAACATCCTTGGTCATTTAATCTTTTTCCGTCTCTCCAATAATCGATTAATCCATTATTAGGAGAAAAGACTATTTTTTCTTGTGCAATAATTTTATATTCTACACCATCTCTTTCTATAGTAATAAGTTTGGACTTAGGAATCTTAATCGCATTTAGCTTTAATTCCTCGCAAACCTCTTGTGCCATTTGAATATTATTAAATCTTTTTACTATATCGTTTTGTTTATCTTTATCAGTTGACATTTTAAAAACAAGGTTTCCTTTATTAATAGAAAAAACTTTAAGATCTTCATCTGCTTTATACAAAGTAAATTTACCTTGAGTCCAGGTGGAGAAATTCTTTGCGAAATAAAAGCCTATATCTGTTAAAATTTCATTTAGATTTTTTGAGATCAATTCTTCGCAACCTTCAAAGAATTGATCATCGGAAAGGGTATTCTTATTTGGGAGATTTTCAGCTAGACGATCTTTTATCCACTTTAGGACACTTTTATCATGTTCTTCAACTAATGTTTTAACCGGTCTGTAATATCTATCATACCCTTCGCCTTCGGAGACTGAAGTTCGGGTGCTAATAGGAGGACTTGAGTAGATACGATCCCATCCTATTGTCTCTTCAGAGTCATCGCAAGAGCTGGTAGAAGAAGCTTCTGAAAAATATGTCGGGGATGGTGTGGTAGAATGTGTGGGAGATGGTATAGGAGATGGTATTGTGGGTTTTTGTTGAGTAGGGCAAAATCCTATTTGTATAACTCTAATCAATTCTTTAGAAAATGCAGCAAAACCTACTGTTAATACAATGGCAACAGAGGCAAGGATGGCTTAGACAATTTCAAGAGCCCGCTTACCTCGAGAATGTAAAGTATTTTTTTGAGAGCCTGCTATAGGTGTATCAATATTTGCAGAACCTGAATTTGCTACTATAGGAGTCATATTTTCAATAATATCTTTTTAATAATTAACTATTATAACATCCGTGATTAATGATTAATAGTGTTTTTTTGTGTTATAAAATTATCTTTATGGGATTCTGTGGGTATCGACCTTCTAGGATGGGGGGGAGGATCTCATTTAAGCATTCTGGATAGATTTTTTCAGAAGAGTTTTTAATATCATCTAGTGAAAACCATTGATAGTTTTTGATGACTTTTTTTTCTTCTTCGGTAAAGTTTTCGAAAGTGATGTCTGAATTTGTGGTATGGATTACGATGAATTTGTTTTTCAGGTGGGTAGGCTGATCATAAAGGACAAGTTCGATCTGGCCATACCAGACAATAGGACCGATAGTAATATCAGCTTCTGTAAGGCCTGTTTCTTCAAAAAGCTCTCTTTTGGCGGCTTCAATTTCGTCTTCATCATCATCGTATCTACCTCCTGGAGTAAACCAGTAGGGTTTTTCATAACGCTTATCTAATTTAGGTGTTGGTTTATGAAATGCCTGAAGGAGTAGGATCTTTTTTTCTGGATTGATCAAGATGATTCGGATTGCATTTTGGGAGATTTTCATGAGTTTTTACCTTTAAAATTTGCATGAGTTCACTGGTGAGTATGTCTCTTTGCCAGTTGTATTTTTTAAGAAGGGGGATAATATTTTTGTATAAGGGTTCTTTTTGATTTAGAAGGTCTGGATTGTACTCAAAATGTACGCTTGATAAAACAACATTTCCTTTTCCACATTGAATATGGATAATTGCAGCAAGATCATTTTCGTAGGTAGCTAGGATTTTGGTATTTTCGAATTCATAGGCATCTTCAAAGAAACCTCCTCCATTGTAAAAAGTATAGGCTTCAGGAATGTTATCAAAAACAGTATTTATTTTGGCAGCAAGAGACCCTGAAGGACTTGTGTAACTGTATGGAGCAAGGATGGGCCCTATAGCGTTTCCTTTAAAGAAGGCAAGTTCTCTTTCACCGATCACTTCTTGCTTTCCTCCTTTATCGAATTCAACAAATGCAGCCCCGTAGTAGGATCCTGCGCAGATTCCCAAAAAAGAGCCGCCATTTTCTACATATTCTTGAATGTTCAAATTGCCTGCTCCATTTAGTTTGAGTGTGTAGGGTATGTCTGAGCCGCCTGGAAGGATGAAAAGAGCTGCGCTTTCAGGAATGCCTTTTAAAGCAATATCGGAGCCTCTAATGGATTGAATTTCATATGTGGGGTCTAAGGTATTTTTAAGCAGATTCATTGTTTGCTTGAAACATTCAGGACTTACACCAGTATCTTTATAAACAAGGATAAGGTTTTTGTTTTGGATATTTGTCATATAAATAATATCGCATGACTATTTATTTTAGGCAAGAGCGGCTCTTTTAGCAATAGAGTATATAGTTTTTTTTGAGCTATGATTTTTTTAAAATAGAATAAATCAGTTCTCATAAGTTTTTCTGCAGACTTTCTCTACAATCATTTTATGAGTTCTTCCTACAAGTGAAAAAAGTGATTTAAGTTCATCTCGTAATGTTGTTCTATGATTTAAGTCCTCTAGATCAATGACTCCAATTTTCCTATTTCCATTTAAAATAGGGAGGTTTTCAATCTTAACGTCCGAATAATTCATCTCAATAATAAATCTTGTAAGTTCTGCAATAGCTGTATCCAATGATCGCATATCATCCGAATATAATCTTTCTTGGGATTTAGCAAAATCGAGTTTTTCTTGAGCGAGAATTGTATACGTATCATCTTTATAAGTAAGTTCTATACGTTTTGTTTTAGGTATAACAATCTGTTCTAGCTTTAACTTAGTCTTGATCTCATGAGCTTTTTGAATATGTTCAAATCTTATTTCCATGTCATTGCGGTACTGAGGGGCTGCAGACATTTTGAAAATGATGTTGGGAGCCACGTCTAATTCAAATATATTATGGAATTCACTACAAACATAAAAAGTTATTCCTTTTTCTTTAGGAAGTTCTTGCTCTTTTATTCCTAGATCTCGTTCTGTTTGAATAGTTCGGAGATTTTGAAGAATTGTTGGTATACAAATTTTTTGCATTTCAATAGGGAAAAAGTCTTTTTCAACTTCATGTCTTTCTTCTAAAGAATGACTTGGTTTTATAGATGGGCTAGTCGCCCTAGGCGATTCGGTGTTTAGGGTAGTTGGTATTTTTGTACTCATAATTCTATAAAAAAAATCTTAATGATAATTATATCATATTTGATGTTTTTTTACTAAAAATAAATCATCTAAATCAGCCTTAGGTTTTATCGAAAAACGATAAAAAATGATTGACAAACATTTTTTAATAAATTAGTCTTTTGTTTTTTTACAAAGGAGGTTTTTGATGGATAAAATTAAGAAGATGAGTGGGCATATAAAAAGTGTGCTTACAGTGTTTTTAGGGCTTGTTGTTTTGTTTGTTGTAATTAAATGGGTGATGATAGGTTTAAATGGAAGCAAGTCCTTTGCTCCTGTATTAAGCTCCACGTTTGATAAAGCATTTATATCACCGGAAGGTGTGGTGACGCTTCTTAGTCGCAAATGGTCAGGGACAGCGCTGTTTTTTGGATTCATGGGTGATATAGTGGGGTTAATTCCATTTGTGACTGGATTGATTTTTTTACGATTACTATTTGATAACTATTCAAAAGGTTTAATTTTTAATTCTGATAATGCAAGACAATTTAGAAAGCTAGGGACTTTGTTGTTTCTATACGCATTGGTAGCTCAGCCAATCAGCTATATGTTTACGATGCTTGGATTGACTTTTACAAATCCTGTGGGGCATAGATATATTGTTTTGCAATTAGGATCAGTAAACGTGTATACTTTGTTTTTAGGTGTGATGTTGAGTGTGATTTCTTGGGTGATGATTGAAGCTGGAAAATTGCATGATGAACAAAAATTCATAGTTTAAGGGGCAGAAGATGAGTATTATTGTGAATTTAGATGTAATGCTGGCAAAGCGTAAGATGAAGCTTCAAGACTTGGCAGATAAGATTGGGATTACAGTTCAGAATTTATCGATCTTAAAAACAGGGAAGGGAAAAGCAATTCGCTTTTCCACTCTCAAGTCATTGTGCCAGTATTTAGATTGTCAGCCGGGTGATTTATTAGAATTTAGTAGGGAGGATTTATGATAAAAGTAAATGTTAATGTTTTTTTGTTGCTGGTGAAGGGTGATGAGATCTTACTCTATTTCAGAGAAAATACAGGATGGGCTGATCAGACATGGTCTCTTGTTTGTGGAGGACAAGAAAGAGGAGAGTCAGCAAAACAGGCGATGGTTCGTGAAGCATATGAAGAGGCAGGGATAGTAATCCAAGAAAACGATTTAACTTTTACTCATCTGTTGCATAAGAGGTTTAAAAAAGTAGATATTGAAAATGTTGATATTTTTATGAGATGTGATAGATGGGAAGGTGAGATTGAGAATAAGGAACCTCACAAATGCGGAGAGCTTAAATTCCATCCTATTAATAGTTTGCCAGAAAATATAGATTCTTATTTAAAGAATGCAATCATCAATAGTTTCAAAGGAATTTTCTATAGTGAGCATGGTTGGGATATAGACAAAAAACTAACTTTTTCTTAAAACTTATCGTGTGATAAACTGTACTAATTATCTTTTTTAGTAGGGAGGATTTATGAAGAAGATAGAGGTGTTGCCTTATGATCCTGCGTGGCCTAAGCAGTTTAAAAAAGAGAAAAAGATTATATTAGATTGTTTAGGGACGAGTTGCTTGCAAATTGAGCATATTGGCTCTACATCGATTAAGGATATGCCTGCAAAGTGCGATCTCGATATTTTATTGGTAATTGATGATCTTGCAAAAGCGGACAAGTTGGTAGAAGTTGGCTATGATTCTCGGGGTGAATTTAATATTCCTTTGCGGTATTTTTTTTCTAAAAATAATGAAGAGAGCAAGGTCAATTTGCATGTATGTGAAAAGGATCATGGTTTTGTTCCTTTGCAACTTTGTTTTAGGGATTATTTAAGGGCTCATCCAGATAGAGCTAAAGAATATGCAGAGTTAAAGTATGAGATTTTAAAAAGAACTGATGCCGGAAAAAGGCACCGAGGCTGGATATCCACATATGGCATTTATAAAAATGAGTTTATTAAAGAAACACTGAGAAGAGCAGGGTTCAAAGATTTGATCATTAATTTTTGTATGCATGATGATGAGATAGAAGCTGTAAAGTTCTTGCGAAAGAATGATCAGTTCGAATGGAATTGGGAAAATAAGAATCATATACATATTGTTCTTTATCGAGGGGCGGACGTAATTGGTTGTGCTCATTTAGAAATGATAGACGGAAGACCTCAAGTTTTAGAGGATTTTTTTGATCATGCAAGTGATAAAGAAAAAGCTCAGTTTGATGATTGGATAAATCGATGGATTAAGTTACGCTTTTTCAAGAGCTAAGAGCTTTTCTTTTCTCCACAGTCCACCGCCATAGCCGCCTAGTTTTCCATTTGCATTAATGATGCGATGGCAGGGGATAATGATGGATAGTTTGTTTCGACCATTTGCATTAGCAACTGCACGGAAACCTTTTGGGGTGCCGATATTATGAGCTTGCTTTTGATAACT
Organism: Chlamydiia bacterium; assembly: GCA_022601435.1. GTDB lineage: Bacteria > Chlamydiota > Chlamydiia > Chlamydiales > 2-12-FULL-49-11 > JAJACQ01. The sequence goes on from JAJACQ010000031.1 coordinate 16,115, forward strand.
TTTAGTGGTGCCGAATGGAGTGTTGATTAGCTCTTTCCAGACTTTTTGTTGAAAGGGTGTGCCGAAAAGTTTATAAGCTGTCTTGAAGTTTTTTAGTTTCCCACAAAAGTATTGCTCTAGTTCCTGTTCAATAGATTTTAAAGGAGGAGGGCAGCCTTCGATGATTTTAAAGGGAAGTTGCTTTTGCAGAGTTAAGAGTTGTTTGTTTAATCTTTCTTCGTTATCAAATTCGAGAAGATAAAGACAGGATTCATCGGATAAGATGAAAAGGTCCCCAATAGGGGATTTGATTTTAGTAGAGTATAATTTTTTCATGGTATATAATTTACACAAAACAAGACTAAAAGTTAAGGATAGTTTTATGAAAAAAGCAATGGTTATTTTAGGGTCTGCTCGATCCGAAGGAAATACAAGGAAAGCTATCTCAGAGCTTGATCCGGCTGCTGAGTTTTCTTTTGAAGATTTAAATACTTTGAATATTTCAAATTATGATTATAATCATAAAAATCAAGATGATGATTTTTTGTCATTGATGGAAAGAGTTTTGGATCATGAAGTTCTGATTTTTGCAACACCAGTTTATTGGTATGTAATGAGTGCTGAGATGAAGACTTTTTTTGATCGCTTAACAGATTGTGTTACGATTAGAAAAGAAATAGGTAAAGCGCTAGCTGGAAAGAAAGTGTTTTTATTAGCATCATATTCAAATCCTGATTTAGGAGACTTTGCTTATCCTTTTGAAGGAACATCAAATTACTTCAAGATGGAATATAAAGGAGATTTTTTTCATTACTCTGGAAAAAACGAAGAGCTGCTTGAGAAGAATAGTGGGATGAAAGAGTTTCGCAAGCTAATAGATCAAGAACTTCAAGTTGAAACGACATAATATTATGCAAGAAATGATCAAATCTAAATTAGGATTGTCTACATTTGATTTTGAACCTGAAGAAGGTTCTGAGTATGGAGCTTCGAGCTTTAGATTTAAAGATAGAAAAATAAAGTTTCGTGTTTCGAAAATAACTCCAAAGAAAGTGGGTCAATTTGTGACTGTTTGGAAAAGAAATAACGATGGTATTACAGCACCATTTGATAGCGAAGATGATATTGATTTTTTGGTGATTTATTGTGAAAAAGAGAATAATCAGGGGTTGTTTGTTTTTACAAAAAAAGCTGCTGTAGAAAATGGAATTTTTTCTAAAAAGGGTGTTGCTGGAAAAAGAGGGATGAGGGTTTACCCTGCTTGGGATAAAGTATTAAATAAACAGGCCATAAAAACTCAAAAATGGCAGCTTGATCATTTTATTGATATAAGTAGTAGTAAATTCGATAAGTCTAAATTAGATAGTATCATGAGCGTTTAGGTCGAGAGGACTTGTGTTAGTTTTGAAGAGAGCTTTTCTTTTTCCATAGAAGCGGCGATATTTTCTGCGCGCACTTTATAGATAGGGTTTTGGTAAAGATCGAGGATCAAAGATTCTAGATTTTGGAAATTAATCTTTTGAGAAGAGATTCCTTTTGGTCCGGCGCCTCTATTTTTAACAACGTTGTTCCAGATGAATTGATCGACGATGTGCGGGATGATTAATGTGGCACAACCGTACTTTAAAGAGGAATGTGTTGTGCCTGCTCCACCGTGATGGATCATTCCATAAACTTTTGGAAGAATCCACTCATAAGGAATAGTTGACTCAAAATGAAATAAATTTTGATTGTAGGTTTCTGGTGTTATAAGCCCACCACCCGCTGTATTAAAGATGGCGGGAATTTTATGCTTTTCTAAAATGTCTACAAGGAGCTGCGTTCGCTTATGAGCGTCTTGATTAACCATGCTTCCAAAGGTAATGAATAGAGGTTTTGAGTGTATTTCAAAAAAAGAAATGAGTTCATTGCTTGGTTTCCAATTGATCGTGCGGTTTCTTTCGTGAAATCCTAGGACTGTAAGATGCTTATCCCAATATGAAGGCTTTGGAAAAAGCGTAGGTGATATTGTGTATACAGTGGGCGTTGAAAATAGAGCAGTCTTGATTTCTTTGAATGAAAGTTTAGGAGAAATCTTTAGCCACTTAGATGCTTTTTTGATCATCGTGATAATTCCCATATGTGCAAAAGAAAAGGTGAGCTTATTTACAAACGTAGGAAGATTTGTTCCAAAGGTGTGCTGAGTTCCTGAAGCGACATAGTGAATGCACGGAACAGGTGATAGAATTTGTGTTTTCTTATTATACTTTATACCCCAAAGAACAGGGTAAACTGCTTTGATATGGAAAATGATTTTATCGTAGTTGCCCTTTTCAATGATTTTTTCCTGTAATAACACCATCTTTTTTTGTATCTTCATGGATTTTTTTGTGATCATCCAAAAAGCCTTGAGCTTTCTAAAAATAGACTTGTGCCCACCAATGACAATTTTACCATCTTCGCAATCAATTAAATCTAAAAGCTCAGATCCCAGAGAATAAAAAGGGCAATCTAAATCCTTTGCAAGGCCTCGAAATTGTTCTGGAAAAGAAAATTCGACTTTGTGATTTTGCTCTTTTAACAACTCTCCAGCCGCTAAAAAAGGCTCAATATCCCCGCGGCTTCCAATTGCAATAAGTAAGATTTTCATATTGATGCCTTGTTGTTGGTTTGAGGCTATCTTATATGATCGGGGGATTTTTTATACAATGGTTTGACCACCATCTATAATAAGATTTTGACCTGTAATGTCTTTTCCACAATCTGAAATCAGAAACTTAATCATTTCAGCAATATTTTTTGGCTTAATAAATCTTTTCAAAGGGACATTGCTTAGTTTTTCTGAAATTTCTTTTTTTGAAAGCCTAGTAGTATCATAGATCTTTCCGGGACTGATCGAATTGACATTTATGTTGTACGGCGCAAGCTCTAATGCACATGTTCTCATAAGCCCATTAAGTCCTGCTTTTGATGAGGTGTAGGCAGACATATTTGCAAGACCCATTGACTCTGCTGCGATTGATGAAACATAAATAATATTTCCTGACTTTTGCTTTTTAAGAATTGGAATGAGTGCTTGGGTGAGGTAGAATGCGCTATTTAAATTGATGCTGATGGTTTGCTGCCAATCATTAGAGAGGATGTTTTCTATCTGATTCCACGGATAAATCGCTGTGTTATAAATTAGCGTGTCGATCGTTGGATGCTTAGATACTATGTCTTTTACAGTACTTTGTATTGTCTCTGTAGATGAAAAATCGATCGTGTGGATTTCGTGCTGCGCAGTTAAATCTTTAGTAAGAGATTCTAATTTCTGTAGATTTCTTCCGATTAATACTAGCGAGTAATCAGGTGAGTTGAATAGATTAACGCATGCACGCCCTATCATACTCGTTGCACCGGCTATAATAATTGTTTTCATGGAAGGACCTTAGGTTTAGTTCAAGGTTATCTTATACGATTTAAGGTTTCGGAGGAAGTGGGATTTCTTGCGCGTCACTTTCGTGCCGCTTAGAGTCTCCGCTACGCTACGCCACGAACTCCGTTCTCATCCCACGTCTATGGTAGGTTTAGGTTTCGGAGGAAGTGGGATTTCTTGCGCGTCACTTTCGTGCCGCTTAGAGTCTCCGCTGCGCTTCGCCACGAACTCCGTTCTCATCCCACGTCTATGGTAGGTTTAGGTTTCGGAGGAAGTGGGATTCGAACCCACGATACGCTTATCACATATACACGCTTTCCAAGCGTGCTCCTTCGGCCACTCGGACATTCCTCCAAAAGAACGGTTGAGATTATATCATAGAAAGGAAGGGTTTGCAA
>JAJACQ010000032.1 GCA_022601435.1 Chlamydiia bacterium
ATTGGAATAATACAAGTCCAACATCAACCGTGATAACTTTTGGAACTAATGGCTCGTCTAACTCTAGTGGAAATTCAACGATTTTTTATGCTTTCACAGAAGTAGAAGGATATAGCGCCTTCGGATCGTATGTTGGAAATGGAAATGCTTCCGGACCAATGATTAATCTAGGATTTGAACCAGCATTTTTGATGTTTAAATCAACCGGCGATAATAAATGGGTTATGAAAGATACTGAACGTAGTCCTTTCAATGATTCTTCACTTTCATTAGTCGCAAATAATTCTGATGCAGAACTTACAAATGATCAGCCTATAGATATTAATTCCAATGGTTTCAAGTTGAGGACTACGGGAAGTGGAGTGAATTCCAATGGTGTAACATACGTATACATAGCATTTGCCTCAAGCCCCTTCAAAACTGCTAACGCCCGATAGGAGAAAATAAACATGTGGCAATATAATAAAAAAACAATTAAAGAAGGTAAGGCATGGACCGATAATAATGGTATTCAGCATCCTTCTAATTGGCATATATGGTCAAGAGAGGAAAAAGAAGCTATTGGGTTGGTAGAGATTATTCCACAAACGCCACCTGATAGTCGTTTATATACTTGGTCACAAAATTCTGATGGTACAATTACATCTAAAGCTAAAAAACTAGATGATACAGATGAAGTAGATGAAAAGGGTGATCCTCTACTAGACGAAAAGGGTAATCAGGTTGTAACTCTTGGTCTTAAATCACAGCTTATTTTACAGGTAAAAGAACAGCAGGGTAGTCTACTATCTCAAACTGACTGGGCTATTATTCGTAAGACTGACACAAATATTAATATTCCTTCTAATATTCAAGTTTGGAGAAATGAAATACGTTTGGCTGCTGCAGCAATGGAAGACAGCATTACTCAGGCTGTAGATATAGATGATGTTGCTAATTTATTTGTTACTTATACACTAAATGATGACGGCACTACAAGTAAGTCAGGTATTCTTTTTGATTGGCCTGAATTGGAGGAATAATGTTTGAATACTTTTCTATAATAAGTTTTATTTTTATAGTTAATCAAGAACCTCTAGTTCAAAAATCTATAACAAAAAATTTTTTAACATTAGAGCTTTGTCAAAGTTATGAAGAATATGTTAAAATAATAACTAACTAATAAAAATCTATATGCAAATCTTTTATATTCTAAATGTAAGAAAAAAGATAAAGGAGAAGAAGTCTAATGGCTAGTACGTATACAAATCGTCTAGGTTTAGAGAAACAAGGTGATGGAGAAAATCCAAACAGTTGGGGTAGTATTCTAAATACTAACGTAATTGACCTAATAGATGATGCTATTGCTGGTTATGAGATTGTCTCTGTAAGCAGCACAGGTATTACTCTTAGTGATAACAATGGTGCTGTTGATCAGTCACGAAATGCTTCTCTAGAGTTTGCAGGTACTCTAACTGCTGATGTAACTATTACTATTCCGTCAGAAGAAAAAACTTATTTTATTCGTGAGAATACTACAGGATCATTTGCTGTTCAAGTTAAAACAGTTTCTGGTAGTGCAATTACACTAACTCAGCAAAATAATTCTCTTATTTCTTGTGATGGAACAAATATTTATTCAGTTGACCCTCCTACATCAGTAGCTACATTTACAGCAAATACTTTTACAGCTACAAGTATAACTACTTCTACTGTTTCTGCTTCGTCTATTACGGTTAGTGGTAATGTATCAGCTACAGAATTTTATGGAGGTGGTGGTAATTTAACAGGTATAGCGACTGTTCCTGCTGGTATTGTTATTCCTTATGCTGGAACTTCAGAGCCTTCTGGATATCTGTTTTGTTATGGTCAAGCAATTAGTCGTGCCACATACAGTGATCTATTCTCTGCTGTTGGAACTACCTATGGTGTAGGTGATGGAGCAACAACCTTTAATCTACCTGATCTTCGTGGTCGTCTTGTTGCTGGTCAGGATGACATGGGTGGGTCAAGTGCTAACCGTCTAACAGGTCAATCAGGTGGTGTTGACGGTGATGTCTTGGGTGACACAGGTGGTGCAGAAACTCATACACTAACAGTTGCTCAACTAGCAGCACATACTCACAGTACGTATGACTTATGGAGTCAACATGCAGGAAATCCTGCAAGCTCTCCTCCTTATGAGGTTCAAGATACTAGCGGTGGTACTACTGGAAGTACTGGTGGAAATTCTGCACATAATAACGTACAGCCTACAATTATTCTTAACTATATTATTAAGACCTAATAATGCCTAGTTCTTCTTCACGTTTACAGAAACTAAATTTTTTGCCCGGATTTCACCGTGAGTCTACTCAGTATTCTGAGGAGGGTAAGTGGTACGACGGTGATCGTGTACGCTTTCGTGAAGGAAAACCTGAGAATTTAAGAGGTTATCAAAAGCATTCTACTACAGCTATTATTGGAACATCTAGAGTTTTACATTCTTGGATTAATAACTCAACTGAAAAGTTATTAGCTACAGGAACAGAACAACGTCTTAATATTTTCTTTAGTGGTGTTAATTATGATGTAACACCTATAAGAACTGTTACAACATTAACAAGTGTTATGAATGTTCAGTCTGGATCTCCTATTGTATCTGTAAGTTTAACTAATCATGGAGTAAGTGTTGGTGACTGGGTTACGTTTTCTAGCACATCTATTCCCGGTTTTTCTGAAGGAACAGACTTTGCAGTTACAGCTTTTGGTGGACCTACTTATAAAATAACAAGTAAATCAGGTCTAAATAATTTTGCATTTACTCTTAATTATACAGCAGATTCAAACTTTACAGATGTAGGTATAGCTACTGCAAGTTTTCTTATTCCTACAGAACAGACTGAAAGTATTCAGGGTCTAGGTTATAGTGCTGGTGTGTATAATGCTGGTACTTCAACAACAGGTGAACGTGCTTGGAATACAGCAGCCTCTTCTTCCAACATTATCTTTGCTGCTAATCAGTGGTCAATGGATAACTGGGGCGAAGACCTTCTAGCTGTACGTCGAGGATCAGAGTTATTTTATTGGGATGCAGATGCTAGTATTACACCAGAAAGAGCAACTATTGTAGCTACTGGTCCTTCTAAAATTAATAGCATTGTTGTATCACCAAATGACAGACACGTTATTGCTTTAGGAACAAATGAAGCAGGTACTTCTATTTTTAATCCTCTTCTGGTACGTTGGTCAGATCAGGAAGATTATACTAACTGGCAACCAAGTATTTCTTCTACATCAGGTGAAATACAGCTAGTAGATGGTACAGAAATTGTTGGTGGTATTCGTTCACGTAATGCTATTCATATTTGGACTGATCGTGCTATGTATGCACTAAACTTTGTTGGTCCTCCCTTTATCTTTAATAATACACTACTAGGTAATAATGCTGGTCTTATTGGTCCACATGCCGCAGTAGCACTAGAAGGTGTTACTTATTGGATGGGTATTAATGACTTCTTTGCATTTAATGGTAGAGTACAAAAACTAAACTGTACAGTTCGTCGTCATATTTATGATAGCTTTAATATGTCACAGGCAGATAAAGTATATGCAGGAACTAATTCAGAGTTTCACGAAGTAATTTGGTTATATCCAGCTAATGATTCTTTAGAACCTAATCGTTATATTATATATAATACAGTAGAAAATCATTGGGTATTTGGTACAGGTTTCTTTAATACTTTTGAAGATAGAGTTGTATTTGATAATACAATTACTAATGGTGCTGTAAGTGTAGCAGCAGATAATTATTATTGGGATAATGAACCTGTATCAGTATATACTGGCGATGGTCAAGCATTAACATCATACATTGAGTCAGCAGACTTTGATATTGAAGATGGTGATAACTTAATGTTTATGGATCGTATTATTCCTGACTATACTATTAATCAAGGTTCTATTCAATTTAGTATTGATACTAAACAATATCCAAGTGGTTCTACAATTACTAAAGGTCCATTTACTATTAATAATGGTACAGAAAAGATTGATATGAGAGCTAGGGGTAGACAGGCTGCTGTACGAGTATCTTCATCTGAATCTGGTACTAGCTGGCGTTGGGGTAGTATACGACTAGCTATTCAACCTGATGGTGGTAGATAATGGTAGCAAAACTTTATCCTGAACTTCCATACTATGCTAATATAGATATGGTTGATAGTAGGCAGCTTTACGATGATCTTATTCGTTACGCAGCAGAAATGAAGTTTCTGTTAGAGCAACGTGACCTAGAAGTAGATTTATCACCAGCTACACGAGTACGTACTGTAGTTAGCATTAATGAGATTGGTAGACCAGAAGAAGGTTTTATAGTCTTTGCTACAAGTGTACAGAAATACAAGGGTTATGTCTCAGGTACAGGTTGGGTAGACTTTCACTAATGCACAATAATTATAAGAATATGATAGATTTAATCTATAATAGCACTTACATAGAAAATGTAAATAACGGATTAGCACCTCAAACAGATTATTTTGGGGCTAGAACTGGAAATGGTATGGCGTATTCTAAAGACTCATTGTATAATAATACAAATACTTTACACGCAGATATGACCAAACCACAGTCACACTACATGAATTTAAAACAAGGGACTAAGTAATATGGCGATGGCTTCAGCAAATTATAGTGGATTAGCTAACTTAATGAATTTACAAGGAGTAGGAGTAAATCCTACTTCTCAGTTAGCTTATGTTCCTTCTAAAGATTTAATGACTCGTTATCAGACTATTCCTAATCCAAGAACAGGCATACCTCAAGCTATGGGTGTTACAGGAATGGCTGACGGTGGTATGCCTTCAGAACAGTATCCTATGCAAGAAGAAGCTATGGAACTAGCAAATCGTGGTAGGTATGGTGATACAACTCTAGTACACATGACACCGGGAGAAGTACAAGGACTGTCATCCCTTGGTCAGCTTACTATTAATCCTGATACTGGCTTACCAGAAGCTTTTAATATGAAATCGCTTATTCCGGCAATAGCTGGTATTGCAGCTAGTATAGTTCTTCCAGTAGCTGCTGCCCCAATATTTGGTGCTAGTGGAGCTTTAGGAAGTTTTGGAACAGCAGCAGCAAGCGGTTTAGGTACATTTGGTGGTGGATTACTTTCTGGTAAAAGCACAGGAGAAGCTGCACTAGGCGGTCTTATGTCTTTTGGTATTGGTTCAATTTTAGGAGGTGGAACACCGGGACTAGCTGAAAATACAGGAGGTGCAGCCTATGGTACTGCTGCACAAAGTCCAGAAGCTTTAGCCCTTTCTGAAGTAGATGACTTTTTTGAGTTGGGAGGATTACCAACAGATTATTCTGCTGCTAGTGGTTTTAATGATGCTGCTTATTATACTTCCCGCGGCGCAGTTCCAACAGTTTCTGGTGCACCAACAGTAGGACAAGCTGTGCCAGATGTTATTGCTCCTGTAAGTTATTCTGCTGCAGGAGTACCTAAATTAACCAGTGCTGCTGTAGAAAGAACATCTAGTCTTGGGCAAGCATTAATGCAACCATCAGGATATTCATATTCACTAGAAAAAGCATATGAACCAAGTGCTTTAGGAAAATTAATAGGTAGAGAAGCTATTCCTGGAGGTAATATTACTAAAGATCAATTTATGCAATTAGGTGGTATTCCTTCAGACATAACATTAGGTGAAAGTGCAAAACAAGTATTAAGTAAACCCAGTACATATGCTCCATTAGGTATAGCAGCATTAACAGGTGGATTTGATGATCCTTATGAATATAAAAAACCTGAAGATAGACCTGTACCAGATACTGGCTTTGGAAGATATACTTTAGCAGGTGGAGAAGTTAAAAGACCTGTAGCTACAGAAGAAGAATTAAGGAGAAGAGCAGTGGAAGGCGGTAGTCAAAATTATTTCACTCCCTATAATTATGTACGGAATGCAGCAGAAGGTGGTATAGTTGGACTACAGCAGGGTGGTATGGCTACTCCTCAAGCACCTTCAGCTATGGCTGGTATGTTAGCACAACCTCAACCACAACAGCCTCTTCCAATTAATGTTCAGGTACAGCCACAACAATCTGTTATGCCACAGCAGCCCCAGCCTTCTATGCCTATGTCTCAAACAGGTAGTGGTGTAGCACCTCTTCCTGATCAACAGAAAGAGTTTATTAAACTTATGGATATGGAAGAACAATTACAAAGTCAAAAGAGTAGTCAATCTACTCAATCTTTAGCAAGTATTATGGGATTAGGTATGAACTTTGCAAGTAATCAATATCCACAAACATCTCCTAGTGGTCAGGCAGTACAGCCTCCTCCAACTCCTCCAATGAATTATGGTTCACAAGTTAATATGGGACTAGCTGCAGGTGGACAGCCATACTTTGAAGGTCAAGTACAAGGACCGGGTGATGGTCAGTCAGATGAAGTAGCCTTTCGTGTAGATGGTGGACAGGTAGATGGTGCTATGCTGTCTCCTCAAGAATATGTCTTGGCAGCAGATGTAGTTTCTGCTATAGGTAATGGATCATCTGATGCTGGTGCAGAAAAGCTTGATCAATTTATGAAGGGTGTAAGACAAGATGCTTATGGTACAACTAAGCAGATGCAGCCATTTAATAATCAAGGATTAACTAATTTAGTAGCGTAAATGGAATTAATAAAAATAAATAGTAATGCTATAGAAGTAACTTGGCCGTATGTAAAAGATTTAGTAAAAAAACCAATAGATAGAACACTAGGAGAAAGAAACTTAGACGATATATACTACAGTTTAATACATGAGCAACTAACATTGTGGATAGCTGTGGATAAAGAAGATGGTATAATTGGTATTCTAATAACACAGATTATTTTTTATCCTCAGTATAATGTTTTACTTCTTTCTCTGGTTGGTGCTAAACCACATACAATAAATAAGTGGTTATATAAGTCTTGGAAGAAGGATTCTCCTCTCTTAGAATACGCACGAAAAAATAAGTGTAAACGAATAGAAGGCTATGTTAGAAATGGCTGGCTTAAATTATTAAAAGATATAGGGTTTAAAAAATACAACACTATTGTTACAAAGGATGTTGAATACTATGATTGAGACTAAACATATTATTGCAGAACTTTCAGTTCAAGAAAAGATTTGCCTGTATAATGCTTTGTATGAAGATCTAGCAAGTAAGGGTATTGATGGAGATACTGAGCTTGCTCATGTCAACAAGGCTGAAATGGAAGCTCTTCGTGCAATGGGTGGTTCTGGTACAGTCAACCCTAACACTAATCTTATTCAATTTGGTGGTGGCAGTCCACCTCCACCTCCTCCTACATCACAGACAGTTTCTCAAACTTCTGAATTTCCAGAAGAATTAAAGCCATATATTACTGATGTTCTGGGAAAAGCACAAGCTATTCAAGAGAAGCGTGAGCGGGAAGGATATCGTCCCTATGAAGGTCCACAAATTGCTGAGTTTACTCCTGAACAACAAGAAGCATTTACAGGTATTAGTGGACTTGTGGGTGAGGGAGGTAAGTATTTTGATCCGGCTACACGTCTAGCTGCATCATCTGCTATTGCTCCTCGTGCTGGTGAAGTACAGCAGTATATGTCTCCCTACATGCAGAATGTAGTAGACATACAGCAACGTGAAGCACAGAGACAGGCTGATGTAGCAGCACAACAGCTAGGTGCACAAGCAGTAGGTGCTGGTGGTTTTGGTGGCTCACGACAGGCTATTCTAGAGGCAGAACAACAGCGTAATCTACAGACACAGCTAGGTGATATTCAGGCTCGTGGACTAACATCAGCTTACGAAGATGCACAGGCACGTATGGCTGCTCAACGTGGACGTGAACTAGCTGCATCAGGTCAGTTTGCACAGCTAGGTCAGATAGCACCACAACAGGCACTAAAAGAACTAACTGCTCTAGAGGCTGTAGGTGCACAGCAACAAGCATTAAGTCAGCGTGGACTTGATATTGCTAAGTCACAGTTTCAACAAGAACAACTATTTCCTGAACAGACACTACAACAGTATCAGTCTGTTATTCGTGGTTTCCCTCTTGCTCCATCTACTTATCAGACAAGCCAAAAAACAACTCCTGCACCTAGTTATTTACAACAGGCTGCGGGTTTAGGTGGTTTAGGTTTAGGTGTTGCTAGTGCTTTTGGCGGTTTTAAAGCAAAGGGTGGACTTGTTAGCCGTATGGGCGGTGGACAGGTAGATCAGAATAGTGGGTTAGGTTCTATTGTTGTTAAACGTCAATCTGGTAAAATGGTTGGTTTATCTACACAAGAGTTAGAACAAATTATTACTAATTATGGGCTGCCCAGTAGCCAACGGGCAGAAGCTTATAGAATTTTAATGGAAAAAAGGAAAGGTGCACCAAATTCTTCTTCTGCTACAGTAGCACCTAAAACTCCTACTAATCCACCAGTTAAACAAGCTATTAAACCAGCACCTATACCTAATGCTGCTCTAGGAGTTGGTAAAAATATTCCATCATCTGAATCTAATATTTCATCTCTTGGAAGTCTTCAAACTTCTCTCTTTTCTGATTTACTAAATAAACCAAAGGGAAAAGAATATGAGAAAAAGTTTTCTAAATATTCAGAAGCTAAAAGAAAATATATTGAAGAAAGTAAGTCAGATAGGTCTACAAATATAGCTTTAGCTTTTTCAGAAGGTTTATTAAATTATGCTGCTGCTGATCCTTCATTAGCAGAATCTCAAAAATTAGCTACAGCTTTTTCTAATCTTCCAAAGAATATTAAAGAAATAGATAAAGATCAAAGAGCATTAGCACTAGAAGCTGCAGGGCTAGATGTTGAAGAAGCTAAATTTATGGCAGAACAAGAAACTAAAAACCTTGAAACTAAAGCTTCTATTTATAAAATATTAAATAAAGATGCTTTAGATGCTAAAGAAAAGTCTACTATTTTAAATAACGAAGCTAAAGTAATAGAGTTAATTATGGGCAGTGCAGACCCAGATTTTATTTATAAGATGATGACACATAAATATGCTAGTGATGCAGTTAAAGCTGCTGCTAAAACAAAATATGATAAAACTAAACAGAAGAACTTGAATGACCCTAATACATTAACGATTAGGACAAGATAGTAGTATGGTAGATAAAGAAAATGACCCAAAAGTAACTTATGATTCGTTATTAAAAGATGACGAATTTCTTAATAATGCTTATTGGTCATTAAAAGATTTAGGTGGTGATCCAACTAATAATAAAAAAGAAATTTTAGATTCTTTTTTAAGCAAGATGCGTTGGTTTGAAACTAATATCTTTTCTACTTATAATATGGGAGAAGATATTAAAAATTTAGATGATATTGGTAAACAAAATTTTTCTAAAGCCTATTCTAAATATGAGCAAATGCCTTCTATTTTTGAAAAAGGAGGTGCAGGAACTGGAGAAGCTTTATTAGATTATTTAGCTGCCGGTGTGTTTGATCCTACTAATCTATTTTCTGCTATTGCTGGCGCATTTACAGCAGGTGCTGGTGGTGCTGCTACCTTTGCCGCTAAAGAAGCAGCTAAAAGAGGAGTGTTGTCTTCTTTAGCTGCTCCAATTAAAGCTATGGGAACAAAGGGAGTAGCCAAAGCATTAGCTGTTGAAGGAACAGTAGCAGGTTCTGGAGGTTCTGCTCAAAATCTGCTTAAACAAGATGTAGAAAAAGAAGTAGGTTTAAGAAAAGATACAGATTATGGACAAGCTGCATTACAAGGTCTTGTAGAAGGTATTGCCTCTCCTGTTGCAGGTGTTTTAGGAAACTCTCTAACTTCTGGTGCTGTAGCTGGCACTAAAAAAGTTAGTTCTATTTTAAAGCAACCAGTAGAAAAACTTTCGTCTAAAGTTTTAAATAGAGATGTTGATTTAGAAAAATCTGCTTTAATTCTAAAAAATTATTTTCTACCTACTGCTGGTGTAAATGAAAATACTAGAAGACTAGTAGAAAGAAATTTAGGAATACCTAAAAGTCTAAATAACGAAGGACTAGAATTAACTAGAGGTATTCAAAGTTTAATAGAAAAAAGTCCTATTAAACCTACAGATATTCCTGATCCTAATTATCCAAACCTAACCTTTGAAAAAATAATTAATAAATCTTTTGAAGGTGATGCTAATGCACAGGCTATTTTAAATAAAACTAATCCAGAATTAGGTAATTTAATAAATGTAAAGTTTAGGGATGTTGCTCATAGAGCATCTCTATATGGCATAGATTCTAAAATTCCTGCACAAGCTAAAGGATATTTTAATAACAACGATGGTTATGCTACAAACGTAGTAGATGCTTATTTAATGTACAACAGGAAAGAAAGTTTTGAAGATTTTGTAACTAAGAATCCTGATGTATTATCTGATCTTGAATTAGCAATTAAAACAAATCCAAATAAATTTAAAGAAAGTGTACCTATTTTTGGACAGGATAATACTATTGTTGCTTCTACAGATCAAGTAACAAAAGCTGTTCGTGATTATGCACAGCAAAAATATACAGCTAGTAGGTCTAAGCTTAGTGAGACAGGTGCATATAAACCTACTGTATCTTTAAAAGCAGCAGATGAAGTAGCAAGCTATAGTCCAGAAGAACTTTTAGTAGCCAAGCAAGACTACGCTAATAGATATAATGTCTCTGTTAATTCTGTTACTCCTAAAAAATTAATAGAAGATTTAGAAATTCCAAAACCTTTAAAAAAGATTTTAGGATATAATAACACACCTGCTTTACGTGCTGTAGAAACAATTTCAGCTATTACAACATCAGCTTCTAAAGCTAATGTTGCAGGAGATTTAGCAGAAGATGCTATTTCTACAGGAAAAGCTTTTAAATTAAATCCTACAGATATTTCTTCAAAGGCAACTAAAGCAGAACGTCTAGCTACAGCTAGAGCAGTGTCTGGTGATGACACTCTAATTCCTTTTGTAGAAGTTTATCAAAAAGGAATGGGAAAGATAGACTCTCCCTTTGTTATGCAAGGAATGTTTGTAACTGATGATTTAAAAAACACTTTTGTTCGTCAAGACTACGCTAGGCAACTTAAAACACTATTTGACGAAGATGGTCTTTTTTCTGATTCTATTACTAATAATGCTGTTCTTCGTTCAATACTTCAAGTACAAAACTTTGCTAAAGCAGGTAAGACTATTTTCTCTCCTATAGCAATGGTTAGAAACATAGGAAGTGCTGTTGGTTATTCTGCAGCTTCTGGTAATACTAAAGGAATGTTTGATTCTGTTTCTATTGCTATGTCAAATCCTGCTACTTTCAAACAATATGTTAAAGAGTTTAATGATTCAGGGTTATCTGGTTCATCTATTGATGTAAATCAAGCTTTAAAAAGATTTGGAGATATTACAGATGAATATAATCCTACTCGCTGGAATAATTTTATTACTTCAGGAGGCTTGTCTATTTTTGGAGATAAGGGAAAAAAATTAAGTAGAGCAGCTAAAAATTTCTATCAGGGTACTGATAATACTTTTAAATTAGCTACTTATATTGGTGAAAGAGAAAAAGCAAAAAAAGTTTTAGCTGAAATGTCTGATGTTGATAAACAGAATCAGATAAATTTATATTCTAAACAATATAATAAACCTCTAGGAACTTTTACTGAAGAGGATATGGTTAAAGAATTGGCTGCTAGAAAAACAGCTAATATTACTCCAGTTTACGATAGAGTATCTCCTATTTTAGAAAAAATGCGTACAATTCCTATTGTAGGGTCTTTTACTGCCTATCCAGCAGAACGAATTAGAAACTCTTATAATATTTTAAAGCTAGGTACAGACGAACTAAGACAAGGTTTTCAAACTGGTAATAAAGAATTAACTAAAAGCGGTGCTGCTCGTCTTGCTCAGTGGTATGCTACACAGTCTGCACTATATGCAGGTGCATATTATGCTAATGAACAAGGAACATTCATTGGTGGAAAGGATGGTTCTACTGTCATAGAAACCATGAGAAATTTTCTTTCTCCTTGGGAAAAAAATTCTCCTATACTTTTAACTGGAGTAACTAAAGAAGGTAGACCTAAGTATATAGATTTAGGATATATGAATCCAGATCAGTATTTAATTAGTGCGTATGCTGGTTTAGTTTCTAAAGCTGCTAGAGGCGAAGATGTTACAGAAGATTTAGGAAAGGCTGTAATTGATGCTGGTGCAAAAATAGCAGAACCTTTTATTTCTCAGAGTCTAGCTTTAGATTTTGGAAAAGGTCTTTTAGGAATTGCTGAAGCAAAAGACGATGCTTCTCTTACTAATTCAGTAGTTACTGCTTATAAAACTTTAGAACCGGGTTATCTTAAAATTGGTAGAGACTTTTTTAGTGAACAAGGTTTATTTCCAAAAGTATTAGGTAAAACTGGATCAGATATAGAAAGAGCATTAAAACCTGCTTATTATCAACAAGGAGTTGAAGGTAGGCGAGGAGAAGATTTATATGATTCGTTAAAAAGAACTGGTGTAGGTATTCCCGGTCTTAGAGAAAAAGTATTTGATCCTAAAACAGCACTAGGATTTGCTTTAACTTCTGTTAAGGAAGAAGCAACTAGTGAACGAAATAACTTTACTAAAAATCTTCGTCAAAGTCTAACTGATCCTTTAGCTGTTACCAGCATGTCTTCTATTGCAAAAGATTACAATGATAATCTCTTAGCCCAATTTGAAAGACAGAAAGCTATATATAATATGACAAAAGATTTAAGAAAATTAGGGTACAAAACAAATGATATTTTTAAATTATTTCAAGAACAGGGCTTAGTCGGTGTAGTTTCTCCATCAAAAAAAGAACTTATTTCTATTTTAGATGGAGAATTTAAAAGTTTAAACTATGGTACTAGAGAAAATAAAAAATTCTGGGGAGAAATTGCAAAGTCTATTGAACAAGAGAAACCTTCTCCTGAAAGGTATGGTAAACTTAGATCAGCTAGGAATGCTATAAATGAAGTTGAAAAATATTATAAAAATTTAAAATTAAATCAAAAACCACCAGAACTAGAGATAACAGGAGAATAATAAAATGCCAGAAACAGCAATGATATGGAACTTACTACTTAGCATCATTGCTGGTGCTATGGTGTGGTGGGTGCGAGGAGTTAATACACGAATAGAAGAAACTCGTGTTCTTATTAGCCGTACTCGTGAGGATATAGCTAAAGAATATGCTTTAAAAAATGATGTAGAAAAAGATATTCAAAAAATAATGGATCGATTTGATCGTGTAGAAACTAAACTAGATAATTTAATGGAAAGAATTATAAGATAATGTCTAATAAAGTGGAGTTATAAATAATGGCTATACCCTCGTCAATTACTCGTTTTGGTAAGACTGAACCTTTTGAGTTACAAGTAGTACGTGGACAAGTAGAGAACCACAAAACAGTATTTAAGTTTGGATATAATCCAGACATAAATGGAACAGAAGAAACAATCTGGGATGTGGGCGGTATTTATGCTTACCCCGGCTCTGCTGTTGCCATGACGGTAACGACTGACGCAGGTACACCTGCCAACGACAATGGGGTGAAGGTTGTCGTTGAAGGTTTAGATGGTGATTGTAATGAAGTTAGTGAGGAAGTAACTCTGGCCGGTTCTGGTACAGCCACGACGACGCAGACATTCTTCCGTGTCTTCCGCGCCTATGTTTCAGGCTCACAAGCACCAACTGGCAGTCTGAACATCACTAATGGCGGGACAACATACGCTCGTATTACCGTTGAAGAGAATCAGACACTGATGGCTATGTGGACAGTTCCAGCCGGATACACAGGATTTTTGGATCATGTCAACATCGCTACAGGTACAACATTTGCCAATCAGTACATCACTGCTCAGATTGTTCAACGTCAACTAGACGGTGTGTTTCGAGTCATGATGAAACAGACTCTTGGTTCTGGTGGTGTTGCAGATTTTATTATACGCTATCCAATCTTAGTACCAGAAAAAACTGACGTAGAAGTACGAGCGTTATCTTCTGGGTCTAATAACTTAGTTTCTGCAAACTTTTCTATGGTATATATTAAAAATAGTTCTGTAGATACTAACAACTATTCACCATAGACATGCACAAAGATACTATAAAAACTGTAGCAATAGGTCTGCTTCCTGTGTTGTTAAGTATTATAGGTTATTTGTTTCAAGAGTCAATGGTTTTAAAAGATAAAATAGCGATACTAGAGCAGAAAATGTCAATTCTAGTAGACATAGATAATCAGATTATTCCAAGTCCTAACAACTCTATAGAGAGATTAAAGTTAAAAGAAGAAATGCTGCATACCACTACTCAATTAGATAAGAGATTGTCTATAATGGAACATCACGTATTTAAAATGATAAATGGTACTAAACATTAAGTTAAGCAGAAGGGGAAAGGCTTAACACTTAGAAGGGTCTTTAGATTCGTCGTCTATAGACCCTTCTTTATTTAAAGTTTCTAATTCATCTTCTAGATCATCCTTCTCTTCTAGAAGTTCTTCTATTTCTTCTTCATCCTCATCAAACCACGAACAACTTGTAAAAAGTTTGACAGCTCTTTCTTCACCCAACAATTCGAGACTACTAATAATATCTTTTTCCAATTCCTCAACAGTAGTTGGTGAGTCTTCTTCCGTAGGAGAACGTAGTCTACTAAGTAGTTCAAGAGCTTTAAGCGCAGAGTTAGTGTGATTGTTGTTGGTAGCATACGTATATTGTTTCTCAATCTCTGTAACATAATCAATATTAGTTTCCATTTCTTTTTCAAGGTCTTCTATTCTTTCTTTAACAGCTTCAGATTTTAGTAATCTACTGCCTTGATTATGTGCTGACTTGTCTGAATACCCTGCAGCTTTAGCAGCCTCAGTAGCATTTCGATACATCACATAGGCTTGTGCAAACTTTTCTTGTTTTTCGTTCAGCATTGATCTAGTAGTTCTTTATAAGTTTTTTTATCAGAATTAAAGCTATCTCTAAACACCTCAGAAACGAGAGTGTTATCTCCGTATAGTGTTAGGTTCATTTCAATATCTTTATTATTAAAGAGCCTTTCACAGTCCTGTGCCATAGCTAGAAGCTCACCAGTAGTCCAGAAGTGTTTACCTCCTGTCTCTACCTTCATGTACTTCTTTTTGCCATCCTCAGTTTTTTCTTTCTCCATCTCTTCAGTAACCTCTGGAATGTTACAATCAAATCCAAATAGATGGAAATTTCTAAAGCCTAAAATATGCGTCATGCCAATAGCTCTCATAGCAGAACAAGTACCTCCAGTAACAAAGGTAGTATCTGGTGGAATATTAACTTTTTTATCTATCTCAGCCTTACCATTAGCAGCCTTCTGTACTGCTTCAGAGAAAGCGTGCCAACCATATACCTGATCTGTCTTATCTAAAAGATACTTAGTTACACTAACATCTGTCATAGACGCAACAAGAAACTTTGTTTTACTGTCTACAACATCGAATAAATCCTTACGTAAAACTCCGTGAGTAGATATGCCATCAATAGGTCGAGGATCAAGAATTACGCAAGCATAAGGATCAATGTTATTTTGTATAAGTTTTGGATAGCTGTGTTTTACACAGAAGACTGTACCATTAGTTTTTTCTATGATATCTTTTAACTCTATGTAATTTATAGACGGTCCTGCAGATACAATAATAGCGTGTTCTGGATTAGGTTTACAAGTCTCTATAAATCCCCACTTCTTAATTAGGTTTACATTTTCATTAATACTATCAATAATGTAGTCTTTTGGCATAGAGTCTCTTGGACGTACCACGATAGGTACACGAGTTAGCGTATCTGGTAGAGGTGGTAGTCCATCTTTATTTAAAAGAATAGCAAGGTGAGAAATACCACCCTCTCTTACTCTGTCCTGAGATGGAAGAACAATACAACGTCCCTTCCTATTAGGGTCTTCAAAAGAATGAACCAGTCTGTTAATGCTTTGTTGGGTTTCGTCTACAATATTATCATCAATATCTTTTGTAAAGTAATTATTAAAGACGATAACATCACAGTGCTTTAGATTTTCATAGTCACTCTTAACAGTAGCATCGCTATGACCACCATCAATATAGGCAAAGTTAGCCTTTGAAATAGCCTTCTTATATTTTACTAAAGTTTTCTTGCTGTCACCCTTGTGTAGTTTATAGGTAAACTTTTTACCCTGTTCCTTCATCTTATCAGCAAACTGCTGTAGTCGTACACTAACTGCTGTAAGCTTATTGTGAGGCTTTCCATTAAACTCTAGCTGATCTAGCTCTTCTGTAGCATTCTCAAATAAGTCAAAGCCAATATAGTGAAGTTTGTCTTTAGTTTCAAAGGAAGCTAGAGCCATCTCTATAGCTCGTCCACCATTCCACGTACCAACCTCTACGATTGTATCACTACCATAGGTACGAACAAGGTCTGCAAGCTGTCTGTAACGAGGCATGTTAACGTCTGGTGACACACTAGTATCTGACAACTGATTTTTTAGATTACCCTTGTAGTGTGTCATATACTGTGATAGAGGGGAGTTTTGAAAAGCGGAAAGTCCGTCTACGTTAGGTGATAGATTGTGCACACGCATACCATGAGCAGTATAAATTTTTAGTAGACGTTCAAATATAAAACCATCATGCCACTCACGGTAAGATACTACCTCACCAATATCATAACAGCCTCGTAGATCAGCAAGTATATAAATTGGAGAATCATAATTAAGATTAAAACCAATAAAAGATGTCTCACTATAGTCAACGTCTTTACGACCTAGATGTACCAATTCCGCTCTTTCCGGTAAAATTGATTCTAGTTTACTCTGTGATAAAGGTTTAGTGGTAACTGTATCTGCATCAAGCCAACATAGCCAACCAGCTTCTGCCTCTTTGTCGGCCAGTTCTAGAGCATACGTAGTTAGTGCATAAACTTTGTGACACCACTTGATAGCATCCATACGCCAGTTGTAGGCTGTTGTGCCGTTAGCTGTACCATCGTAAGCCGACATCCTATCACGATAAGCCAGCATGTCTTCTACTTCATTGAGATTACGATACTCGATGTTCTTTGCCTGTGGAAAAGAAGCAACAAGCTCTTCGTCACAGTCGTGATAGTAAGCTGTGAGGTGTAAGTCCTTATACCAGTTGTCTACGACAGACTCTAGCATGTTCCTAGCATAACGCTCGTAACCGTCTGCGCTAAATGATGTAACAAATTTTATCATTGGTTATCCCCTTATTACTCTGGTATAAAAATCTTTCCACTCTTCAGCATACTCGCTGTCTATCTCTCGCTTTCCTTTCCAAGTAGGATAAACTGGTCCACCCGTTGTAAAGTGTACATTTTTTGGATTTATATCTGCGTCTGATGTTCCGTCTAGCCAGTTCCACTCAACTGGAATATCTCCAATGGGATAGATATCGACCCATTCAAAAGCATGTAGCCAGCTTCCAGCTCTAACATTAACATCAGAAATTGTTAGCTGTTTCATCCAAGGATGATCGCAATTCCATAGAACAAAGGATGACCAGTTCTTTCTGTTATAGATGGTTTGTATCTGACCATCCATCTTTTCTTTTTCTTGAGGAACATGTATATGCTGCACACAGCTAATAACATTTTCTTTATCTGATCCATATACATCAAATACTTCTGTAATGTCTGAACGAACAAACATATCAGCATCCATAAATAATGCTAGACCAGACATCTGATTTAGAAAGGGTACTAGAAACCTAGTAAAGCTAAACTCAGTAGAGAAGGGTTTGCCATCAAAAACATCAACCTTCGTACCTTCTAAGTTATACTCTGGACTGCGCCAATACAAGCCAGCCCTGCGAACTTCCTTCTGTACAATAGGGACTATATTATACGTATCAGAAGTGTTCATACGTATAGACTTATCTAGAACTCTAACATAGTCATATTCACGAGGATCATAGCCTATGTATATTGTTGGTAGTTTATTGATAGGCAAACCCTGTACTCCTACTCTATTGTAATTTGTTTTGGTTTTTGTTCTTCTGGAATTTCCTTCTCAATTTCAATATGAAGCATTCCATTATCCATCTTACAAGATACTACACGCATTAAATCTGCAAGATAAAATACTCTGTGAAAATCACGTTTAGCAATACCTTTGTACTTATACATTTCTAAAGAAGCATCTTCATCCTTTGTTTCCTTTGTTGTCTTTACAACTAAAAGATTTGGTTCAATTTCTACAATAACATCTTCTTTTGAGAAGCCAGCTAGAGCCATCTCAATTACATGTTTGTTACCATCTTTATAGATATTGTGTGGGGGATACGTTCCTGAGTTTGAGATAGACTGTGCTACGTATGACAGAGGCTCAAACTTATTCTCATAGTCTAGCATGAAGTTACGCATCTTCTCAAATTGAGGGGAAAAAGAGATTAGATTCATTGTGTATTCCTTTCATTATAGCATATAGCAAATACGAAAAAAAAGAGCAGTCCTAATTCTTAGCAACTGCTCCTTTATTATATAGGTCTATTTTTAAAAAGTCAACAACTTTTTTTATTTAAATGGTGGTCCTCTAAACCAACATACAAGAGAGTATCGTTTTCCCGTTGTAACTGGTGTTACTCTATGGTGTAGAAAAGAAGGAAAGACAACAATGCTTCCCGTCTCGCGCATACCCTTTATATTAGTTTTTCGATTTGTTATGTCTGGTGCACACCAGTGTTCTATTTCAAAGTCACCACCTTTATAGTCTTCATTTAGTGAAATGCTAACAGAAAGTTTTCTAAATTGAGTGTCTTCTGGAAGTTCTACACCTACATCTATATGCCAATCATAGAATTGTTCTGGTGCATAACAAGATAATTGAGGTGTTTCATAAGTCGTAATATCAAAGTTCCAGCCAGCATCTTCATTTGCTTTCTGTACATACAACTGCATTATTTCAATTATATCTGAATTATTTATCCATTTAATAGAATTATTTCGGACTTCTGTTTGTATCTCTGTTTTGTTTTCTCTATAAACACCAGCTTTCTCTGCATCATGTTCTTTGAACATGGAGAGCATAGCATTACAAAAATTTTTTGGTAGTTCTCTTTCATACAGATAGTATGGATAAGGCCAGAGCATTATGGCCTTCTTCTAGACTTAATAGACTTGTCTGAGTTTCTAGAAAAACTGCTATTCTTTTTTCCGTCACGAACACGTAAATTACTACGTTTATTACTACCTCCCTTGCTGAGTGGAACTTTATGGTCTACGTGTTTTCCATCACCCTTTTTAACTAGCCCTTCACGTACAAGCATACGACGAGCCTTGTTACGTGCTACACGTTTAGCAATATTTTTTGGTTTACTTTTTGTTACACGGTTTTCTCTCTTGTAGTCTCTTGCCATAACTATCTCCCTAAATAATTTTGTTGTGTACTTTCTTTATAATATTACTGCCTGTAGTAACAAACAGAGAAGGTATAATACTATGTATTAGTAAACATGCTGCAGCTAGACTTAGAGAAAAGCAAATGCTACTAGCAAACGCAAAGTGTTTCCAGTAGGACATTTTATTTTCTTCTAAATGTTTCTTAGTTTGCCCAAACATCTGACCAGTTTCCTGACAAAGCACCCTTAGCATAATCTGTAGCACGGTTCTCAAAGAAGTTAGTGTGTGTAGGTGCGTTGATCATAGTCTCTACCCAAGGTAGGGGATTGTTCTTCACTTTGTAAATACCCTTCATACCCATAGAAATAAGACGACGATCAGCAATGTACCGAATATATTCTTTAACTTCGTAGTCTCGTAGTCCTTCTACCTTGCCCATCTGAAAAGCTAGATCAACAAACTTATCTTCTAGATCAACCATCTGTTCTGCTGTAGCATAAATTTCTGACTTTGTTTTGTCATTCCATACGTCACGGTTCTCCTCGACATAAGTACGAAACAACTTGATCATGCCTTCAGCGTGTTGCGTCTCGTCTACGATAGACCATGTGACGATCTGTCCCATACCCTTCATTTTACCATGACGAGGAAAGTTTAGCAACATAATGAAGGAGGAGAAGAGTGCTAGACCCTCAGTAAATGCAGAGATAGCAGCAATCTTTAGAGGAATAGGAGCATTGTCAGATACTTTATCCATAAAGAACTCATGCTTATCTTTCATTGCTTCGTATTCTAAGAACTCATTATATGTACTATCAGGCATACCTAATGACTCAATAAGGTGAGAATAAGCAGCAACATGTAGAGCCTCACGAGCAGCAAAGCTGGTCAGCATCATGCGTACTTCAGGCTGTGGAAAGTGTGGTAGATAGTTGTCTACATAACCACCAGCTACATCAATGTCTGACTGTGTAAAGAAGCGAAAGATATTAGTAAGAAAATACTTCTCTTCCGTAGAAAGATTAGACTTCCAATCCTTAACATCTTCCAGCATTGGTACTTCTGTGTGCAGCCAGTGTGACTGCTCATGCTTCAGCCATGCGTCATATGCCCATGGATAGTGAAAGGGTTTGAAGTAATTACGTTGGTCTTGTAATTTTAAGTTACTGGTCATTATGTTCTTTTCTCTGCTGTTATTTTCACCAATTCGGTTCACTATAGTCTTTTTCTTTCTTGTATAGAGCAAACCATTCTAGTCCATGTGTTGGACATATCATGATCTTCTCTGGAAGTCCTATAGAATCTTTCTCGCCTTCTTCACCACAGATAAAGTATACTCCAAATTTATCCGACATAGAGTGTCTAATTATATTTTCGTACTTCTCAACCTTCTTGCGAAGTAGCAGCACTTCTTCATAATAATCTTCTGTCATTTTCGTCTCAACCCTCACAAGCTAGACATTCTTCACCAGAGGCTAGTGCCTCCATATCAATTTCTTGAATGATCTGTCTCTCAATCTTACGTGATACCTTGTCAGCCTTACCAATCTTTTCAGAACGGCAGTAGTACATAGTCTTTAGTCCTTTCTTCCAAGCCATGAAGTGTACAGCGTGTAGGTAGCTGATGTCAACATCGGGTCTAAAGAAAACATTCAACGACTGTGATTGGTCAATATATTGTTGACGATCAGCAGCGTGTTCAATGACCCACCGTTGATCAATCTCCATCGACGTTTTGAACGTATCTTTCTCAATGTCCGTAAGACAACGGAGATGCTGTACAGAGCCATCATTGGCAATAATAGAAGACCAGATTTTATCGTAGTTAAGTTTATCATCAGAACCACACTTCTCCTTGATAAGTTTGTCTAGGAACTTATTCTTGTTTAAAAAAGAACCACTAATCGTATCTTGCCGGTAGGCATTTGCTCGCCAAGGCTCGATGGAAGGAGAGGTGTTTCCCATAATAATTGAACTAGAAGCATTGGGTGCAACCGCCATGACGTGACTACAACGTAGTCCTGTTCCTGCTGCGTCTGGTGCTTCTCCTCTATCTGAGCCAAGCTTTCGGTTCGCTGCATCAAGCTCTGTTCGTATATGTTTAAACATACGTATGTTGACTGACTTTGCAACGGCTGACTCAAAGGCGATACCCTTGCTCTGTAAGTAGGCATGAAATCCCAACGCTCCAACACCAACTGATCTTTCTCGCATGGCGGAGAACTTAGCACGGCTGATGGAATCAGGAGCATTATTAATAAAAGTCTGAAGAACATTATCTAACATCTCCAATACGTCAGAAAGAAATTGTTTGTCCTTTGACCATTCGTCATAATACTCCAGATTTACTGAAGACAAACAACATACAGCAGTACGATCATAAGACGTAGGAAGTATAATCTCAGAACAGAGGTTAGACTGATTTATCTTTAGTCCTAGCTGCTTTAACCATGAGGGTAGCTTATCATTTGATCGATCAATAAAATGAAGGTATGGCTCTCCTGTTTGCATACGCATCTCTAAAATTCGTTGCCACAACTCCTTTGCAGAGACAACGTCACATACTTTCTTATTGTGTGGATCACATAACTCCCATGTGTCGTCTATATTAGAATCCACCATGCACACTTCGATTAGCTTCATAAATTTATCACTCACGTTAATACCGTGGTGCATGTTTAAGCAGCGGAAGTTCTGATCACCAGTTGGCTTACGCATCTCAAGAAAGAGAAGAATATCAGGATGGTCAATGTCAAGATAGGCAGCATAAGAGCCACGTCGTGTCTTTCCCTGACGATAAGCAAGAGAAGAAGCATCATACATCTTTAGATGAGGCATAACACCAGTAGACTTATCATCTGATGACCGTATGCCAAAGCCTACACCAACTCCACCACCAAGCATGGACAGCCAGTTAGTCTCCGACAAATTATCTACAAGACCTTCTGCACTGTCGTGAATGTAGTTTAGGTAGCAGGAGATAGGAAGACCACGAGCAGACTTCCCATAAGAAAGAATAGGAGTAGAATAAGATAGCCAGTGATTAGACGAATAGTTGTACAGACGCTGTGCATGTTCTGGATTAGAAGAAAATGCCTTAGATACATAAGCAAATCTATCTTGAGGAGATAGCTCATGGTCTGTCATATAAGATTCTTTTAGTCGTGCTATACCTAACTGATCAAATAAACTATCCCTTTCTGGTTGAACAATAATATTCAGATTAGGTGTAGGCATAGCTATTCTCCCGATAGTTTATTTGATTGGTTGTCATGAATGTAAAGCATCAGTATACTATAGTGTATGATCTTTAGCAAGTCTTTACGGTTCTTGCCATCTTTTTTACCAAATCTTTTTGCATACTTAAATATATTACCCATACAAAAACCTTCACCATATCCAGCATCAACGATTGTGTCTGTAGCCTGATACTTTCCATGAGCATAGTGCTGGTTGTAAGTAGATATGATATACTTTTTTATTTCTGTTATGTATTTATCTTCATCAAAAATATAATCAGCAGTTGGTATTTTCATCTGAGTCTCCCGCATCATTTTAATAATCTCTTGATCTCTATCCATTCTCACACTACCTCTCCTTATTCTGCTTTTAGAACCGTATTGATACGCTTTCTTATATACTTAACCTCTTTAGAACGCAAGACCTTAAATGCAAAGCTACGCATATCGACAGGAGATATTCCTGCCAGATCACATACATCTGTAAAGTCTTGGGATGTTACACCAATAGAAGCAAAGAACCACGCTTGAGCAGAACTCCTAGCTAGTTTTTCTTCCTCTGGCTCGCTTAGTGTTTCCGGTTTTGTTGCGTCTAGAAGTGCTTGTAGAATTACGCTTAGAAACAGAACCTTCTCTGGACTTGTCTGTTTGTTTTCTATTAGTTGTTCTGCGCTTATCAGAAACGTCTCTTCTTCTTCTTCTTCTCGTTGATCTTTGTTCATCTGACCACTTCTTTATAACGTCATGGTCTGAATTTCTACAAAACAAGAAGTCATTTTTAATACACCAGTCAGCATAAGTAGACTTTGCTCCTTTATTCAGTTTGTTGTTTGGATTGTCGAAGACAAACCGAATGTCCAGTTCTGGAAACTCTTTCCTAATAAACAAATGTTTCTTTCTGTCTTCTAATTTAAATCTTCCCTTTACTTCTAGTAAAATACCGTTAGGTAGGAGAAAGTCTGGTAGATATTTCTTATATTCTACCCAAGTATACTTAATATAGTGAGGCTCAAAAGAGTAACTTACATTTAAGCTGTCTAGTAAATCTCCTGTCTTCTTTTCTGACCCTGATCGATACCTATGCTGCATTGGTTATTTCAGGTACGTTAGGAACTCTAACAACTTTAACCAAATTCTTTGGACCATTACTATAAAGGAACGTCCGAATACCCTCACCTTCGTTAGCATCACTCCAACAAGTATGCTTGTAGTCACAAAAATTGCAACCAATATGTAGTTTAAGATTACCACTACTCCCATCAGGAACAGGATCATAACACTTCTTAGGTGGCTTATCATTTTTTATAAACTCTCGAATGTCATTAATTCGACTTGCTGAATTAATCAATTCCATATCGTCAATAGGACAGAAACAAATCTCTCCAGATACTTTATCAATAGCCACAAAGCCTACGTCTGTATTGTTATCGGCATCTGAGTAAGCAGATATCTGTGCGATATATCCAAATGGATCGTCATTAAGAATAGTTTTATCTTTAAATTTTTTAAAGCCAAAGGGAGAGGCTGACTTAAAATCAACTAGAACACCATCGACAGTAGCATCCTTATGTCCACGTACACCGTTAGACGTAAGCTCTGCCTGTTCTTCTTTAACTTGATGTCCAGCTACCTTACAGAACAGAATAAGAAGTTGTTCTAAAATATCACCGTATAAAAACTTAATGAGAGTAGGGGCAGAGAGTGCTGTTTTTTCCGCCCCATTCATCTCATACCAAATCTTTCTATCCTTATGACCAATTAAGGAAAGACGCAAAGATGGTTCTCTTGGCTTTCTTACTTCAGAGATGGAGGAGGCAACAGAACTGACTACTGCTTCAGCGAAAGCGTCGAGGTCTTCCTTTTTTATTTTTATTTCCTCTTTGTTGGTAAAGAGACAATAAATATCTTCTACCAGTGTGTCAATCGACTTAGCCATATTCTGTTACCTCCTTGATTAGCTACTATGCAGCCCTAGATTCAGGTTCTGCTAGTAGCTTGTATCGCGTATAAGGACCATCGGGAGAATTAGCCTTAATTGCGATAATTTTGTAGCCACGCTTGCGAAGGCGTGAGATAGTCGCTGTGAGGTTTTCACACCAGCCACGTTCAATTGCAGTCTTACGTGTGACACGCATACCACGACGAAGTGCTGAGAGTACTAGAGATTCTTTAGTCATTCTTTTTACTTTCCTTTTCCTTATAGAGCTTCTAAATCAGAGTTAATGGTGAAACCGTCCTCGTCCTGAAAGTCAGTAGAAGGATCACCATAAGGTATATAATCAATAACCTGCATCGCCATAAAGTCTGCGGTTACTCCAGCCTTACCAGCATAACTATATTCGTAGGGCTGAATCTTGATCTTAGCATATGATCCATTACCAATCAAACGACCATCCCAAGGATTGCGTTTTGCATCGATAACAGTAGGAGGATTTCGCATACTACCATCCTTCTTTGTTACCCTGCGCCTTGCGGAGTAGAAGTCTCCCTTCTCATCGTTCTTGTTCTTGATATTTAAACCAACAGACTCAAGCTTCTGACGGGTTTCTTCATCTTCAACTGAAATGTCAGCTTGCCAAACAGGTTCATAGTTGGTGTTTGGCTCAATTACTGAAGCCCAATAAACCTTGCCTGAGATGATGATTGGATCGTATTTCTTACTTGCCATTTTAATCTCCTATATAATGCCCTTTGGCATGGGCTATTTCATGATAACTTGTGAATACTACTCTAACCACTTACGCTTGTCAACACTTTTCTTATTACTAGACCTAATTTTTTTAACACAGTCGTCAAAAGACATTAGATCGGGTTGGTGTACAGCATACACCCTTCTGCCAACAACTTCAATACGATTTTCATTATAAAGATCATCTACTGAACAGAAACCTTTAAGCTCATACTCATTCAGGTTATTCTCTACTACTAAACCAAAGATGTCAATATCTGGTTTTGGTCCTATGTTTGCGAGAAGCTTACCTGTTTTGTATTTCGTTGCCTTAATGTCTACTCCAAAACCTTCTATGAAGATATCGCCTAGATCGGTCTTGTTTTTCTTAGACTTTGGCTGAAAGACAAACATATCTTCTGGGTATTGATTGCATACCTTATGTATAGCTAACTCAGCCCTAGCTCCTAGCTCGTCTATCTCTATAGGGTTAGACTTAGAATAAGAATTATCTCTAACATTCGACTTTCGGTTTCCCTGACTTCTTCGATTACCAATTAGATTAGCAAACTTAACTTCATCAGGTGTTAGAAATATTAGTGTGTCTCTGACCAGTTCCGGCCTACTTTGTATTCGCTGTCGAGTGGGCATCGCACATTCAACTCCTTTTCTGTGATCTTCATAGCTTTCTGAGTTAGACTACCAAATCTATCTGCTTGATCTTTAGCACAATCAAACTGATATTCGTCGTGAATGCTGGCAACCAACTTAGCATCTATCTTATAATCTCTTATCAGTTTATTAATTGATACTACCCACTGCTTACATATGATAGCACCAGCACCCTGAAGAAGAAGGTTCATAGCAGCATGTTGATGCCGTACATGAAGTCTCCTACCATCCAGACCCTGTATATACCCTGTAGCTGCCTGTTTGTCAACAGCTTTCCTTAATTCAGCCAGAGCCGGTAAACTCTGGAGAAAGTTATCAATGAGACGTTGACCATGTTTTGCCGTACCTCCTACGATACTTCCTATCTTAGTTGCACCAGCACCATAGATAAAAGCATATATAAAAGTCTTAGCTTGATCTCTTGTCTCTAGTCTTGCAGCTTTCTGATTAGCTGTGTGAATGTCTCCTTCAACAACCTCTTTTGTATAGGCTGCGTCATTCATATAATGAGCAAGACATCTTAACTCTAAGGAACTAGCGTCACAACCAACGAGAAGACGATCAGGAGAAGAAGAAGTCCAGCATTCTCTGCACTCCCTCCCATATGGAGAATAAACTGCTGGAATTTGTGCCATGTTTGGACTGTAGTGTGCCATACGTCCTGATATAGCTTTGAGCGTAAGAACTTTTCCGTGTACTTTTCCATTATCTTCGCGTAACAATTTTATCCAAGATTTAATCTGTGCTGTTCGTTTATTGAGAAGAAGGTATTCTGTAATCATCTGTGCTTCTGGTATGTCTACCTTCTTCAGAGCATCTTCATCTACAATAGGATGACCAGTGGGTGTGAATTTGTCTGGTTTCCATCCCTGCTCGATTAGTCGTGCGGCTATCTGCTGACGACTGGCTGGATTAAATACTATAATCTTATCCTTCAGAGGCTTTCCTGTTTTCTCTGAT
This sequence comes from Chlamydiia bacterium, assembly GCA_022601435.1. Lineage (GTDB taxonomy): Bacteria > Chlamydiota > Chlamydiia > Chlamydiales > 2-12-FULL-49-11 > JAJACQ01. The sequence goes on from JAJACQ010000032.1 coordinate 26,864, forward strand.
ACTCTCTTCTCTATAATTGGAGGATATCTTTTTTGTAGGTCTTTTTCTATCTGTGCTGACTTATCAGAAAGTCTAGCCTGTAGGGTTATGGCTTTCTGTAAGTCAAGAGTAAAACCATTCCTTTCCTGAGTGTCTACAATGTTACGAACACTGTACTCAAGGTTGATAGCTTTTTGGTACTTGTTATTTGGTATCTCCTGTCGAATACGCATCCAGAGACGATACGTAATTTCTACATCACGTATGCAATACGTAATCATCTCTTCGGTAAGCTTGCTGAAGTCCTTGAAGTCGATCTTCTTGAAACCAAGATCGACACCCCAAGACTCTAGCGAATGTTTCTCTCGTGTGGGAAAGATAAGTTGAGAAAGAATAAGAGTATCTTCTACATTATTTAGATGTAGGTTCGTTCCAGTAAGTCGATTAAGCGTTGGAGCATCAAAGCTTATGCCGTTGTGCATAATGAACTTTGACACTCCACTTGCAAAAGAAGGAAACTTTGTTAGGCACTCATTTCCTTTCCAGACATTTACCTGACCAGTATCTACATTCTTAGTAACAATACAGTAAATTGTAGTAGCGTCTAGTGAATCAGTTTCAATGTCTAGTATCACCTTCATTTTTTATTTCCTGTTGGTATAATTACCACACACACTACTCTCAACTCAATTCCCATACTTGAATATTTCATATTCAGCATCTTCAATGCTATCGAAACTTACAATGAAGTTTCCGGTAGAAAGCTCGTGAACATCTATAGCATTACAATAAACTGAGGGGTAACAAATTAGGTCCATATCTTCGATGTCACAATTTAATATCTTAATGTTTGATAAGTGCATTAGAGTTAATTACCTTTTATGCGATGATGTTAGAATGGGATGTCGTCGCTGATTTCTTCAAGATCGTCACCAAGATTTACAACTTCGTGTAGCCTACCAGTTTCCTTATTGAAAAACAAGTGACAAGCGACACCAGTTTCACCAGAATACCTATTCTTCAGTACGCGAATGGTGGTGGTGTTCGCAATGTTATCGTCATCAGACTGCTGGTCACGTTCCATAGCTACGACAGTATCAGATAGTTGTGCAATGGACTGTGATCCACGCAGATGGGACAGGCTTACCTCTTTACCATCTTCATGTCCACTGTCTGCTCCTGTACGGCGTAAGTGTGATACGAGAAGTAAGGCACAGTTAGTTTCTTCTACTAGACTGCGAAGCTTGGTCATAAGAACGTCGATGTTTCTACGCTCGTCCATGCCCTCCAGACCTGATACGAGAATGGAAAGATGGTCAAGGAAAACCCACCTGCAATCTAGTGCCTTAACCATGTAGCGTACACGAGCAAGGATTTCCTCCGTACCCATAGAGCCAAAGTGATCAAAGGCAAAGAACCTTCCCGTTCCTACAGTAGCTTCTTGCCACTTGTACATCTCAGCGGGTGGAAAAATTTCCCGTTCCTCCCTGATATAGAGCCGTGCATTAGCTTCTACTGACATGAGATGGAAAATAGTAGAACGGGTGTTCTCTTCCAAAGAGATAACACCAATATTACCTTCAGCATTTTTGAGTACGTGGTGCATCAACTCACGCATGACGCTGGACTTACCAGTGCCAGTGCCAGCCGTCAGTGTTACCAGTTCACCTGTACGAATACCATACAGCTTCCCATTGATACCATCCCAAGGATACGGACAGGTAGTCTGATTACTCTCTTCATATAGTTCAGAACCAATATCTCTTAGATTGATAATACCTGCTGGTGTATAGGTACGCGCAGCCCACCAAGCCTGAGTAAAGTCCTGTGACTTACCGTCAGCCAAGTATCCACAAGCATCCTTCAGTTTATTGTCAAGTGCTACAATCTTACACTTGTTTGGTTCAAAGAGTTGTGCAACTTCACGCGCAGCCTTCTGACCTACCTCATCTGAGTCGAAGCAGACAACAATGTTGTTGAAAGAATTAAGAAAGTCATAGCTGCGTTTACAGCTTTTGACTGCCGCTGCCGCACCATCCTTGATGGATACTGCTGGATACTTTGAACCAAGCATCTGATATGCTGCCATAGCATCTAGTTCACCTTCGCAGATGGTGACAAACTTGCCACCCTCCTGACAAAGAAGCTGACCAAACAAAACACCTGCTGACATAGCACCGGGAGGATCAGCGGTAAAAGTTTTGTCGGCTACGTCACGAACCTTGTTAGCCACAAGCGTGTTGTTTACGTCATAATATGGATAGTAGTGTTTAACGACAGCACCAGAAGAATCCTGTTGAATACGAACACCATACTTCTCAGCAGTCTCCTTGGTAATTCCACGATCAGTTATCGCAGATATATATCCTTTAACTGTAGGTTGTTGATAGTTGTTATTATCAAACGGCATGTCATGCTCCTTTTTATATGCCTCATCACCGGGGAAAAAACTACGACAACTAAAACAAAACATATGTCCATCATCAAAAATAGCACACGCATCGCTTGATCCGCATGAGTCTGAAGGACATGGAACATGTTTTACAAAATTACTACCATCATGTTCAGTCTTCCCTAAGTATCCTGTATGTAGCAACTACTTCTCCATCTTTCTTTGAGACAAAACCATCTATTGTCTCTTCTATATCATAACCAATCTGGGACGTAAATAGTTTTCTATCTCCTAGAAGCTTCCATATATCCTCCTCATATTCAGACTCTTCAATAAGTGTTTCAACATGTTTTGTCTTTACCATTATATTCCACATCTAACAATCTTCTTCTTCTTGATAAGAGAAGATATTTTTTACAAAGTCTGTAGACTCCGAAATAAGTTCTTTTGTCTCCTCAGAAGCAAACTTCTTAGCTTCTTTTCTTGAATAACCTTCCTGAAGGTACTGCTTGTATAACTCTTTATAAATAGTTTTACTATCTTTTTCCCATAAGTTTTTCATTTTTATTCCTTATTATTATTATATGGGTTTTTTATTTTCTTTGAACAATAACAACAAAGAATAGTTTCCCATTCCATGTGTACTAAAGTATGTATTGTTTTACAACTTTCACATTCTACTTCAAATTTTTCATTACAATTATCTGCTTCACCTTCAAAAAATATATCACTATAAAATTCTATTTCAAATTCACCTAAATCTGACAGGGATTCTATGAAGTCAGTGTATTCTTTTCTTTCCTTGGGTGACGAAGGATTGTATCCTAGTTCTATCATTTCAATATTACAAAACTGTTCGTAGTTTATTTTACCTTGGGTATATTTACTACGAGCTTCTTCCAGAAAAGAAACAACATTAGTAGAAACAGGGATACTAATTTCTGTCATTTTCCTTGTCCTCTGTATCGTTTAAAGTTACGTCTTTTATTTTTATTCTTTGGCCGACTATTTGTAGACTGACCTATACTTGTACGCATATGCTGCTTTATCCAAGCTGGTTTCTCATTTCCTGTAGGACGTTTAATAGCCATTTGTTAATCCCTTCTTACTCCATTTTCTTGTTCCCAGTCAACTACTTTTTGACGTGCCTCTTCGTAGGTATCAAACCCACCTAGCCCATATGATTTACCATTAAAATAAGGACGTGCACGATACTTCTTTTCCCTACCAGAAGGATTTCTAACTCCAGAACCTTTCAAACTTCTTCTCAGGTTATGTGCATTATCTATTTCTCTTAGATTTTCAATTCTGTTATCTGTTTTAATTTCATTTATGTGGTCAATATAGTCGGGAGGTTCTACTTTATGACACATCTTATATACTACTCTATGTAAACGATAATCTTTATTTTTTATATGAACTTGCATATAGCCACTTTCCATTAAGTAACCTGCCTCATCTCCTACTTTTATGGAACTAGTTCGAGAAATTTTCCAGTAAAGTTTTCCTGTCTCGCTATCGTATCTGAAAAGTCTGTGAAGTTCTTCTACTTCAGGTAAAATTAATCTTTTAATCATTGTTTTATCCAATTTAAAAGGAGGAATAGGCTGGCATATATATGACCGTATGCCTATCCCTCCTATCCTTTCTTCCCTACTATGTTGAGTGTTACTGCATTGTCATGGTATAAGATGTTTTAAGGACATCTACTTCATCTTCATACCATTCTTCAAGACCATTAAGAAAATCGTTAATATGGGTTAGAGGTACTTCCTCAACTCTATTAACATTTCCAACAATCTCAGTGATGTAGTCAGCCATGTATGTTGGAATTTCATTATAGTTCTTATAGTTGTAACGACGCATAACTTTCTCCCTATTAGTTTAGAAGGTTACGCGGCAACCTCTGATACAAAATCCTTCCACGTATCTGAACGTAGCCACTTCGTAACATCATCACCACGCTTGTATAGTGTACCACCATCACCAGCCTTGGTCAAGTCAAAGCGACCATCATCACCGTGAGAAGCATAGTGTGTCATAGCCGACTGTACAGAAAATAGATTGTCTCCCCGTACACGTACTTCATCCATCCACTGAGCGAAAAGACGATCAGACAATCCTCCGCTACGCTTCTGGTCTGAACGCTTTGTCCTAGTCAACTTGTCAAACAACTGCTGCACTTTGGTAGAAGAACCAACCTTAGTGTCAGCATAACGCTGATAACGTTCAACAGCATCTTTGTGAGTAGTCATAGACATCTCAAAGGCACTGATAAAGCCATCAGTATTAAAGTTACGGCTGTGACGCTTACGAGTGATGTCATACTGACCTGTTACCGTACCATTGGTGCAGAAGAAGTCAATAAGACCTGACCACATGGTCACACTACCCTTACCATCAAAGGTATTCTTCATTACAAAACGTAAACCAAACTCAGTCTTGTGTCCTGTAGATGTTTCAATGCCATGCTTTAGCTTGGGAAAGATGTATTCTGCATAGCAGACGTTACCATTGGCAGAGATAGTATCTTTAATCTTTACATCTTCCAGAACGAGAGGATCAAAGTAGTTGATCATCTGTGTCTGAAGAGGCACAAGAACTTCTTTATTTTCAACTACACGATACTTGTCATTCACTACATTTAGATACTTGTCTCCATCGTAACTTGTACGAATAAGCATCTTCTTATCTTTAGCCTTGAACCAACCGTCATCTATAGGCTTACCTGTGTCACGAGATACGACATCCTGTTCGTAGACGGTAAAGAAGATTTCACGATCATTAGTGTTAAGTAGATTTTCCATTTCCATTTCTCCTAGTTTGGTTTACTTCTCTATACTAAACGCATCTCTAACTACTCAGGTCTTTTTAACTTCTTTTATTATTTCTTTTACACGCCATGGTGTGAACCACACAGTACTTAAACTAAAACTTTTAGTAGCACCAACTGATCTGTACTGCCTTACATGTTCAGGCTTATATATACCACCACCTACAATTAGGTTTATGTCATGTTTAGGCAAGTTAAGACTGCTGAACATTTCAACTTGTTTGAGGTTTTGTTCTCGTAACTGATCTCCACTGATACCGCCTCGTTCGCTAGGTATTGTATTACTTAGATGAAAGGTTCGTACTCCACAGTCAAATAGGTTCATAAACTCTTTGTCTTTTGTATGAGGATTTACCTTTACACTTAACTCTGAAAACTTACTACAAAAAAGCTTAACATCTGAGTTAGACATAGTATAGCTACTTACGTTAGGACAACCTAGATTAATTTCTAGCTTAGTATCACTAGGTATATGATCATAAAAAGGTTTCCAGTTACCATCAAGGGCAGCAATGCTATAGACTGACTTTTTATTCCACTTGGTAATGTTACTCATACCCTTGTTGCGAAAGCCTATAGCATTTACCCAGCCACCGTCAATCTTACGCAGTGTTTTTAGTGTCTGAATTACTAGTCCTCTTCTACGCTGCCATGTAAATGTTCCTTCTATACTTGTACAGCCTTCTAGTTTAATATAGTTACCAAATGGTGGGCTTATATATACCGTCATGTACTTTCTTCATGCTTCAGTTGATCGTTGAGATAATATTCTTCTTTTCCCTTCATTTGATCGTTGAGATAATCAAGATGTTCTGCGCCGTCAATAAGGTTTCGATATTCGGACATGAATAGATCACCGTCATACTCTTGCATTTGAGTGATAGCACTATATATAAGTTTATTTACCTTACTAATATATTCTTCTAGGGTGTACTCTACGATATCACCATATAACCACTTGTACTTCTTTACTTCATCAGTCATTTCTACTCTCCTTTAGTTTGAATTGTTCAGTTATAACGCCACACATATTTAGAAAAGATATACCATCAAAGTTACGATATTCTTCTGCAAAGATTACAGCCTTGATACCCGACTGATATATCAACTTTGAACACTGAAGACAAGGGGCATGTGTCGTGAACATAGTTGCACCCTTGCCACTCTCATGTGACATAGCCAGCTTGGCAATGGTGTTTGTTTCAGCATGAAGCACCTCGTCACGAGTTACAAGCATAGGTTGCGGTAGCTGTTTGTCCGTCTCAGGATGAAACAATACCTTACGTTCGCACTCATTGTCCCAGCCAGATGGCGTTCCATTGTAGCCAATAGATATGATACGCCCATCCTTCACAATGACAGCGCCAACCTTTAGCCTCACCGCATGGCTACACTCAGCAAAGGCATAGGCAGTTTTCATAAAGGCTTGTTTATATTTGTTTTTCATAACTTTATTTCTATAAGTAAACCTAAGACCCAGACCAAGACCCAGACCCAGACCTAGATCCAGACCAAGACCAAGACCAAGACCTAGACCCAGACCCATACCCAGACCCAGACCCAGCCCAAGACCCAGACCAAGACCTAGACCAAGACCCAAACCCAGACCCAGACCTAGACCTATATTTAGATTTTTTTGTTCTGTTAAACATGGCTAGTACCTTATAAATTAGAAAAACTAAGTCCAGTTAAAGCATGGGGGAGAATAAACGCATCCCCCCCCCCCCATACCTTAAAAATATTTGCTTACTTCAGTTCACCGAAAGATTCGATGGACTGCGTAGTAACGTACCAGTCATTTGGTAGAGACTGGCAATCCTTCCACTTCTTATCAGTGAAAGAACCAGTCTGATAGACAATCCCTGCGTCTTCCAGCTTGACACAAGTATCGTTTACGCCGACCAGCTTTCCGGTGTAAATGTACACACCGCAAAACAGGGTTACAGTCTTGCCCATCAGAGCAGTCAGACCTTCGTTCTCAACTTCAGTTACCATGATTTTCATTTTCCTTAACTTTCCTTTTCATAAAGGGTTGTACAATATAGGGTTTTTACACATTTACTACTTACTGTGTCGTTCATTATACGATTTCTCGTATTCCTCGTATGCTTTGTATGCTTTTTCTGGCATACCATGTTGCCACCACCACGCAGGCATAGTGTCATATCGACAAAGCATTTCCTGTTGCCACTCGTAAAAACTTTTCATTTTCTTTACCTCTAATGGGCTAGACTGTTCAATTAATTCTACGGCAAGGTACAGATTAGAAACCGTTTCATAGTAGACATAACGATAGAATATATCAATACCGTCTGTTCCTGAACAAGCCTCTACAGTGTAACCTGTAAATTCTCTGTCCAAAAAAGATTGCACCTGTTCAAGAGACAAGTTAACTGTACAGCTTATTTTTTTCATAATCTTTACCTCTTTGTTTAGAAGTTAAGTGATAAGGAAAAAATATAAAAGATAACTAAGAAGTTAACTATATAGTTTCCTTATCACCCCTGTCAAGCAGTTTTTAGGCTACTCTTGTCCTACCCTCAGTTACAGACTGAATTTCACATGCAACATAGTCCAATTTCTGTAGCAAGTCCCTGCCACACACTTCCATGTTGTCTCGCAGACTACCACCGTACTGCTTTTGTCTTTCACGCGCCAGTTGGATGACGGCCTTCTCAAACTTTCCAATGTCACCAGAGCCGACAATGTTGTACATTTCGTCTGTCAACTTCTGGTTGCGCCACATATTGTAGCCGCCACGGTATTCGATATAGTCAGGATTAGTGTCCATGTTAAAATTCCCATTCCTTTGCTACTCATTAGTTAGTTAACATTACAGTAAGAGGATTAGAGTAGTCTTCTTTCACGTCATCTACAGTGTCATACTGATAATTTTCTTCATACCATTCCTTCTCTCCAGTACCCTCGCACTCATGGCATGTATCAGGTGTAGTACTATAACCATATAATTTACCTTGTCCACTACAATCTACGCATTGTTGTACAATAACCCAAGTCATTCCATTGCCTCCCATTTCTGCATAGCAATAACTGTAGCTGCTTTTTCAGCTTCAACCTCACTCATACCATCATCTATCAGTTCATAAAATGCTTCGTTAAATAGCGTTAACATTATCTCATCATTAAATATATTAGACATTTTACCCAGTCCCTATTTGTAAGAGGTTAGAAAATCAATGTATGCTACACAGGCTGCTATTGCAGCAGCACCCATACAGACTACTAGTATCGATACAGTAGTAGGAAGGGGCAGCAGTGTTCCGCTAACTATAAGGAATATTCCTACTAATATACCAAAGATTGTTGCTGCTATTCTCATGTTATTCGACCTCCATCGTAATCGGTTTGTCAGCATCATGGAAACAACTTAGAAAAAGCTTCTCACCATCTGTTGTTGTTACTTCAACCTCAACTATACCAAAATCAGTTAAATCTCTCTTAGATATAGTAATAGAGTTTACCCTGTGTATCGAGCTTTCCATAATTTTTATCCCTTTCTCGTGAATAGACTCAAATTTTTCATATCAATAAATCTCCATTGATATAGATTTATCATCGAGTATGTCAAGAATATCCTGTAGGGCGTTCTCTGCCTCTTCGGTTCTTCCACATGAACGCATTAAAAGCATGTATTCAAGTTTAAACTTAATCTTTTTTAGTGTTTCTTTCTCTAACATGTTGTTTTACCTTTCAGTATACAGTGTATATTCAGTCTTTCTAGCTCACCACAAATCCGCTAGTGTCTTTCTTTGCTTTACCCTTTGCGTACAGGGCAACAACTACATTTTTAGGGTCAAGGAAACGTAGGTCATCCCTGTCACCGTCAATGACTTGTCGATCTAGAAACGTGTCAGGGATACTATTCTTGTCACGAAATACCACGGCTATGTTCGCGCCATGCTTGTTGGCATACTCTAAAACCTTTCCGCGATACTTTTCGTTAGCTTCAGAATAAGACAAAGTGAGATGGTAATTGCTAGGCCAATTCGTAGCCATCCGTCCAAGCGACCTCGAAACGTCGTTTGTGGGAGCGCCGTACTAAATTGCGGAACATCTCGTCATTGCCCTTGGCGATATCATCTGCCGTGTCGATATCATCGAGCAACTTGAACAGAAGGATCGCCGCAGCCTCGAAATCCGGGCTGGGGTTATCCGGTCGAGGTTCGGTGGCTTCTGTGTTTAAGGCCATTACTTCATCAGTCATTTGCATTCTCTGTCCTAATCGTCAGGCAGGTTGATAAGCGCTTTATATAAATCGCTCTCACCCCTGTTCATGTGTTGTACAACGTTCGGGTTTAGGTCTTTGACGTGCCACCAACCTCGGTCGGGCATTTCG
>JAJACQ010000033.1 GCA_022601435.1 Chlamydiia bacterium
CAATTTTTTGCATTGCAAAAAATCAAGCATAGGTTTGTTAAGGACGTAGTCCTTGACCAGGGTATGGGACAGCGTCCCATGGGATTTTAAAAAAAGATGTGGGTGCTAAAATGGGGCTTTGTCCCTTTGGCCGCCGGAGGCGAGAATAACATCGTTTATGTTTGAAGCGTTGAGAGCAAGCATGAGAAGGCGATCGAACCCGATGGCTATGCCATAGGTGTTATTGGGAAGCCCTTTTTCTAAATTTGCGAGGAAACTTTCATCGAGGGGATAAGGAGCTTTGTTTTGGGCAATACGCTTCTTGTTTGCTTTAAGAAAACGAGCGCGAGCTGTTTGTGAGCAAGAGAGCTCAAAAAATCCATTTGCAAGCTCTACTCCATCGACAAACACCTCATAGCGCTTGGCAACACGCTTGCCATCTTCTTCGACAACTTGCGCAAGAGATGCTTCTTCTTCTGGAAAATCTGTGATTATCGTATAGCAACCTTTACCGAGATGGGGCTCTATGTAAATCGAAAATATATAGTGCTGCTTTTCTTGCTCTGTATAATCCTTGATCTCCTCTGGAAGGGTCTTTGGAGCAAATTTTTCGAACGCTTCTTCATAACAAAGAATCTCAACAGTGCGCTTTCCGAGAAATCCTGAGATGTAGTCTATCACTTCATCTAAAAATTCTTTTTCATTGGTGTTTACTCGGTAATACTCAAGCATCGTAAATTCTGAACTGTGCCGCGATCCAACTTCTTCCTTGCGAAAAACATGACCTAGAAAATAAATATTTCCTGAACCGTTTGCTAAAAGATCCTTCATCCGAAGCTCTGGCGATGAATGCAAAAAACCTTCGCCTTTGACTTCAAATAAATCTATGTAGGCATCCACTGACGCTTCAGGATTGCAGATTGATACGTCTGTTTCTAAAAATCCTCTTTTAGAAAAAAAATCTCGCGTTTTTGAAAGTGCCTTTGATCGAAATGAAAGTTTTTCAAAAAGCGTTAGCATCTTGATACATATTCTTTTGTTCGCGTGTCAACACGTACTTTCTCACCTTCAGAAATAAAAATTGGCACCTGAATCTCTGCGTCTGTTTCTAATGTCGCTGGCTTTGTCACTTTCCCAGAAGCTGTGTTACCTTTATCCCCAGGCATCGTCTCTTTGATGATCAGCTCCATAAAATTTGGCGGCTCAAACCCAAGAACTTCTCCATTATAAAAGATGAGAGCATATAAAATTTCTTCTTTAAGCCACATCTTATCCTCTCCCATGATGGTAAAAGGAATCGTCACTTGCTCAAATGTGTGATCATCCATAAAAGTAGCACCATCACTTTCTACATAAATCAAACGCATATTTGTTTCATTTATATCCGCAATTTGAACTTTTTCATTTGATTTAAAAGTTTTTTCTAATTGCTGTCTTGTGCGCAAATTTCTCAATTTTGTACGAGTAAAGGCTTGTCCTTTCCCGGGCTTTACAATATCTGCTACCAGAACATTGTAGGGATTATTATCGATTTCTAGTTTCATTCCCTTTTTAATAGAGCCTGCGTCAACGGTTGCCATAATACCTCATTTTTTAAAGTCCTATTATGTCACAATCAAGAGATTTTAAGCAATCGCACTTTTATTCTTTAAGAGCTCCGGCTGGAGGTTCTGTTGTTGTAGCCGTAGCACTCCCCATGACTTGATCGGAAAGTTTATTTGTCACTTCAAGAAGTCTATTCGTTGCCTTCGTTATTCTAGCTCTTACTCCCTCTAATTCTGTTTTTTGCTCAGACAGCTCGATTGTTGCTTGTTGCTTTTCTTTTGTTGTCTTGTCTAGTTCTTCCTGATACTGATTTAATAATTCATCGATTCTCTTATGCTGTCCATCTAAAATTCCGATTGAGGTGTTCAGTTGCGTTCTTTGAGCTTCTAAAAGACCAACTTCTTCAGTGAGTCTTTGCATATTGTGTGGAAGATTTTGTAGAGATTGAAGATCTTCAGCACACTTTTGATTCAGTCTTTCTAACTCTGTTGTGATTTGCTCTAGTTGGTCATATTGGGAAGCTGTTCTTTCTCGATGTGCAATTAATTCTTGAATTTGAGTTTGTAAAGTTTTATTTGCATGAAGCCTTTCCTCTAACTGAGCCTGCAAGTCAACAACTACTTGCTTTTCTTCAACAAGAAGCAAGGAATGAACAACATTTTGCTCTTGATGGCCTTTGATTGTTTCTTGATTGGCTTTAATTTGTTTATTCAACTTTTCATTATATGCTTCTAAAATACTAAATTGTTCTTTTTCGCGAATCAGGAGAAAGTAGCCCTTAAGATAGTGCCCCCCACATAAAGCAGAAATACCTCCTGCGACAAGAGCTGTGATTAATAATCCTGTTTGAATAGCAGCTGCAGGCATAAAAAATAGAGCAATCAGACAAATTATCAAAAGAGCCGCTGCTGCAATTGTAGTAATTATTAAGATCTTATCTTTATGTTCAGCAATCTTTTTACAACAAGGTAAGTCTTTTAAAATAGGAACCTCAAAGATTTTTGTAGCAATGTCTGGAAAAGAAGAAACAAAAGTTTTAACTATTTCAGATTCTTCTTGCTCATTTGGTGGTATAAATTCATCTAACTCTTCTAGTTCTTCTGAATCTTCTGATTCATCTGTTTCTTCTATTTCAGAGATGGTTGATAACTTAGTAAAATTAGGATATACACCTGAGATTGAACTAATCATATTTATCACCTAAACATTTTATTGTTAAGTTTATGAAATTAATTGATGGTAAGATTTTCGTAAAGATTTATTTTACTTTATAGTAAAGTCATTGTTCGAAGTTAAACATTAGCCTGCTCTTTGTTTGGATCTACTGTAACTTGTTCTGTACCAGGTAACCTATAGTATTTTGTGGTTCTATATAATTTCCCGGTATCTGAGCCATGAGAGCCGTTTGTTGTAGTACCTGAAAGTTGTTGAGCTGCAGAAGCTACCTTATGGGTAGTTCCGGAAGGCTCTTGGTTCTGCGTTGTATATTTTGTTTGCGTATGATTTGAACCACTTTCCTGTGTTGTGTTTGAATTGGTGTTATGTGCCGCGCCTGATTGTGTATTTGCTGCTTCCATGAAAACTCCTACGGTTGGTTTGTTTTTAAAAGGGTATCTAAAATTTAAGTTGTTGTAAAGAAATGTGTTAATATTTATTTAAATAGATTTTCTTTACTTTCTCTTTGTAAAGTGGTATTCTGTTATGAATTTTTTGAGGACACCTTGAAATGACAACAACTCGCAAAAGAGAGCACTTTACTTCCCGCTTAGGATTCATGCTAGCTGCTATAGGCTCTGCAATTGGCTTAGGTTTATTGTGGAAGTTCCCCTATGTTATTGGTCAAAATGGTGGTGGTTTATTTTTGCTCACTTATTTTTTCTGCCTCTTTGTAGCAGGTGTTCCATTATTTATTGGCGAAATAATTTTAGGACGCAGCACTCAAAGTGCGGCAGTAAGAGCGTTTGATGAAGGAGCTTCTCGACCGAGTAAGTTGGTGATTGGTGGTTATTTAGGGGTGTTATCTTCTTTTTTGATCATGAGTTATTATTCAGTGATTGCTGGGTGGGGCTTAAGTTACATTTTAACCTCGCTTTCTGGATTTTATACTGGAAAGAGCGTCGAGCAGGTAGGGCAGGTTTTTGAGAAACTCTCTCAAAGTGGTAGTATTTCAATTTTATGGCATGGCGTATTTACAGCTCTTACAATGGGAATTGTTTTAAGCGGTGTCAGAAAGGGTATTGAGTATTGGTCCAAGTTATTAGTGCGCGTTTTGCTTGTGATGTTGGTGGCTTTGTTTTTATATAGCACAACGCTCCCAGGATTTGCTCAAGCTGTAGATTTTATCTTTGTACCAAAGCAGGGAAGTTTTACTTTTTTGAGCGTGTTGACAGCATTGGGGCTTGCGTTCATGACGTTGAGTCTTGGTCAAGGGATTATGATTTCTTATGGTAGTTATGTCCAAGAAGGAGCAAATATTGTAAAGATGTCTTTGATTGTAGCTTTATCAGTGGTTGTGGTTGCTATTTTGGCGGCGCTTACGATCTTTCCCGTTGTCTTTACTTTTGGTTTTGCTCCAGACTCAGGGCCAGGGCTTGTGTTTAGAACGCTTCCTGTATTATTTGCTCAGCTACCGGGTTCGATGGTTATATCTTTTGTCTTCTTTTCATTGTTTGTTTTTACAGCGCTTACATCTGCAGTGCCGCTTGTTGAGGTGGTGGCAACCAATTTGATGGAAAACCTTAATTGGAGCAGAAGAAAGGCAACCTATTTGGTGTGTTTGGCAACTTTTATTTTTGGGATTCCAAGTGCGCTTTCTGAAACAGGGGTTATTGATGGTTGGAAGACTATTTTTGGGTTGAATTTCATGGATACGATTGATCAGATAGCAACAGTTTGGGTGATTCCTTTGGCTGGTTTCTTTACATCGATCTTTATTGGTTATCGGATGAAAAAAACGAAGACTAAGAAGCAATTTTATGAAGGGGCAGTGTCTAAATGGGGATTCGGGATTTGGCATTTCGCAATTTCGATTGTGGTTCCTGCTGTTATTTTAATTATTATATTTCAAACAAGTGGGCTTATTGATTTTTCAAAACTCTTTTAATGTAGGAACATTGTGAAAGAAAAACACGAACATTTTTCATCAAAAATTGGATTTTTATTTGCGGCAATTGGATCGGCTGTTGGACTCGGTGTATTATGGAAATTTCCTTTTACGGTGGGAAAAAATGGGGGCGGGCTTTTTATTCTGGCTTACATTTTTTGTATTTTATTTATTGGTCTTCCAGTCTTTATTGCAGAAATATTATTAGGGCGTAAAGCTCAGAAGGGTGCGATTGCATCATTCGAAGTTTTGAAGGGAAGAACTGCTTGGCGATTTGGGGGAATGCTCGGAGTGACAGCTTCATTTTTTATCATGAGCTTTTATTCAGTGATTGCCGGATGGGGGATCTCATATATCGTAATGTCGCTTTGTGATTTTTCGCAAGGATTAGATGCTAAGGGCGTTTCAAGAGTATTTTATACGTTGTCAAAGTCAGGCGGAATTTCACTTTTATGGCATGCGCTTTTTACTTTAATTACGATGATGATTGTTTTTTCTGGAGTGAAAAAAGGAATTGAATATTGGTCAAAGATCATGATGCGATTGCTTTTCGTAATACTGACTTTGGTAGTGTTATATAACATTAATCTTTCAGGCTTTGGTAAGGCGATTGATTATTTAGTTTATGGACAACCAGGATCTTTTACAGGAGCATCTATTTTAGAGGCTTTAGGGCTGGCTTTTTTCACATTAAGTCTTGGTCAGGGGATCATGATTTCTTACGGAAGTTATATGCAAAAGCAAAATAATGTGCCGCTTATGTGTGGATTTGTATCAATAGCTGTGATAGTAGTGGCGACTCTATCGGCCCTTTTGATATTTCCGGTAATTTTTTCATTCGGCTATGATCCTTCCATGGGAACAGGGATGATTTTTCAGACGCTTCCATTTTTATTTGCAAAGCTTCCTGCTGGGAAAATGGTAGCTGTAGCTTTTTTCTCATTATTTGTGTTTGCAGCGATTACATCTTCAATAGCTTTTGTAGAGGTTGTCTCAGCGAATTTAATGGATCATTATAGGCTTGATCGCAAAAAGGCGGTTTCGTTTGTTTGTTTAATGACTTTTATTGTAGGAATTCCGTCTGCCTATTCAGCATCGGCAGGGATTTTTGGTGATTGGTCAGAAGTTTATGGTATGCCTTTTCTAGAAACTGTTGATGAGATTGTGTCTGTTTGGATTATTCCTTTTGCAGGGCTTATCACATCGCTATTTGTAGGATGGGCGCTTCCGAAAAAGATGATCAAAGATGAGTTTATGCAAGGACGAAAAGGAAGGGCTCTTTTCCCAATTTGGTATTTCTTTATTAAGATAATCGCCCCAATCCTAATCATTGTCATCATTCTAGAAAAAAGTGGGCTCGTAGACTTTACATCTTTTATTTCTTAAGTGCTTTTGGGACTTTGTCTCAACCCATACTTATTTGGGGTTTAGGATTGTATCTCAAGATTCGATTTTAATAATCGTTGTCATCATCGAGGAAATCATAGTACTCATCCTCTTCATCATCTTCTACTGAATCATCATATGATTGCTTTTCTTTATCATCTGGATCGTATCCATAGTCATTTTCTTCCTCAATTTCAAATTCGATGATATAATCATCAGCTTCTTCATCTTCTGACTCGAAAGTGATTTGTAAAGATGAGGAGATGTCCATGCCTGCACGAGTCTTTAAATCGTTTAAGATACCCGTACATTTGATGTAGGCTGTTTCCCAACCTTCGGTGCTTTTTTGCTGAAACGCAAATTGAATTTGATTGAAATAATCTTCTATAAGAAGCTTTTCTTCCATTTCTAGGTTTTCTAAATCTAAGTAAAAAAGCTCTTCGACTTTATTGATGAGTTTTTCTTCTAGATCGTCCACAGGTGAGATAAGCCCATAGAAAGAAAGGAGGATTTCTTCTACTGTTTTCATGATATCATCTAATTTTACAGCGACTTGCTGCTGAAGTGTAACAGGAGCTGGAGGTGCATAATTATCAAACTCTATATAGTTATAACATATGCCTGAAAGGTAATATGAAATCTTATTACTATCTTCAGCTAAATAGCTATCTTTAGAAAGAAATTCATCTACAGATTCAACTGCTCTTCCAATATCTATTTGATATTCCTCTAAATAAAAAATCTGCTCCAAAATTCGCAGAAAATAGAGCTCTTTCTTTAACTCTTTTTTACATTTAAAGAGATTTTCTTGGCTTAATTTAGAATTTTTTTTCTCATCCAATATTCTTTGGAGAGCAATCATATCCTTAATTAGGGAGTCTATACTATCGCATAGATTTCTTGTATAATTAAATAAGTATTCCATAATTAAACTTATTATAATATACGGAAATTAATTACCGTAATTGACTGAAATCTAGATATTAGACCTTGGAGGAGTCATGCAAACCTTTGGCGCAATTCTATTAATCGCTGCATATTTTGCTTATAGCCTTACAAGTTTAATAATTTACCTTTTGATGGAAGAGGGGATTTCAATTATTTTGGCTTTTGGCATCCAAAATGTCATTATGCTGTCTCTTTTGAGTTTAAGGTTCATTTTTACAAAGAAAAAGATGGTAAAGCCGAAGCGCTTTAGTCGCATTTTCCTCAGATCTTTTACCGGTGTCTTATATTCTTTAGCTTATTTCAAAGCTCTTACATTTGCTTCATTTGCTGAGGTTGGTCTTTTAACAAATAGCTTTCCTCTCTTTGTAGTGCTAATTGCTTGGATATTTTTAGGAGAGAAAATATCAGTTATGCAATGGGTTGCATTAATTGTAGGAATGCTCGGCGTCTGGCTTATATTGGTTCCTAATGTTAATAGCTTTATACATGGCGGTATTTTTTATGCCACTTTTGCATCTGTTTTGTGGGCAATTTCGCTTATTATCATGCAGAAAGTTACTGACTATGAAGATGTTTACACCTATCTTTTTTTGTTTTACTTGTGCTCTACATTAATGCTCATGCCATTTATTGTTCAGCAATTTCAAATGCCGACGCAAAGACAAATGTTTTTTTACTCATTGGCAGCTATTATAAGTATATTAGCTCAAACATTAATGTTTCACGCCTATAAGATTTCTTCAGCAGCAGAACTAGCACCTTATAACTATTCATTTGCTTTTTTCCATTTCCTATTAGCAAGGGGTTTATTCAAATTTGAGCCAACAATGAATTTCTATGTGGGAGCAGCCTTAGTGTTCTTAGGAGGAGTGATCAACCTTCTTATTTTTGAAAGACGTGACTCTATTGATGTGGTGCCACCAAACGAAGATTCTTTGTCAGAAACAGATCCTGAAATATTAGCAGAGCCACCTCCTCAAAAAGAATAAAAGGTCTATCTTCAAGAGAGTTAATCACTTTGCCTCAATAGATCTTTTGTAAAGTCTTATGTGTATTTGGAAAGCTTTCTCAATAAACTATCATTTGATCTTTTAAATTCTGTAAATTTTTTATTTAACTTGCTAAGTTGGGGTTCATTTACAAATTTTTTCTTTATTTCTATATAATCAATTTCTCTAATTTTAAAATAAATTTCTATCTTATTTGCAATTTCTCTAAAATAGTCAGTATCATTTATTCTAAGAGAGGCAGTTTCTATTTCATCAAAGCAATTCTTTGTGGTATTTGTAAACGATGTTAATATTACATGAAAATCTATATTTAGATTCAGTTTTTTTTGAACTGAATGAGGAAAAATATCTATTTGCTTTTTAAGTTCATTATTTACCTCCTTTGTAACTTTTATACCTGTGCGGGCTCGTGCATTACTTAGATCTACCTTAGCTTTTGTATAGGCTCTGTACAATTCATTAAGCTCTTGCTTTTCAGCATCTGGCAAAAGCTTTCCCTGTGGACTTTCAGCAGCAGAAGAAGCAGAAGAAGCAGAAGAAGCAGAAGAAGCAGAAGAAGCAGAAGAAGAACAGGCTTTTACTTTCTTTGATTGTGCTTCTAATTGAAAGTATTCTATAAGATTAGCATTTCTCCAGGTAGTCTCATTAGAATTCAATGTCTCTATCAAATAAGGAGATTTATCATTTAATATTTCTAGTACTTTAAGGTCGTTTTGTAAGTGGCTGATTAATTTCGTTTGTGAACGTCTTCTTAACGGATTTTCCTGAAAATGCTTTAAATAAGTTTGTGTTTCATTAAAAATTAATTCTATATATAAGCAAATTAGTTGTTGTAGATTTTTAATTTCTTCATTTAAAAGGTCATCAGAATGTTGAATATTATTTTTTGTTAGATTTATCGCTTTTCTTGTATTTGTTTTAGCTATTGATAATTCTTTAGGGAATTCCTTGTTATCAAAATTTTCAGTAATGGTTGGAAATTTTTCCAACAAAGAATCAAACTTTAGTAGTGTAATTTTTTTTGTTAAAATCGCTGTACCTTTTTCTCTTTGTTTCCTTCTAAGATATGCGGTTATTTGATCTAATTGGGAAAAAATATAATGAACTATATTATATAAACTTATAGATCTTGGTGGAGAATTATCATCTGGAGCTCCTCTTTTATAAGATCTTTTTGTTTGCTTAGTCCCACCCCCTCCTGTATTTTGTGGAGTACGAGAAGTCGTTGCGGTTGTTGAATGCAAAGATGCCGAAGATGCCGTTGAAGGCAAAGAAGCAGTGGATGCAGAAGAAGCTGTTGAAAGTGCGACTTTTTTGCTACTAGGGAAAAATTCGGTTATTTCTCTTGGAAGGTAGGTAAGTTTAAAATGACTCTGTAGTTCAAAATAACTTATTGAAGTCCTTTTATTTATTAATATGTTTATCACGGTAGAAAGATTCTTTTTGAGTTTTTCTAGATCGGTAATTTTAGTATTTAAAGTCCTCTTTTTTCTAACTACATCTATACATGCTTGTATCTTAGGTAGATTGTTTATAATGTTATTGATATCAAATATATAGAATTCTAGATAGAAATGTATTAATTCTTGTACTTCTATAATTTTTGTGTCAAATGGACTTGTTGTATACTCTATTTCATTGATTATTGTAGTTATTATATCACTTAGAGCTTTTTTAGCTTCAATTACATTGTTTGGAGGTTTACCTTTAAAAACTTTATTGTTCATCCTTGGAAATTTTTTTAAAACAGGTTCAAAATCAGGAGATTGAAATATCTTTACTGTAGTTTCGTCGCATCTACTTTCGAGAGTAGTTTTTAGTTTTTTACGACTAGTGTCATATGAATTAAGACTTTTCAGGATAAATAATACTAGACCATTTAAATTATAAGATATTTGTTGACTATTTGAAATATCTGCTGTTTGTTTTACGTTTGATTCTCCAAGTAAATTAGATGCTTCAGGAGCTTGTCTTTTTCTTCGCTTAGTCTCACCGCCTCCGGAATTCTGATTACTCCTGTTATCTTGTGTGGTACAAGAAGTAGTAGAATTTGTAGGGATAGATGGTTGATTTTGTGAAGAAAAAGAGTGACTTTCGCAGGGGGTATGTGAATTTGAATCTTGAGTAGTAGATTGAGCATGAGGTTGAATAGTAGGTTGAATAGTAGGTTCAGCAGTAGGTTGAATAGTAGGTTGAGTATAAGCCTGTTGAAGTTGTTGCATTTGTGGTTGCTGATTTTGTACAGGAATAGGTCTACTTTGGTGACTAGTTGGCATATGTCTTGAGTCTGTAGTTTGTTGATGTTGACGGTAGGCAGGAGGTGGAGCATGAGATTGAACATGAGACTGTTGAGATTGTTGAAGTTGCTCATGATGATTTTGTACAGGAAGAGGTCCATTTTGGCGACTAGTTGGTGCATATCCTGAATGTGTAGTTAGTTGATTTTGAACGTAAGTGGGGGGCTGAGTATGAAGTTGCTGATGCTGATTAGTTGGTCTGTGTTGTTGCCAATGGTTACCTGCAGTTCTAGGCGGATGCTGTGTTATGATCCCAAACATTGCTTGCTGCTGATGTTGTGAAGGAGTGGTAGCCTGAGCATGAAATTGAGTATGAGGTTGTTGAAACTGTTGGGCTTGTTGTTGTAGTTGCGAATAGTTAGTTGCAGTTCTAGGCGGATGCTGTGGTCCGGCCCCAAACATTGCTTGTTGCTGATGTTGTGGA